>NZ_UPZP01000051.1 GCF_900538805.1 uncultured Dialister sp.
AAACGGCTTCCGTGTAAGGTCAAAAATGTCAGGTTTATTAATAGGAATCTAATTTACACAAGGAATTTTACACCCTCGTATTTCGTGGTAAAAGTTTTCATAAAACGTCAGAATCAGTTCTTATTATTTTATCACATCCCCCTGTTGTCTGCGTTCCATCTGCTATAATAAGGGCAGGTTTATCTTACGGTTGCTACAGCAGGGAGAGGCATATGAATCTTTTACTGGCGGATCTTCATAAATTTGTAAACTACAGCGGCGGCATTGAGCATGTGCTGTCCCGCATGGCTTTTGCCATGGAGGAAAAGGGGTATCACCTGTCGGTGGTCATGGCGGATGAAAAGGAGGGGGCTCCCTTTTATCCCTTTCCCAAGGACTGCCATTTCTACAATCTTTTTCACATGGCCGGCATGAAGCCGGTGCATATGGGTACCCTGGGAAAGGGTCTTCGGGAAATTACCCGCCTTTTCAGCAAGTCCGGCGCCAGGGAGCGGAATTATAAAATGCTTTCCGCCGCAGCGCCCCAGCTGGAGCGGGTGCTGGCTTTGGAGAAACCGGATGTGATTATTTCCTTCCGGGAGCCTACGGGCCGTCTGCTGCTGGAGGGGCTGGATGTGAAGGTGCCCGTGGTTTCCATGCTTCATAATGACCCCGATGAAATTTTTGCCCACGCGCCGGCGAAGGAAATAAAAGCGCTGGAAAAGAGTGCCCGTATCCAGGCCCTCATGCCGTCTTTCATCCAAAAGGCGGAGAAATATCTCCATCATGACCATTTCGTCTACATTCCCAACGCCGTGTCCATTCCTGCCGTCTCCGCCCGGCCCGGGGCCAACCGCAAAATCCACACCATCACCAATGTGGGCCGTGTCACCGGCCGCACCAAAAGGCAGCATCTGCTGGTGGAGGCCTTTACCCTCCTGGCAAAGGATTTCCCGGACTGGCAGGTCTGCCTCTGGGGCGACACCTATGACAAAACCTATGTTGCCACCCTGAAGGGCATGATTAAGAAGGCCGGGCTGGAAAGCCGGGTGCTTCTCAAGGGCACCACAAAGGATATGGCTTCTGTGTGGAAGGAAACGGATATTTTCGCCTTTCCCAGCCATCATGAAGGATTCCCCCTGGCCCTTACCGAAGCCATGGGCGTAGGCATTCCGGCGGTGGGATACAGGAGCTGCCCGGCGGTGAACGAGCTGATTCATGACGGTGAGGATGGATACCTCACAGAAGACGGCGCCGCCCCCTTGGCAGAGGCCCTCCGAAAGCTCATGGAAGATGGCGATAAAAGGGCTGCCTTCGGCAAAAGGGCCAAGGAAAATATGAAGCCCTTCGCTCCGGAAGTGGTATGGGATGAATGGGACCGGCTGATATGGGAGGTTTTGGGAGAATAGGGAGACCGCTCTGCGGTCTGGGTTCAAAGGGTTCAAAGGGGAAGGTGGCCAGCCCCTGCGGGGCTGGAGGTTATGGCCGCCTGCGGCGGCGGGTTGTGTAGAAGGGTTGTGTTCGCTTTCGCTCATGGGATGCTGCCGCAGGCAGCATATATAACTCCCTTTGAACCAGCCCGCTCTGTGGGCGGAACCGGAGCCGTCCAGGGCGTGAGCCCGATGTCGGCTTGAACCCGGGCGCCGAAGGCGCCTGAACCCCCTTGCATTCGGGAATAATGTATGTATGTCTGATGTCTGCCGTCTGACAGTCTGATGTCTTCCCGCCGACCGGTATTTACCAGCGAAAGAGACACTAACGCCTTGTACCGAGATCCTTCGCTGCGCTCAGGATGACAGATGGGAGGCGGGAAGTCTGATGTCTGAATGTCTCCCTGTTTTCGGGAATACAGTCCAGCGTACAGCGGACAGCGGTAAGCGGATAGCAGATAGCAGACAATCTCAATTCTCAAACCGGTGGCAGTCCTTGCTTATAAATTGATATAATAGAATAAAACCATTTCTTTGCGATTCTCTATGGGAGGATAGTATGGAGGAAATCAGGACAGGTTCGGCGGAAAGGGTGCTGGAACGGATTCTGGAATGTGCGGTGTCAGAGGGAGCCAGTGATATTCATATGGAGCCCCAGGCGTCCATGGTGCGGGTGCGGTTCCGTGAAGACGGCGTGCTTTATGAGCGGTTCCACCTTCCCTTGCCCATGCTCCCCGGTCTTTCGGTGCGGTCCAAGGTCATCGGCCACATGAATGTGGGCGAGAGCCGGCTGCCCCAGGACGGGAGCTGCAGCACTTCATTCGACGGTGTGCCCTATGATCTCCGTATTTCTATCCTCCCCTCTTTATATGGAGAAACCATAGTCATCCGCCTCCTGTCGGGGCAGGTGGATTTCATAGAGAAGAACGAGCTGGGCATGCTCCCCATGCAGGAGGCGGTTTTCCGGAAATGCCTTGCCGGAAAAAGCGGCATGATTCTCACCGCCGGCCCCACGGGCAGCGGAAAGACGTCCACCCTTTATGCAGCCCTTAAAATGCTGAACAAAGAGGGGGTAAGCATTATTTCCGTGGAGGATCCGGTGGAGTACCGCCTGCCGGGGGTAACCCAGGTGCAGGTGAATGAAAAGGCAGGGCTTACCTTTGAGAAGGGCCTCCGTTCCATTGTGCGGCAGGATCCGGATATTGTGATGATCGGGGAAATCCGTGACCGGGAGACGGCGGAAATCGCGGTGCACGCCGCCTTGACCGGGCACCTGGTGCTTTCCACCATCCATACAAACCATGCCTCCGACGCGCCGCTTCGTCTCATGGATATGGGCATTGCCCCCTACCTTCTTTCCGCTTCTCTGTCCCTGGTCATGGCCCAGCGGCTGGCAGGCCGGCTCTGTCCCCGCTGCCGCGAGCCCCAGATCCTTACGGCAGAGGAGCAGCAGGCCCTGGGACTGTCGGAGACATATAAAGGGGCCGCGGTGTATCGAAGGAAAGGATGTAAAGCCTGCCATGAAGGTCTCAGGGGACGCACCGGCGTTTTTGAAATGATTTCCATAGGGCGTAAGGAACGGGACATCATCCACCACGGCTTTTCCGCCCACCGGTTCCGGGAATGCATGAAACGCCAGGGCCAGCCCTCCATGGGAGAAGCGGCCCTCACCCTCATGACGGAAGGTGTGATAACGCCGCAGGAAGCGTCCATGATTGCTGCAGGGGAGGATTGATTTCTATGGATATAGAAAAAATAATGACCGCCTATCCCGCCATGACGGATATCCACGTGACCGAAGGAGAAACGGTATCCATCCGCGTCTATGGCGGTTTGAAGAAATTAAAGGAAACGGCGGATAACGATTTCTTTGCTTCCCTCTTCCACGATTTTCTGGGAGCGGAAAAGGAGGAGGAATGGGAGCGCCGCGGCTCCTGCGACGGCGGAGGCACCATAGGATCCTGCCGCCTCCGTATCCACCTATACCACTCCTTCGGGCGGAAGGCGGCGGCCCTCCGCATCCTGCCCTCCCTGTCGGACCTGTCTCCAGATCCCGACAGGGAATGGATAGAAAAAACCGCCGCCCTGGAGCACGGCCTGGTGCTGGTCACCGGTCCCTCCGGCAGCGGCAAGAGCACCACCCTGGCCCGCATCCTGTCCACCATAAACAGCCGCCGGCCCTGCCACATGGTGACCCTGGAGGACCCGGTGGAGTACGTGATTCCGTCGGACAAGGCGCTGGTGCACCAGCGGGAAGTGGGCGCCGATGTGCCGGATTTTGCCTCCGGCGTGCGGGACGCCCTCCGGGAGGACCCGGACGTCATCGCCCTGGGCGAGATGCGGGACAGCGAAACCATTTCCGCTGCCCTCACCGCCGCCGAGACCGGCCACCTGGTGCTGGGCACCCTCCACACCACCCGGGCCGCCGACTCCATCGGCCGCATCATCCACGCCTTCCCTGCCGACAGGCAGGAGGAAATCCGGAGCCTCCTCTCCGCCACCCTCCGCTCCGTCTCCTCCCAGCGCCTCTACCGCACCGGAAAAGACACCTTCCTCCTCCGTGAAATCCTCACCAACATCCCCGCCACCGCCCACCTCATCCGGGAAGGCAAGGAAGCCCAGATTCCTTCCTACATGGAAATGGGACTTCACCAGATGAGAACCATGAAACAGGCCGCCTACGGGCTGAAGGGCCTGTCGGAGCGGGAACGGGACAAGATGATGAGGATACTGGAATTGTAGATGACACGCCTTCGGAGTGAAGGTTGACGGCCCTGGCGGGCCGAAGGTTCTTAAGGTTCTAAAGTTTGACAGCGGCTTTGCCGCTGAGGGGTGTGGTGGCGGCTGTGGGGCCACTGCGTGGCCCGGGTTCAAAGGGTTCAGAAGGTTCAAAGGGTGCAAAGGGTGCGGTATCGCCCTTCGGGCGATAAATTTTATAATCAGCGTTACGTGCTTACCTTCCCGCCCTACGCGTCATTCTGATCCCGGGCGAATCCTGGTACATGTAGATAGTGACACTTACTAGTCCACTAGTTCACTAGCTCACTAGTCCACTAAAGAATCCCGGTCACTCTAAGCGGCGCGAAGAATCTCGGTACGCAGAGCATTTGAGACAATCAGCATTACATAGCGGATGGCAGGCAGCAAAAGGACAAGGAGCAAGCCATGAAGGAATTTATCTTTAAAGCCTACAGCGACGACGGCTCTGTCATAGAGGACAGTGTGCAGGCGGAGTCGCAGCGGGAGGCGGCGGCGGAAATTTTTGCACGGGAGCTCCATCTCATTCATCTGGAGGAAAAGAAGGAGCCCGCCTCCCTTTTTTCATGGAGCCGTCCCTTCAGCTCCCGGCAGAAGCTCGCTCTTTTTGCGGAAGAGTGGGCATCCCTCCTTGATGCGGGGCTCACCATGACCGATTCCATTTCCCTTCTGGAAAAGCAGATGGATAAAAAAGAAAGGGCCCTCCTTTCTTCCATCAGAAAAACCATTTCCACCGGCCACGGCGTAGGCGAGAGTTTTGAAAGGGCCCGCTGCTTTCCGCCCTTCTTCCTCTCCCTCCTGTCGGTGGGAGAGCTGTCGGGCACCCTGCCGGAGGAGCTGCACCGTCTCTCCCGGTACTACCTGAAGGAAGACCATTTCATCAAATCCATTGAAGGCGCCCTGGCCTATCCCCTCTTCGTTACCTTCTTTGCCCTCTGTCTCTTCATCGTTATCCTGACCTTCATCCTCCCCTCCTTCGCCCTCCTCTTTGACTCCCTTTCCATCCCCTTCCCGCCGGCCGCGTCCCTGGCCCTGTCCCTGGGGCTCTGGCTGAAGAACTATGGGCTCTATCTGGCGGGAGCTCTCCTTTTTTCCATCACAGGGGCCATCCTTTTCTTTTATTCAAAACAGGGCAGGGAAATGGGCCACAGCCTGCTGTACCGTTCCCGTTTCTACCGGCGCCTCCTTCTGGTCCGTTTCTGCGCCGCCCTCTCCGCCCTCCTGGAAAGCGGCCGCACCCTTTCCGAATCCCTCCGGGACTCCCGGGATGTGCTGGGAAATCGGGATGCCCAAAGGGCCCTCTCCTTTGTGGCGGACCATCTGGAAAGGGGAGAGGATTTCCCTGATGTCCTGGAGAGAAGCGGCTTCTCCCTCCCCCTGGTGCACCACCTCTGCCGGGTGGGCATGGAAAGCGGCGAACTCCCCCGCTTCCTCAGGCAGGCAGAGGGAATACTCACCCACGAGACGGAACGTAAAATCCGCCGCTTCCGGGCCATCCTGGAGCCCTCCCTTCTCCTCTTCACCGGCGCCGTCACCGCCCTCATGGTCTTCTCCGTCATGCTCCCCGTCTTCCAGGCAGCAGGGGCCCATATGGGATGAGACACAGCGCTGCCGCGCTGTGAAGGTTCAGAGGGTTCAAAGGGTTCAAAGGGTTCAAAAGGTTCAAAGGGGAAGGTGGCCAGCCCCTGCGGGGCTGGAGGTTATGGCCGCCTGCGGCGGCGGGTTGTGTAGAAAAGGGCGACGGCCCTTTGGGCCAAGGGTTGTGGTATCGCCATTGGACACGCCTGCGGCGTGAGGGTTCAGAGGGTTCAGAAGGTTCAAAGGGTTCAGAGGGGAAGGTATCGCCCTTCGGGTGCACAGCGAACATGATTGGCAGGAGCAAAGCGACGCACCAATCATAGTGAGTCGTTTCCCCTTTAGGGGCGATGAGTTTTATAATTCCGCTCCTCGGAATGGAAAACCATACAACCGAGCTTCGCCCGCAGGGCGGTTCCCCGGTTTTATCATCATGGCGCCTTTCATTTTTAAAGGCGTCCACCACCGCTGCCGACAGGCAGCGTATATACTTGCGGCGGAGCCGCCACCACAACCCTCAGCCCTGAAAGGGCTGTCAAACCTTAGAACCTTCGGGGCGAAAGCCCCGTCAATCTTAAGAACCCTTTTATCCTCTGAACCCCCCCGTACGAGAATCCGGCATAACGGCACAGGGCCCGCGGCAAGCGGTCAGCCGACAGCCGATAGCGGCCCCACCAGCTCACCAGCTCACCAGCCCACCAGCCCACTAGCCCACCAGCCCACTAGCTCACTAGCCCACTAGCTCACCAGCTCACCAGCTCACCAGCTCACCAGCCCACCAGCCCACTAGCCCACTAGCCCACTAGCCCACTAGCCCACTAGTACACTAGCCCACTAGCCCACCAGCCCACCAGCCCACTAGCCCACTAGCCCACTAGCCCACTAGTACACTATATTAAGAGGTATTCATGTACAAACAATCTGTTATTTTTGATATGGACGGCACCCTTTTCGACACGGAAAGTATTTTCCAGCAGGAATGGAACCGTCTGGCCCGGGAAAGGGGTCTTTCCCTTCCTTCTTCTTTTAAATATGAAATATGCGGCACCAGCGGAGATGCCATGAACCGCATCATTGAGAAATACTACCACGTCAAGGACGGCGCTCCCATCCAGCGGCTCTGCAAAGAGCGGGTTTCCCGGCTTCTGGCAGAGCGGGTGCCGGAGAAACCGGGCTGCCGGGATATGATTTCTTTTTTCCGTGAAAAGGGCTTTGGCCTTGCCATCGGAAGCAGCAGTCCCACCGGCCAGATCCGGGCAAATCTTTCCGTCACCGGCCTCCTTTCCTCTTTTGATGCCATTGCCAGCGGTGATGAGGTGAGCCGGGGAAAGCCGGCGCCGGACATTTTCATTCTGGCTGCAGAGAAACTGGGGACACCGCCTAAGGACTGCTTTGTCTTTGAAGACAGCCCCAACGGCATCCTGGCAGCCAGAGCGGCAGGCATGAAACCGGTGATGGTGCCGGACCTTATGCCCGTCACAGAGGAAATCAGACAGAAGTGCTTCGCCGTCTTTGACTCCCTCACCGAAGCCTGCCAATTTTTTAAAAAGAATATATCTTAATCCCGCACTGAGTGGTTTGGGTACATTATTTCTGCCTACATCCCATTTTATATGGATATATTCATTTACATCGTAAACATATATGTTTACATAATAAACCATTTTGATTATAATTGAGATGGATGAATCAGATGATGATTTTTTAGAAAGGCAGTGATTTTCATGGCTACCACCCCAACACAAATCCGGATTGATTCCGATATCAAACAGCAGGCTTCCGCATTATTCAGCAGTCTGGGTCTGGATATGTCCAGTGCAGTGAATTTATTCCTTCATCAGTGTGTCCTCCGCGGCGGCATTCCGTTTTCCGTCGAGCTTCCCTCTTACAACCGGCAGACTTTAGCTGCCATGGATGAAGCAAGGCGGATTTCCCATGACCCTTCGATCAAAGGGTATACCTCCATGGAAGAGTTGAAGAAAGCACTGGATGATTAAGATATGTACATTGTAAAGTTCACTTCATCCTATAAACGGGATTAGGGAAGCACTGATTAAATCGTTATCGGATTTCATTCTTGTATTTTTATTCAATGCAAGGAATCAGTCAACGAGAATAGCGAGCTATTTAAGGAGACTGATGACGCCGCATTGGATAAAAATACATATGAAATTCGATTCTGCGAATTAATCAGCGCTTCCCTATAAACGCATGAAAAAAAGAGGTATGGATATATCTCTTTTGGACGCGGTAGTAGATATGCTGCGGCAGGGCATTCCTTTGGATTCCCATTTCCACGACCACCCTTTAAGTGGAAACTTTCAGGGTTTCCGTGAATGTCATGTGAAGCCGGACTGGCTGCTTGTGTATATGATTGAAAACGATGTGCTCACACTGACTCTTGTCGCAACAGGATCCCATGCCGATCTTTTTAATATGTAATCGTTACCTTTATAGTAAAATACTGCTCCATTTCCTCCGTTCCGTGCTATACTTGTCATTTGCGCCTCAGGCGCAAATATGACATAAGAAGGTATTCCATGCACGGTTTATATATATGGTTTAAGAAATATGAGCTCTATATCCTGCCTCTCCTTATCGTACTGGCAGTGCTCTGCATTTTTCATTTCCACTCCCCTTCTCCCGTATCAGGCAAAGTAGAGCGGGAGAAGGTGCTGCCGTTGAAGGAAGGGGACACCATCGGCGTGCTGGCGCCGGCGGCCCATGGCGGCATGACCGATTACAACCGGTCCATTGAGCTTTTGGAGGCCCTGGGCTATAAGGTGAAGCTGGCGCCGTCTGTCACCGATGACTACGGCTACCTGGCCGGAAGCGACGAGGACCGGGCGAAGGATTTGAACGATTTCTTCAAGGACGATTCGGTGAAGGCCATCGTCTGCCTCCGCGGCGGCTACGGATCTGCCCGGCTCTTGGATAAGCTGGACTATCAAATGATTGCCCGCCACCCGAAAATGCTCATCGGCTTTTCCGACATCACCGCCCTTCATGCAGCCATCGGCCAAAGGAGCGGCATTGTCACCATCCATGGCCCCATGATGTCCACCTTCAAAGGCGATAACTACACCGCCTTTACCCTTTACAATTTCGAAAACGGTCTCTCCGGCAGTCTGCCGAAGGGTGAAATCCGGCTGCCCGCCGGAAAATCGCTGAAGGCCCTTTCCCCGGGCGATGCCACGGGTTTGGTAGAAGGAGGAAATCTGACGGTCATTTCTTCCCTCTGCGGCACCCCCTATGAGCTGAAGGGAGACGGCGCCATCCTGCTTCTGGAGGACACCGGCGAAGACCCCTACCGGGTGGACCGCATGATGGAACAGCTCTACCAGAACGGCCTCCTCTCCCGGGTCAGCGCCATTGCCTACGGCGACTTCTACGGCGCCTCCCCGGTGGGTGAAGAATTCTCCATCCACGACGTCCTTGCCCACTACGCCAAACTCTCCGGCAAACCGGTAATTGAAGGCGTCCCGGTGGGCCACGGCCCGGACAACCTCTTCCTTCCCCTGGGCGTCAAAGCCACCATCCACGCCGGAGAAGACGGCAGCGCCTCCTTCAGCTATGATGAATCCTATTTGAAATAAAAGGGCCGCTGCGCGGCCCGGGTTCAGAGGGTTCATAAGGTTCAGAGGGTTCAGAGGGGAAGGTTGACGGGCCCAAAGGGCCCTAAGGTTCTTAAGGTTCTAAGGTTTGACAGCCCCTACGGGTCTGAGGGTTGTGGTATCGCCCTGCGGGCGATAGTTTTATAATTCCGCTCCGCGGAATGGAAAACCGTACAACCGGGCTTCACCCGATGGAAATGCACCCCTTTGGGTGCTGCGCACCACTTCTCCTAAAGGGGGAAGTTTGCTCTCCGCTCAGCTTTAGACCTCATAAGCACCTCAATGCATAGCACCGCTAAGAGTTCCCCCTCCGGGGTGGCAAAGGAACTGGATTCGTAGGGAGTCGTAGACGACTGAGAATCCAGTGACATGCTTCCCTTTAGGAGAAAGGTGGTACCGAAGGTACCAAAAGGGGTGCATTTCCTTCGCGCCATAGGCGCGGTCGTATGGTTTTTCCTCTGTTACTGCCCAATATGCAAATTATCTCCCCCGCCCAGCACCAAAGGAGACCCGCTGCCGCAGGCAGCATATATAGCTCCCCTTTGAACAGGATGACGGGTGGGAAGTCTGACGTCTGACGTCTGACGTCTGATGTCTGACCGTCTGCCATCTATCTTCTATCGTCTAATTTCTATCTTCTACCATCTATCGCCTAATTTCTATCACCTATTCATTCCCCAAAGGAGACCACCATGAACCAGGAACAGACCATGAACCTGCCCATTCGATATGTCAGCATCACCACGGTGCCCAAGGAATATACGCCCCATCCTGTGCTTCCGGAAAACCGGGAAGTGGACATGGGCGCCCTGCTCTCAGCCATGGCTTCCGCTAAATCCCAGGTGTCTTCCCTGTCCCCCTACCTCTTCGTTCTCTTTGAAACAGAAAAAGGCGGCGCCTTCTGGCAGTATCTGGACATGGCAGGAGAACTCTCCCGCATCCACTTCACCAGCACCGCCAGCTACGTCAACGCCACCAAAGTCACTTTTCCAAACGGCGCCTACATGTACCGCATCAACCAGGTTTTCCTCAGGCGCCAATAGTTGCCTATCCGGCATGGCACCATGGTGTTTCTTACCGACAGGAAACTATTTGCGAATAGTTTCCCACTCGACATGGCACCATGGTGTTTCACACCGATAGGAAACGGTTTGCGAATGGTTTCCCACTCGACATGACGCCTTTGTGTTTCATTCCGACAGGAAACTGTTCGCGCATAGTTTCCTGTCCGACTTGGCTCCATTGTGTTTCACACCGACAGGAAACTTTTCGCCGGGAGATTTCTCGACTCCGCTTCGCTGCGCTCGAAATGACAGGAGCGGCGGGGCGCCATTGCGCTTCTTACCGACGGGAAACTGTTTGCGAATGGTTTCCTATCCGACATGATACCTTTGTGTTTCATTCCGACAGGAAACTGCTTGCGAATAGTTTCCCACTCGACATGACGCCTTTGTGTTTCATTCCGACAGGAAACCGTTTGCGAATGGTTTCCCACTCGACATGACGCCTTTGTGTTTCATTCCGACAGGAAACGGTTTGCGAATGGTTTCCTATCCGACATGACGCCTTTGTGTTTCATAACGACAGGAAACTGCTTGCGAATGGTTTTCCACTCGACTTGGCTCCATTGTGCTTCATGCCGACAGGAAACTATTTGCAAATAGTTTCCCACTCGACATGGCACCTTTGTGTTTCATGCCGACAGGAAACGGTTTGCGAATGGTTTCCCACTCGATATGACGCCTTTGTGTTTCATAACGACAGGAAACTGCTTGCGAATGGTTTCCCACTCGACATGGTTCCATGGTGTATCACCGCGACAGGAAACTCCTCGCGAATGGTTTCCTATCCGGCATGGCACCATGGTGTTTCTTACCGACAGGAAACTGTTCGCGAATGGTTTCCCACTCGGCGTGGAACCATGGTGTTTCTCACCGACAGGAAACTGCTTGCGAATGGTTTCCCACTCGACATGGCACCACTGCGTTTCTTACCGACAGGAAACTACTTGCAAATGGTTTCCCACTCGACATGGCACCATGGTGTATCACCGCGACAGAAAACTCTTTTCATCCAGTTTCACCACGTCCACCACCGGTTCTTCGTAGGGGTGGGCTTTTTTAATGGCGGAAATCACTTCGTCCACCTGGGCTTCATCCACCCGGCACTGGAGGATGTACTCTTCGGCCTCCGTCCTTTCGCCGGCCTTGCCGTTATAGGGGTGGGCGCCGTCCATGGTGATCCAGGAGGAGCGTACTTTCCACCAGGACATGCAGCCTTCGTAATTTCCGATTTTCCCGCCGCCCGCCTTTTCGATGGCCTTCCTGATTTTACGCAGGGCTTCGGGAGGGAGATAGACTTGGATTTTGTACATGATGACCTCCTTTGGGGCCGCCTGGCGGCCCGGGCTGACACGCCTTCGGCGTGAGGGTTCAGAGGGTTCAAAAGGTTCAGAGGGGGCGCCCAAAGGGCGCGAAGGGGCGCGGCTGGCGCCGCAGGTTGTGTAGAAGGGTTGTGAGGAGAAAGGTTCTTAAGATTGACCGGCCCTATGGGCCGGAGGGTTCTTAGGTTTGACAGCCACTTCGTGGCTGAGGGTTGTGGTATCGCCGCTTCGCGGCGATGAGTATAGCCGCCTGTCGGCGGCATATAAAACTCCCTCTGAACCGGCCCGCTCTGCGGGCAGAACCCGTCGTTCGGCGCGTCAGCGCACGAACGATAGAAACTTAGCGCCGCAGGCGCTTGAACCCTCTTCCTTTTGGGAATACGGCTTTCCTCCACCCATGACTCCAGCCCCCTTACAGTGTTACCGTTCTCGTGAGATTTTCCATCCACTCTCCTTTTTTGTGGTCGAAGGTTTTAATCACGATTTTATCCTTATAGAGGTAGATGGAGTTGGACCACACCTGTTTTCCGTCCCAGGTGGGATTGTATACATCAAGAATTTTTCCGTGGTAGTAGTTCACTTCATTGGCAAAGGTGGGCTGGGTGGGCGGCGTATGGGTATGGCCGGACACCCACAGTTTCACCTGGGGACTGGTGAGGAGGATGAGATCTATGTCCCCGGCGGGCTGGGCGAAGTTCCGGGGATTTCCTATTTTGTCGTTGTAGGGAATCATGGTGTCCGACAGCGGCGCATGGTAGAAAATGAGGGTGGGGGTCTGGCTGTTTTCTTTCAGTGTCTTCCTCAGCCATTCCATTTCTTCTTTAGACATGGCCACAGGAAATTTACCTTCCGTATCTTCGGGGGAGAGGAAAATGAGGAGGTACTGCCCCAGCTTCTTTGTGCTGTGGAGGGGCCCGAAGACCTTTTCATAATTTTCCTCATGGGCCTTCCGAAGGTCCGGGTCCGCCATCACGGGTTTGCCGTTTTTCAGTTCTTCTTTGTAGAAGAGCTCATGATTTCCGGCCAGGTACGCTTTATCCCCGGTAAAGCCGTCGATAAACTGTTTTGCCTCTTCCATCTGCTTCATGGAGCCGTACATTTCCACCATGTCACCGGTGAACACCTTGAGGTCCACATCGGACCAGCCGTTGATTTCATCCCGGGCCTTCACCTTATTGTCAATGATGGCCTGCCTTTTCGCAGCATCCACGGTTTTAGACGGGTAATGGAGGTCGGAAATCACAACGATTCTTTCATACTCCTTCTCCGAGGGAGAAGACTGCTGCCCGCAGCCCGCAAAGGCCAGGCAGGAAAAAACAAGGAAGAAACAGAGAATGGAACGGAACATGGATAGGTCCTTTCTATAAAAGCGGCGAAGCCGCGGGTTCAAAGGGTTCAGAGGGTTCACAAGGTTCAAAGGGTGGTGGTATCACCATTGGACACGCCTGCGGCGTGAGGGTTCAGAGGGTTCACAAGGTTCAGAAGGTTCAAAGGGTGGTGGTATCGCCCTGGCGGGCGATGAGTTTTGTATGCCGCCAGAGGCGGCAGCGCTGCCAGAGGCAGCGAAAACCATACAACCGGGCTTCGCCCGATGGAAATGCACCCCTTTGGGTGCTGCGCACCACTTCCCCCGGAGGGGGAAGTTCGCTCTCCGCTCAGCTTTAGGCCTCATAAGCACCTCGATGCATAGCACCGCTAAGAGTTCCCCCTCCGGGGGAAAGGTGGTACCGAAGGTACCAAAAGGGGTGCATTTCCTTCGCGCCATAGGCGCGGTAGTATGGTTTTTCCTCTGTTACTGCCCGATATGCAAATTATCTCCCCCGCCCAGCACCAAAAGGGGCCCGCTGCCGCAGGCAGCATTCATAACTCCCTCTGAACCAGCCCGCCCTGCGGGCGGAACCCATCGTTCGGCGCGAAGCGCACGGACGATAGAACCCGGGCGCCGCAGGCGCCTGAACCCTCTTGCTTTCGGGAATACCGCCCCCGCCGTGAGTGTCTCTTACAATCCGAATATTTTCTTAAACCCCTTCAGCAGGGGATTCTTTGTCTGTTCATTCCACCGGGAATCGATGAAATCTTCGGGTCTTCTGAAGCCTATGCCGTAGGCGAAGTACATGGCGTGGCTCACTGTATTGATGTAAGCCGCCGTTTCCTGGAGGAGGAAGTTCCGGTCCCGTTCGGAAAGGGTGAAATGGTCGGCCCGACAGAATTCGTCCAGAAGGCCGTTGATGCGGTCGGCAAAACGGTCGTCGTCCATACGGTCAGCGATGAAGGTGGTGAAATTGGGATAGTAGCGGTAGTAGTGTTCCTTCTTTTTCGGGTCAAAAACAGCCCACTGCCGCATGAACATATTGATTTTAAGATAGAGCCGCTGGTTCAGGATGAAATCATCGGCCTCCATGAAATGGATGGCCTTGGCGGTGCGGATGAGCCTCTTCACCGGCCGGCTTTTCATGATGCCCTTGTAAATGGAGTCCCGAAGCTTCCTGTCCTGGTACATGTAGGACCCGAAGAAAGAAAGCACCATGGACCGGAACACGATGTAATGATAAAAGAAACGGGTGCCCTCGGGGGTCAGGTTCTTCTTTGCCATGTAAGGCGTCACCTCCGCCAGAGGCATGAGGATCTGTGCGCTTTCCGTCACCAGCCCCCCCTCTTCCATGCCCAGATTCTCGCAGATGCACTGGAGCAGGAGGAAAGGCAGTTTCACCGCAGACGTATCATGGAAATCGGGGTGGCAGAAGGAAAGGGCATCCATGAAAGAAGCGCTCTCCTCCTTCACCTTGTCCATGTATCCCTTCGTTTCCCGGGAAAGATACTCCGTCAGCGGCGCCAGGGACGCCCCGGTTTCCCTGGAAAGATAAGTCACCAGCGGAATCACCGCGCCCCCCTCCATGACAAAGGGCGGCTTAAAGGGAAGGAGCGCCCGGCGCACATTGTCAAATTCATTGCTGAAGGACCGGGTAATATCGAAATCCAGACTGTCCTTCACCGTTTCTGCCAGGAAATCAGAACGCCGGCTGTCCCATTTCACCATGAGCGAAGCCAGCTCCAGCCGGAAATGAACATACTTCCTGATGATGCTGTTCCTTACCTTCCTGTCCCCCGCAGAGGGGAGCCCCTCCTTCTGCAGCATGGCAGCCACCGCCCGGTCCACGGTCATACCGGGAAAGACAAAACTTTCACAGGCCAGGGGGTAAAACCGGCAGTTCATGTGGGAAAGCAGGAGGCGGATTATCTTTTTCTTCTCCTCGGCCATCTGTTCATCATGCATGAAGGACACCTTCTCTCAGGAAAACGAAAAGGGAATTTTTCTTTATTATACACCAGCGCCCAAAGGGTTCAAAAGGGTCATGGACACGCCTGCGGCGTGAGGGTTCAAAGGGTTCAGAAGGTGTGCGCCAGTTCGGCGTGTATAGTATAGTCCGGTGAAAGCCCGGGCCCGGCAAAGCCTAGCAAGCAGCCGGTAC
>NZ_UPZP01000052.1 GCF_900538805.1 uncultured Dialister sp.
TGGTGGGCGATAACAGGATCGAACTGCTGACATTCTGCTTGTAAGGCAGACGCTCTCCCAGCTGAGCTAATCGCCCATAACTCTGACGTAGTCTATTATGCCTTATGGGACGGAATTTTTCAAGGGGGGCATGCAAAAAAATTCTGAATATTTACTGCTTTATCATATTTCCTTGCGGCTGTAGCAGGCAGATGGTATCATAGGTAACCTGAACAGGCTTATTACAGGAGGGGTATTTCCATGAAATCCCATGAATTATATCAGAGCCGGTGGACGGTGTTTTCCATGTCCGTCCCCATTTTTATTGAAACGGCTCTCCAGATGATGGTTCCCAATGTGGATCAGTTCATGCTGAGCCGGTATTCACAGGACAGCGTGGCGGCCGTGGGAAATGACAATGTGGTGTTTAATCTGGTCATTCTTACACTGGCGGTGCTGTCCCAGGCAGCCACTATCCTTATCGCCCATCACCGGGGCGCAGGGAATATGGGGAAAGTGAATGAGGTTTGTACGGTGGCTCTTTTTACAAACCTGGTGCTGGGGCTCATCATCAGTATGGCTCTTTTCTTCTTCGATGAATTCTTCCTTAACGCATTAGGCATTCCCCGGGAAATTTGGAAGGATGCGTCCTTGTATATCCGCTGGATTGGTCTCTTTGTCTTTATCCAGAGCATGTACATGGCTTTTATTTCCTTTCTCCGGGGCTTTGCCCTGCTGAAGCTCACCATGCTGTGCTCCATGGTGATGAATATTACGAATATTGCAGGAAACATGGTCCTGATTCACGGCCTGGGTCCCATTCCCTCCATGGGGGTGGCGGGGGTGTGTATTTCCACCAATATTTCCAAATTTATCGGCTTTTTCCTGATTGTCTGTCTGTTTCACCGGTATACGCCGGTTCGATTTTCTTTGAAGTATCTGTCTCCTTTTCCTTGGGATACGCTCCATAAGATTCTGTATCTGGGCATTCCTTCCGGCGGCGAAACCTTTTCGTACCAGCTGTCCCAGACGGTGATTATGAAGTTCGTCAATATTTTCGGCGTGGTAGTCATTACCACCAAGGTGTACTGCTACATTATCGCCATGATGAGCTACGTTTATTCCCAGTCCCTGGCCATGGCCACCCAGATTCTGGTGGGCTATTTTAAAGGAGCCGGCGATAATGAGGAAGTGGACCGGCGGGTGAAATTTACCATTTCTGTGGCCATGGTGCTTTCAGGGTCCATTGCCACCATGCTTTATCTCAATGCCGATTCGGTGCTGTCCATCTTTACCCATGACCCGGAGGTGCTGGCGCTGGGGAAAACCATTCTTTTCATTGAAATTTTCCTCGAAATCGGCCGGGCTGTGAATATGTGCATGGTCATGGCTCTCAATGCGTCCGGTGATGTGCGTGCGCCGGTGACGGTGGGCATCATATTCATGTGGTCCGTGGCCACCTTCGGCGCCTGGCTTCTGGGGGTCCATCTGTACTGGGGCCTTGCGGGTATATGGATTGCCATGGCGGCGGATGAATGCAGCAGGGGCATTGTTTTCTTCTGGCGCTGGCACCAGGGGGTATGGAGGAAACGGCTGGTATAGAAATTTCTATTTCATAAATTCCATCTTGACATGGACATTTTATCATGTTATAGTATGAGCACTTATAGCGATGAAGAAGAAGAGTAGATTTCTTTGGAAGTCCCTCAAGCGAGTCCGGAGAGTGGAAGCGGACGGGGCAGGGGTTATCGAAGTGCGTTTCTGAGCGTGAAAGGCGGAATCCAGTATGCCTTTCCGGGCATTCCCGTTACAGAATCATGGTTTCTACAAGGAAGGAAACCTCATGAGGCATGCATGGTGACATGTATGTGAATCTGGGTGGTAATCACGAATCTTTCGTCCCAAAGGGATGGAGGATTTTTTTTATGGCTGCCGCGCGGAGATGGTTCCTTGGTTATAATATCGTTTCGTTTCAGGAGGTTTTTTATGAAGAAAAATGAGGAAGTGCAGGCTGCTGCACAAAAGGCGCTGGAGGCCAACAAGAAAAACAAACAGGGCCGCCAGTTCGTTCTCTGGATGATGGCCCTGGTGGCAGGGGCTGCTTTGGGCTGGCTGGGAATCAAGCCGCTGAATGAATTATTTACCTTTATTGCCACTGTATTTACCCGTCTTTTCCAGTTTATTGCGGTGCCCACCATTGCCCTGGCGGTAATTACCACCCTGGCCCAGCTGGGAGGCAAAAAGGAAACGGGACGTATTTTTGCCCATGCTGTAACCTATACTCTTTTGACCACCATCTGTGCCGCAGGTATCGGCCTTGCCATGTATCTCTGGATTGCACCGGGCAATCTTCCTGCTGATATTATCGGCGCCGGTACTGCCAATGTGCCCCAGAAGCTGGGCCATCTTACTTATTATGACCATATTTTAAGCGTTATCCCCAATAACCTGCTCCAGCCATTCCTGTCGGGCAATGTGCTGGCGGTGATGATGATCGCCGCTGCCTTCGGCCTGGGCCTTGCCTTTATGCCGAAGACGGAGAATCGGGAAATCCTGATGAAGGGTATCATGGGTTTCCAGGAACTGCTCTTCACCCTTATCCGTGCGCTCCTCTTCATTCTCCCCGTAGGTATTCTGGCTTTCTCCGCCCAGCTTTCCGCCCAGATTGAGGCAGGCGTCATTGTGGGAGCTCTGGGGAAATACACCGCCGTCATTATCGGCAGCAATGTGATCCAGTTTTTCATTGTTATTCCTATTTTCCTTCTGGCAAGGGGACTTAATCCTATCCATGTATTCAAGAAAATGTCTCCTGCCATTGCAGTAGCCCTTTTCACCAAGAGCTCCGCCGGCACCCTGCCGGTGACACTGGCTTCTGCAGAACACAACATGAAGGCCAATCCCGCTGTTTCCCGCTTCGTCCTTCCTATCTGCACCACCATCAACATGAACGGCTGTGCTGCCTTCATCCTGGTAACATCCCTCTTCGTCATGCAGAATGCAGGCTATGAAATGTCCATGGCCACCATGATTACCTGGCTTTTCGTAGCTGTACTGGCGGCCATCGGCAATGCCGGTGTCCCCATGGGCTGCTATTTCCTGACCCTGTCCCTCATGAGCGGTATCGGTGCCCCCATCGGCATTATGGGCGTTATCCTTCCTATCTACACCATCATTGATATGATTGAAACCGCAGAAAACGTGTGGTCCGACTCCGCTGTATGTGCCATGACAGACCATGACCTGAAAGGGAAGATTCCGGAACCCTCCGATGGAGAGGCAGTGGAAGCATAAAGAACATATAAAAACACTCCTGCTTTCGTGCGGGAGTGTTTTTTATTATGAAATATGATTTCTTATGCTTCCACTGCTTTCCGAAGGGCCATGAGGTTTTCCTCCGGCGCTTTGGGATTGACCACGCAGCCCGGTCCCAGGATCAGACCTTTTCCATCTACCTGGGCGATGGCGTCTTTCACGTGGGCCGTGATTTCTTCCGGCGTGCCGTCAAGGATGATATCGTCGTACTTCAAAACGCCGTCAACAAAGTAGGGCGCCGACTTGATACCGGCCAGGAGACATTTATCTGTAAGGGCCCTGGCTTCTTTCAGCGTAGGCCAGGTGTGGCGGTCGTGCCAGTTGATGCAGTTTACCGGATAGGCGGCCACTTCATTGAAGTAAATGTCTTCGCCGTGAATGTGGACCGCGTTGAACCAGGTCTTTTTGGCGTAGGATTTGATAATCTGGAGATCATAGAACTGGCCGAATTCTTCAAATTCATGAAGGTTCATGACGGAGCGGGTGGCGTTCTGGGTGGCAAAGAAGAAGCCGTCCACACCGGCGTCAATGTTATAGCTCACGAAATCAAGGGTGGTAGCGGTGATGGCGGAAAGGGCGTGATGCACCGATTCCGGATAGTTAATCATGTCCATGAGGAGACGGTCGCCGGCCATTTTCTTCAGGGTGGAGAAGGGGCTGAAAATGGTCTGCATCACCGGAGTGCCCGGTTTCCTCCTCTTCACCATTTCCCTGGCAAATTCGATCTGCTTGCCGTAGGTGCCCTGGATGGCGGGGATGGCCTTCAGGGTATCATAGTCGGAGGGGCTCTGGATGGTAAATTTCTTTACGATGGGCTCCTTATAGGGGTCGCAGTAAATGGTAATCTGGTTGCCGAAGTCCTGGGTGCTGTACAGGCCGAAGGGCATCATTTTAATATAGTCGAAATCGTATTTTTCCGTAAAGTCTGCTTCTGCTTCCGCCAGGGAAATGGGGTCTTGGTCAAACTGGGACAGGTGCATCCATGCGCCCACCGGCACATGGTCCACCTCTTTGCCGGCCAGGGCGGCTCTGATTCGTTCTTCTCTATTCATAGTAATCTCCTTTCAGAAACACTTATATTCATTTCTTTGATTATACCATAGGAAGGGGTGGTTTTGAGAAAGGAAAAGTGGGGAGTAACCGCTATCCGCTGTCCGCTTACTGCTTTCCGCCGGGGCTGCCCTTTTCAATCCTTCCCGCTGACTGGGGTTCTTTAGTGAGCTGGTGGGCTAGGGAAGCACGTAACGCTGACTATATACTTATCGCTCCTTAGGAGCGATACCACAACCCTCGGGGCGAAGTCCCGTCAAACCTGAGAACCCTCCGGCCGGCAGGCCGGTCAATCTTGAGAACCTTTTTCTTCCCTCTGAACCCTCTATCTTGTCAGCCTCTTTCCGGAAAAGGTATAATATTCATAGTCAAAGGCAGGTAAAGTATGAATATATATAAAGATAGACTATGGCTGGCCCTGCTCACCGGGGTAGTTTCCCTGTGCATGGGCTTTTGTGAATTTTATACCTGGCGTATCGGCTGGCATCCCGGGTCTTCTCCCTGGAACAGGGAGTCCCTTCTCCATGTTTCCCATGTGCCGGAGGTGCTGCTGCTGGGGGTTTTGACCTTTGGAGTTCTTTCTCTTTTTATGAAAGAGGCAGGGGCGCTCCCGTCCTTTTCCCTGCGGCTTGGGGTGGACGGGAAGCCTACGGATTCGCCTTTTGCCCTCATTGCGGCGCTCCTTCTTCTGGCGTGGATGCCCTTTTTCCTTGTTTTCTATCCGGGGACAGGGATGAATGATACCACAGACATCATGCGGGCCGGCATCTGGGCCACAGGGCAGCATACCTTTATTTACTGCATGTTTATTTACGGACTCACCCAGGCGTCGGATATGCTGTTTCACACCACCTCCTACGGGCTGGCGGCGGCGTCTCTTATCCAGATGGTGCTTTTTGCTTCAGGTATTTCCTACTGCCTCTCCTGGATTTACAGAAGGACCGGACGTTTGTGGATTACATCGCTTCTCACCCTGTACTACGCCTTTCTTCCCATGATTGCCAACATGTCCTTTTCCAATGTGAAGGATGTGCTTTTTTCCGTGACCATCCTGCTCTGGATACCCCTTGTCACTTCCTTTGTTTCCGGTTATAAGGAAAATGCCTGGGCGGCGAATAAGCGCCTTTTCATTCTGGCGGGGCTTGGAATGATGCTTCTTAGAAATAACGGAATTTATGTGTTTATCGTCATGCTGGCGGGCCTTGTGATTCTAATGAAACGGATTCGCATGAACCTTCTGCTTACCGGCCTTGTGATGATTGCTATTTCCATCACCCCCGACGTGGCCATTAAGCAGATTCTTGACCTGCCCCAGCTTTTCCAGGAAAGGGTGGGTATTCCGCTGCAGCAGTTTTCCCGGGCCGTGGCGGTGGGGGTGCCGCTGACGGAGGAGGAAAAAGCCTATTCCGTGAAAATGATGATTCCCGGCCGCATTGCCAAATGGTATGATCCTTTCACGGTGGACCTGATTAAATGGAACAGCGATTTTGATTTCTACTACTTCAACAGCCATCCCGATGATTTCTGGAAGGCCTGGAAGTCGGTGGGAAAGAGGAATCAGGAGGTTTATGTGGAGGCCTGGCTTTTTGCCACTTACGGCTACTGGGCCTTTCCTGCACCCGATGAAATGACCCAGTCCCGTTTCTGCTGGGCCTTTTCGGAAAGTGATTTGAAGAACGGCCTGAGTCCTGACCATAATAACGCCTATAAGACCGCCGACATCCATACCTTCTTCAAGAAGGATACCCAGGAAAAGCTGGGACGCTATCTCTGGGATCACAGCCGCTACCTGGGGGCCGGCACCTGTTTGTGGATTACCCTCTGCATAGGGCTCCTTCTTTTCTACCGGCGCCAGTACAGCCGCTTCCTGGTGCTCCTGCCGGCCTGTCTTCTCTGGGGGACGCTGATGATTGCCACGCCGGCGGCTTTCGTGTACCGGTATGTGTATTTCTTCCCCCTCTGCATGCCTCTTTTCCTGCTCCTTCCTTTCCTGCCGGAAGGAAAGTATGGGGAAACAAAGTGGGCGAAAACCATGATGGTGCCTCGGAGGGATATGGAAAATGCCCTCCTTTCAGGTCGGTCTGTAAAGGATGACGGCTATACCCATTGGAAGGATTGAAAGGAGGAAAAATGGATGAAACTTTTCCGCTGGGACACGCCCTGCCGGGCGTCGATGGTGTTTTCCTTCTTTCTGTCTCCCGCCGCCTGGTATACTTTTAAAATCGACCGCATGGGGGAGAAGGTGGCACAGGCAGGAAATGATATCCTTTCGTTACAGGATGGAATGGTGCTGCTTCTTCTTTTCTTCCTTTTTGCGATAGTGCTTCCTCCCTTTGTGAGGTTCTGTCTTACCCTGCCCCGTGAGGGGCAAGAAAGCAGGGGAAGAGAATTCTTCCTGCCGGCATTCCTTTTCATGGCTCTCTGGCAGATGCCCTTCCTTTTGGCCCTGTACCCTGCGCCGGGCATGAATGATACCCTTTTTATGATGGAAAATCCCCTTTACGGAGGGGTGCAGTTTCCCTGGCTTTATTCTCTGGTCTACGGCTATGGCGCCTCTTTAGGTAAGCACATTTTTGGTACAAGGGAGCCGGTCATATTCATTTTCTCCTTCTGCCAGCTCCTGCTCTATGCCTACGGCCTTACAAGAATCGTATTTTGGGTGAAGGAAAGGTTTGGAAAAGAGCCGGCCCTTCCGCTTTATTTTTATTTCACATTTCTTCCCATGGTAGGAAATTATGGCATCGCTGCGGTGCGGGACGGCCTTTTTTCCCTTGCCCTGGCGGGTTCCATGGTGCTTATGGCAGAAGAAGCCTGGGGGAAAAAGGAATATGTCCTTTTCTTTCTGCTTTCACTTTCGCTCATGCTTCTTCGGAGCAACGGCCTTTTTATAGCGGCCCTTCTGTCGGTATGTTCTGCTTTTCTTAGAAAAAGCGGGAAAAAGGAAGCTGCCGTTTTTCTGCTCTGTGCCGTGGCGGCCATTGTTCCCGGGCGGCTTATACTTTCTTACCATGACTGGCAGCCCCTTTTTCAGGAGAGTATGGCCATACCGCTCCAGCAGATGGGGCGGGTGCTGGTGATGGGAGGAGAACGAAGCGAAGAAACGGCGGTGCTCATGAATCATCTGCTGCCGGAGGACAAATGGAGGAAGAACTATTCCCCTGCCACCGTGGACTTTGTGAAATGGGACGATGATTTCAAAAGGAATGATTTGAATCGGGAAAAGGCTGATTTCCTTAAAGCTTGGGCGGATACGGGCCTTAAGAATCCAGGGCTTTATATGGAAGGCTGGATGACGGAAACCTATGCCCTGTGGAATCTGGACCCTCTGGAACATGGCGTGCAGTCCCGTTTCGGCTGGGCATTGTCCGATGAGAATACGATGCATATGGTGCCTTCGGACAATGATATGCTGGCTCTGGGAGACTTCCCCATGCCCTTCAGGCTGAAGTCGTTTCTTGGAGATTATACCTATTCCGGCAGCCGGTTCCTGGGAAGCGGGCTCTGCCTCTGGATGACCCTCTTCCTCTGCCTCCTCTTCCGGTGCGGCGGAAGGAAAAGATTCATTCCGGCGGCGCTGCCCCTTCTGGCCAATACGCTTACCCTGCTTGTTTCCACGCCGGCCTCTGCGGTATTCCGGTATTCCTTTGCCTATGTGCCGGGGATTCCTATTCTCCTTATTCTTTTTCTTTTTGGGAAGGATAACCGCTGCTGATTTGCGTATTTCCATTTCATAAAGGAGCTTTCTATGGAAAGATTAAAAAATACGGCCCAGTATGATGCCATCCATTCCGAAGGACCTACCCTGGTTATTGCGGGACCGGGAACGGGAAAGACTTATACCATCATCCAGCGGGTGCTTTACCTCATACGGGACAGGAAGGTGAAGCCGGAGCAGATTATGATTGTGACCTACACGGTGAAGGCGTCTAAGGAGCTCATGACAAGGCTCACCAATGAGCTGTCCCGGCAGGGCATTGAAACCAACCTCCATGAAATGTACATCGGCACTTTTCATCATATCTGCCGCCGGCTGTTGAAGGAATTTCGGGAATACACAAGGCTGGAGAGAAATTTCATTGAAACGGACCAGTTCGAACAGCAGTACATGGTGTATGAGCATTTGGCGGAATTTGAAAAGATTCCAAACTTTGAGATGGTGGTGCGGTCTTCCTATATTAACAGGGCCGAAGAGGAAGTGAAGGTGGCGCCGTGGAAGAGGTGCCGCACCATCTGCCAGTATGTGAACCGCCTGTCGGAAGAACTGATGAATCCGGAGGACATGACAAGGAGCGGTGATGAAAAAATCCGGGTGCTGGGCTGGATGATGATACGGTATGAAAAGCTGGCGAAGAAGAAGAATTTCCTGGATTTCACCAAGCTCCAGACAGAAGCGTACTACATCCTTTCGGAAAAGGAAAACGTACGGCGCCGGGTGCTGGAGAAAATCAAGTATATTCTGGTGGATGAATACCAGGACACCAACTATATCCAGGAGCGGCTGGTGCAGCTTTTAGGCGGCAGGGAGAGGAACATCTTCGTGGTAGGTGACGATGACCAGAGCATTTACCGGTTCCGCGGCGCCACGGTGGCCAATATCCTGCAGTTTCCACAGCAATTCGGCGGCCGCTGCCATGTGATTACTCTTCACACCAATTACCGCTCCAATCAGGGCATCGTTTCCTTCTGCATGCACTGGATGGCCCAGCCCGACTGGTTTTCCTGGGAACGCATGGGCCGTCTCTACCGCTATCGAAAGGGCTTGGTGGAATCTGCCGGCGGAAAGGCGGCTGCTCCTTCGGTGGTGCGGATTACGGCGGAGGAAAATGACGCCCTTTTTGAAGACAGGGTGTGCGATTTCATTGAAGAACTGAAAACGAGGGGCTGCATATCGGACTATAACCAGGTGGCACTGCTCTTTGATTCGGTGAAGGGCGATACCTCCATTCGCCTCCAATATGCCCTGGATAAAAGGCATATTGCCGTATATGCACCGCGGTCGGGCCACTTTTTTGAAAGAAAGGAAGTGGCCTGGTTCCTGGGATGCCTGCTTTATATGTTCTCCGCCATCCGGCGCAAACTGGGGCAGGACAGGGTGATGGATGAAACCGAGGGAATCCGGGGCACCTATGCTCTTTTCCTGTCCATGGCGGAAACCATGATGGAGAAAAACGAGGAACTTGGCCGGTGGCTTCGTTCTATGAAGAGGAAAATAGAAAGAGAAAAGAAGCTTCCTGAAAATCTGCTTCCCATGGCCTACAAAATCCTGTCTTTCCCGCCCTTTTCCGGCTTTATCGACCAGGCGGGAAAGGGAGAATGCAATGAAGCCAGAAATCTCTCCTCCATGACCAGGCTCATCAGCCGCTTTGACTGCTTCATTGAAGAAAATCATGGTTACGGCAAGGAAACGCTGGAGGATGTATATACTTTCTTCTCCCGCTACCTGAGGCTCTGGTATGAAAACGGGGTGGGGGAATATGAAGATGAAGAAGCCTATGCTCCCAAAGGACAGGTGTCCTTTCTCAATATTCACCAGTCCAAGGGACTGGAATATCCGGTGGTCATCGTGGCTTCCCTCCACGAAAATCCCAGGGGCGAGGATTCCCTTATTCCAAGGGTGGTGGAAAAGATGACAGGCCGCCGTTCCTATGAGCCCTACAGCGATATACGGGACTTTGATTTTCGAAGGAAGTACTATACCGCCTTTTCCCGGGCGGAAACGGTGCTGGCCCTGGCGTGCTGCATAAAAAAAGGAAAGCAGCCTTCCCCGGTCTTCCGGAAGCCCCTCTCCAGCCTGCCGGAATTTGACAGAAAGGAAATCAATTTCACAAAGCTTAAGTTCCGGCCCGTGGAAAAGGGTCATTTCAAACCCCGTATTTCCTTCACCTCCCAGGTGGCGCTTTATGAGGAATGTCCCCTGAAGTACAAGCTCAGCCGGGTATACCGGTTTGCACCGGTGCGGGGACTCTCCCTTCTCTATGGCACCCTGGTTCATGAAACCATCGAAGATATCCACCGGGCGGTGATTTCCGGGCAGAAGGAAAGGCTTACGCCGGCCAATGTATACGCCTGGCTCATGGCGGACTACCAGGCCCTCTCCAAGGCGGAAAATACCTGGCTTTCTAAAAAGGAGCTGGACAGGGCTTTTGGGGAGGTGCTTGGATATATTTCCTACCGCCAGGGGGACTGGTCCATGATACGGGAAGCGGAATATCCGCTGGAACTGGTGAAGGATGATTACATCCTAAACGGCACCATCGACCTTCTCCAGAGCGGGAAAGGTTTGGTGGACATCATCGATTTCAAGACAGGCAGGAAGCCCGACCGGAAGAGTGACCTCTTTGCCAGGTACGAAAGCCAGCTCCAAATCTATGCCTACCTGGTGGAAAAGAAACTGAAAGCGCCGGTGGGAAAGCTTCTTCTTTATTTCACCGGAGAAGCGGAGGAGCCGCTGCTGGAGGTGGAAGGAAATCCGGAAAAGGTGGAAGAGCGGATGAAATCATTTGATAGAATTGCTCATCGCATCCTGGCAGAAGATTTCAACCACCGGAAGAAAATGGTGAACGGCAGGCTTCCGGAAAGCTGCCGCTTCTGTGAATGGAGGGCCTACTGCGAAAGAAAGGGGCCCTGAAAAGGCAATAAAAAAATCCCGCAGATCGCGGGATTTTTTATTGCAGTAAAGAAAAACCGATTAATTCAGTGTGGATTCCATGGTGCCGTCGCATTCTCTTTCTGCATCTTTTTTGAAGACCGTCTTCTTCAGGAAGAGGAAGAGGCATACAGCGCCGAATACGATGCCTGCGGGATAGGTGATGGAAGGATCCATCTGGAGGCCTTCCTTGGCCTGCAGGATGTAGGTGAAGGTAACTACGGACATGAAGGTGGCAGGAATGCAGGCCATGAGCCATGCATAGCGGTTAGCACACTGATGATAAAGGTAAACAGCACCGGTCCAGAGAACAATCATAGCCAGGGTCTGGTTTGTCCAGGAGAAATAACGCCATACGATGTTGAAATCAATCTGGGAAAGGAGACCGCCAATGGCAAGCAGGGGAACAGCGAAGGCCAGACGTTTGGAAGTCTTCTGCTGGTCAATGTGGAACCAGTCGGACAGGGTGAGGCGGGCAGCGCGGAAAGCAGTGTCGCCGGAAGTGATGGGGCAGGCAATGACGCCAAGCATGGCAAGCACTGCACCGATGCCGGTACCCATGTAGCCTACGCAGATATCATAAACTGCGCCGCCGGGGCCGCCGGATTTCAGAACAGCCTGCAGACCGCCGGTGCCGTCGAAGAAGGTAACGCCGGCTGCAGCCCAAATGAGGCAGATAATGCCTTCAGCCACCATGGCGCCGTAGAATACGGGACGGCCAAGACGTTCATCCTTCAGGCAGCGGGCCATGATAGGAGACTGGGTGGAATGGAAACCGGAAATCGCACCGCAGGCAACGGTGATGAACATGAGGGGCCAGATAGGAAGCTGGTGTTCACCGGGGTACAGATTGGCCAGAACCATTTCAGGCATTACATGGCCGCCAACGCCCATGAGCATGCCGCCGGCAATGCCCAGAGCCATGATGATAAGACAGATACCGAAAATCGGGTAGAAACGGGCGATAATCTTATCAATCGGAAGAAGGGTGGCCAGGAAATAGTAGGCAAGAACCACCAGAAGCCAGGGGAGAACCTGCCAGCCGGTAAGCTTGGAAAGAAGCATGGCCGGGCCGGTCATGAATACGGTGCCTACCAGCACCAGGAGGATCACAGAGAAGAAACGCATAATGGTGAGCATGGTGTGGCCCATATGGCAGCCAACAATTTCAGAAATACTGTGGCCGTCTTCGCGGATGGACATCATGCCGGACAGGTAATCATGGACGCCGCCGGCAAAAATGGTTCCCAGCACAATCCAGAGATACACGGACGGACCCCAGAGAGCGCCGCCCAGGGCGCCGAAAATAGGACCAAGGCCTGCAATGTTTAAAAGCTGGATGAGGAATACCTTCCAGGTAGGAAGGGGCATGTAGTCAACGCCGTCATTGTGGATGAGGGCAGGTGTCTTTCTGTCCGTCGGTCCAAAGAGTTTGTCCACTATGGATCCGTAAATAAAATAGCCGGCTATGAGGGCAGCCAGGGCAAGTAAGAAAGTAGTCAAGGAAATGCCTCCTTAAAAATCGGTAAAATGTGAATTTCCATGAAATATTCATGGATTGTCTCAAGTAGTACAAATCATAAAGAATAGAGCCGCTATCCTATGGAATCCATCTCCTCTCGTTTTGAAGCGTCATGACTATTTGTAATGGATGATTCACATTATGAGTATTGCTCATATACAATGCCATTTGCTTCTACTTCGTTGCTTCACACGCATAACAGAATACAACGAAAAAAAGAATTCGTCAATAGGGGAAATAGGATATACTCTTTTGAAATTGGAGAAAAATAAGAGTAACCGATTTCTGCTATTCTTTGAAATAATACAAGCCCAATTTACTATGATTTTAAGTGATAATTCTATACAACCGACGCAGGCAGAAAATATTTTATATAATACATATATAAACAGTGGAAAAGAGGAAAGAAAAAGAAGGAGGGTACACATGAGACGGATATAGAAAGTATCCAATAGCTGCTATAGAAATATTATATAGCCAAGAAAGGCCATTTTCTGGTTCCTTGGTTCATGGTTCCTAGGGAAGAAACATTGGCGGCGAGGGTGAGAAGTGGTAAAGTATAAAGTAAAGGAGGGCGAAGCCCTGAGGAATACCGAAAATTTGAGAAAAGAACTGACGCCCCTATCCTCCGTCACCTGCGGCGCCACCCCCTTCCTATGGAAGGGGGCTCTGGCACTCCGTCATATACCACTTGCGACACAAAATAAAATCCCGTGACGCTGACTTTATAAACATTGCCGCGAAGCGGCTATCCACAACCCTCTGAACCCTCTGAACCCTTTGAACCTTCTGAACCCGAACCGCAGAACGGCTTCAATGGCGATACCACGCCCTTTGAACCATTATTTCCTAAAAAATATATAAAAAATTATTTGACAGGCCTATCAGAAAAGGTTATAATACTCCTTGTGAGATTTGTCCGGAAACCACTAGCCCCGGAGGATGGACGATGTCTTGCGGTTCTGTTTTTTATTCAGGAGGAATCATTTATAATGAAAACCACATTTATGGCCAATGCGGGCAACATTACCCGTAAATGGTATATCGTAGATGCTGAAGGACTGACCGTTGGCCGCCTGGCTGCTAACGTTGCCAAAGTTCTGTCCGGCAAAAATAAACCTACCTACACACCGCATGTTGATACCGGTGACAACGTCATCATCATCAATGCAGACAAAGTCATTCTGACAGGCAAGAAAGAACTGAAGAAAGTTTACTTCCATTACACCGGCTACATCGGTGGCGACAGATACCAGAAGGCAGGAGATGCTCTTCGTGAAAGACCGGTATGGGTTGTTGAACACGCAATCCGCGGCATGCTTCCAAAGAACAAGCTCGGTGCCCAGATGTATCGTAAGCTTCACGTTTATGCTGGCAGCGAACATCCGCATGCAGCACAGAAACCTAAAGAATTAAAGTTTGATATCCGTTAACCGGAAGGGAAGGAAATAAGAAATGGCAGAAGCTACATACTACGGCACCGGCCGCAGAAAGACATCCGTTGCCAGAGTCCGTCTGGTACCGGGACAGGGTAATATTACAATCAATGGCCGCGATCTGAAGGATTACTTCGATCTGGCTACTCTCGAACTGATTATTAAACAGCCGCTGGAACTGACCGGCACCACCTCCGCTTATGACGTGATTGCCAACGTACAGGGCGGCGGACGTACAGGCCAGGCAGGCGCTATCCGTCACGGCATTGCCAGAGCACTGCTGGACGTTGATGCAGACTACAGAAAAGTACTGAAGAGCGCAGGTCTGCTTACCCGTGATCCAAGAATGAAAGAACGTAAGAAATACGGTCTCAAGAAAGCAAGAAAAGCAAGCCAGTTCTCCAAACGTTAATCCGTTTCCGAATGGCAGACGCCCATGGTTTTCCATGGGCGTTTTCTTTGTCTATAGAAAACCCCCGGTTAGACCGGGGGTTCCAAAAAGCTTTAGCGATGAGTCTTTAATGGTTTATAAAAA
>NZ_UPZP01000053.1 GCF_900538805.1 uncultured Dialister sp.
ATATATCTTGAGTTGTTGGCCACAATTCCTGAGCTAAAATTGGCTAAAATTGATGGACTAAAAATGGCTATAATTGCCGGGCTCTAACACGCGCGCGAGGGGCTTGTCCCCTGGGCCGGTGCTGTTAAGAGTCATGCCCTTGTGCTGGCACCCGCCATGACGAAGTCATGGCGGGAAGGTTGACAGCCGCTTCGCGGCTGAGGTTTGACAGGGCTGACGCCCTGAGGGTTCGAAAGTTTGACACAGCCTGCGGCTGTGAGGGTTGTGGTGGGCGGCTGCGCCGCCAGTTTGTATAAAACCGTACAACCGCCCTGGCGGGCGAGGGAAAAGAGTTTCCCCCTTGCCCGCTTCGCGGGACTTCCCCCGCAAGCGGTGGCAGAACAAAGCTCCGCGAATCATTTTTCTCAAAAGTTGCTCTACATTAAGCACGGGTTGTAGTCCCACCGCACAGCGGGGGGAAGGTGGTGCCGTAGGCACCAAAGGGGGGAAAGCCGCCGTAGGCGGCTAACGCATCGCCATGCTTAGCGTGACTTACGTAGAAACAGGGAAAGTACGTAACGCTGATTTCATAAGCATTGCCGCGAAGCGGCTATCCACAACCCTTTGAACCTTATGAACCTTCTGAACCCTTTGAACCCAATCAACGCAAGTGAATCAAACGCACAGCATACCAAATGACTCAAAAAAGGAGGTCTTATGCAGCAAATTGAAAAACTGATTGATTTATACCCTGTAAAGACGGTAAGTACAATTTTCCTGATTTTCCTGATGGATGCAAGGACTGTCCTCTTCCTCTGCTTCGCCCTGCTGGTGGTGCTTGACTGCCTGACCAGGTGGACGGCTATCAGCTTCAAAAGTCTTGCGGAACGGAACAAAAAAACGACGCTGGCGGCTGCGCTCTGGGGCATACCCTCAGCCAGAAGGAAAGGGCTGATCCGAAGTTTCGACATGAGGTTGGGGATGGATAAACTTCTTCTCTATCTTCTCTGCACACTGGCCGCCTCATCCTGCGATATGATTTTCGGCGTCCTGGGGACGCCGGCATGGATGACCAGTTTCATCATAGGCTACATGAGTGTGACGGAAATTCTGTCAATCATTGAAAATTTGTCGGATGCGGGCGTCAGCTCTCTTTCCCGGCTGGCTGAAAAACTGAAAGGAAAACTCTGAAATGCTTGGAATCGATGTATCGGAACACAACGGAGAAATCGACTGGAAACGAGTTGCGGGAGAAGGCGCAGGCTTTGCCATTATCCGGGCGGGATACGGAAGCGCCTATCTGGACAGCCGGTTTTATGAGAACGTGAATGGAGCCCATGACGCGGGACTGAAACTGGGGGTGTACCACTTCGGATATGCCCGCCATGGGGGAGAGCTGGAAGTGGAAAGGGATTTCCTTCTCTCCATCCTTGGGGACTGCGGCCTTACACCGGACCTTCTCCCCATGGGGGTCTTCTGGGATGTGGAAGAGGACTCTTACAGGAATAGGGAGTTTCCAAGGCCCGGGGTGATTAACCGGATGTGCCACGCATTCTGCGAAGGCGTCGCCGCCAAAGGCTACCGGGCAGGCATCTACTCCAGCGCCGGATGGTTTCAAAGCCACATCAGGGCGGCGGAGTTCAAAGACCGCCTCATCTGGGCGGCGCAGTGGTGGAAAGAATGCATGGTGAAGGAAGCGGCTCTTTGGCAGTTTACGGACCATCTGGAAATTGGCGGTCAGCTTTTTGACGGAAACCGGCTTTTGGAGAATGATCATGGCGGTGAATTATGAAACCCTCATCCGCCGCCTTCTCCCTCTTCTTCTTGCTTTCCTTCTGGGCCTTGCCGGTGGATGCGGCCTCACCCTTTTCATCGGAGAAAACCTACCGGATAACGGAAACAGAGCTTTTCAGACTGGAATCGGACTTGGACAGAGCCTTAACGGAGAACGGGAAACAGAAAGAACAGTCAGAGAGGCTGAGGTTACAGCTGAAAAACTTGGAAACTCAGTCGAAAGAGAGGAAGAAAGCCTTAGAGACGGTAAGGAAATCCTTCGAAGAGTACGCCAGAGAGGAGCGGAAAAAACAGGAGAGCCTTAGAAGGGAAAGAAATGCTGCTATAGGCGTGGCCGGACTGCTGGTAGTGGCATTGGTGTCAGGAAAATGACGACGAAAGGAGAAAATATGGAAAATCTCATAGACCAGCTGCAGGTGATCCGCGTACAGCTCGACGAGCTGGAAAAAGAAATCCGCGGGATGATGCCGAAGAAGGAAGAAAAGCCGCCAGTCACCTTGGGCGATGTGCGGGGGCTGATGGCGGAGAAATGGAACCTTGGGAAGAGGGATGAAGTGAGATCTCTTCTGGCAGAGTACGGAGCCAAAAAGCTGACGGATGTATCGCCCAGGCACTATGAAGAATTGGCAGGAAAGATAGAAGCATTATGAAAAGGAGACGCTATGAAAGATTTGACGAAAGTGGTGACAGGACAGAACACAAGATTTTCCTATGCCAACGTGTGGGAACCGCGTAAGTTTAAGGGAGACCGGGCCAAATACTCCATCTGCCTCATTATCCCCAAAGAGGACGGAGAAACCCTTGCCAAAGTGGAGCAGGCCATAGCAGAAGCCTACCGGCAGGGACAGGAAAAGCTCACAGGAGCCGATGGGAAAACAGTGCCCCTCTCAAGCATGATCCTTCCGCTTCGTGACGGCGACATGGACAGAAGGAACGATACGGTTTACCGCCATACCTACTACCTCAACGCCAGAAGCGACATACCGCCGGGCATTGTAGACGGAAGCCTGAATCGGATTACCGAGAAATCCGTTTTCTACTCCGGCTGCTACGGCAGGGCATCCATTCACTTCTACGCCTTCAACCACGATGGAAAAATGGGCATCGCCTGCGGGCTGCTCAATCTGCAGAAACTGGCAGATGGACCGGCGCTGGGAAACTGGAGCACGCCGGAAGAAGATTTTGGAGACTTTATTTTCACTTGAGAAGATAAGCGATTGATGCATAGGAGGAAGGATCGTAGAGTGGAGTCAAAAACTATGGCATAAGAATGTGTCAAATGCAAAAGGATTGAAGATCGAGGATCGGGAGGAATGGAGTCAAATGAAAAGGGATCGAAGATTGAAGATCGAAGATCGTTTTGACCCTCGAACTTCGACCCTCGGTCCCTGCTCAAATGACATTATAGGTATCTCATCGAAATGAGGCTGTCATCCCCGCCCCCCGACCTTCGGTCCCTGCTCAAATGACTCTAAAGGTATTCCTCCTGATTGACGCAACCCTCTAACACTTTAATTCGTAAGACCGGATAAGGCGCATGAGAATTCTTGTTGTCTGATCCTGCATCTGCATAACAGGAAGCAATTCTTCTTTTGTAAGATAACCAATATCCATGCATGTGATAAGTTGTGCTTCCAGTTCGTATGCAGAACCTCTTGCAATATAAAGAAAATGAATTCTGTCCTTTATTGTTTTACGTCCGAAACCTTCGGCAATGTTAAAAGTTATGGAAGTAACTGCTCTTCTGATCTGTGATGATAACGCATATGTTTCACTGGGAGGAAGTTTAGAGATTACGTTTTTATACGTCATTATTGTAAGTTGTCGTGACATTTTGAATACAACCAAATCATGATAGCTGCCCATGGCGTAAAACCTCCTTGAGTTATGTTAATCCCACAATGTATAAAACACTACGATAAATCTTATTATATCATGACAAAAGCGGAGAATAGAGTCAAAAGCGGAGTATAGCGTCAAAAGTGACCATATAGAATAGAGTCAAAAGAAAAGGGATCAGGAGGTAGAGTCAAAGGCACGCATATAGAATAGAGTCAAATGAAGAGGGATCGAAGATTGAAGATCACAGATCGTTTCGACCCTCGACCCTCAATCCTCGGTCCATTCGCTATTGACACTACCGGTAACCCGTCGAAATAACTTAACCCTCCCCGACCCTCGACCTTCGGTCTTCGGTCCTTTCACAAATGATACTACTGGTAACCCGTCGAGATGACCCAACTCTCCCGACCCTCGGTCCATCCGCTATTGACGTTGCCGGTAACCCGTCGAAATGACGCACTCATCCTCGACCCTCGATCCTCGGTCCTTTCACATATGATACTAATGGTAACTCGTCGAAATGACTCAACTCTCCCGCCCCCCGACCCTCGACCCTCGGTCCGTTCGCCTATGACTATAATGGCATTACCCCACTATTGACGCTAACCACGCAAAGGAGCTCAAATGACACTCACACTAGATATCGAAACCTACAGTCCCACAGATCTTGCCCGCAGCGGCGTGTACAAGTACGCGGAGCATCCGGATTTTTCCATTCTTCTCTTTGGCTACGCCGTGGACGACGGAGAAGTGAAGGTGGTGGATCTGGCGAAGGGGGAGTGCATACCTGATGAAATCCTTCAGGCCCTCACGGATCCGCTGGTGACGAAGTGGGCGTTTAACGCCGCCTTTGAACGAATCTGCCTGTCCCGGTATCTTCGGGAACACTGCTCTTCCCATTTCCTTTCCTACGGTGAGGCGGGGGACACGGCAGGAAAGTACTTGGACCCTCTGGGGTGGAAATGTTCACAGGTGCTGGCTTCATCCTTTGGATTTCCTCTTTCCCTTAAAGACTTGGGCAATGTGCTGGGGCTTTCAGAAAGAAAGATGGACGAGGGGAGCCGTCTCATAGGGCTCTTCTCCCTGCCCGGGCCAATGGGCCGCCACTTTCCGGAAGAGTTTCCGGAAGAGTGGGAGCTTTTCAAGAAATACAACGGCCGGGACGTGGAAGTGGAAATGGAAGTGCGCAGAGCCTTTGCCCCTTTCCGGACGTCTGCATCGCTTTGGGATGAATACCACGAGGACCAGCGGATTAATGACCGGGGCATTCCGGTGGACATTCCCTTTGTGAAAGCGGCCCTTTCCATGGGAGAAAAAGCGGGCATGGATTTGCTTTCACGGCTGAAGCACCTGACAGGCCTTCTGAATCCCAAATCCCCCTGCCAGATGAAAGCATGGCTTTCGGCCAACGGCCAGAAGGCGGATTCTCTCACGAAAAAGGAAACGGCAAAACTCCTTGCCTCTTCTACCGGCGCAGTCAAAGAAGCCCTCATGCTCTATGGACAGGTGCAGAAATCATCCCTTGCCAAGTACGGCGCCATGATTGACGCCGTCTGCGGCGACGGGAGAGCCCGGGGTATGTTCCGTTTCTATGGCGCCGCCAGAAGCGGCCGCTGGGCGGGGCGGCACATCCAGCTCCAGAACCTACCGAGAAACAGTCTGGAAGACCTTGACCTGGCCCGGCGCCTTTGATGGAAGGGGACTACGAGAAAATGGATTTCCTCTTCGGCTCCGTTCCCGACACCCTCTCCCAGCTCATACGCACCGCCTTTGTGGCACGAAAGAGCTATACCTTCATTGTTTCCGATTTCTCATCTATAGAAGCGAGGGTCCTGGCCTACATGGCAAGGGAAAAATGGCGCATCGATTCCTTTGCAGCAAACAAGGATATATACGCCCAGTCGGCACAGAGAATGTTCAGTAAGCCCGTGGTGAAAGGCGGCATTAACAGTGACCTTCGGCAGAAAGGGAAAATCGCCGAACTGGCATTAGGCTACGGCGGGGGAGAAGGGGCCCTGATGGCCATGGGCGCCCTGGACATGGGACTCACGGCAGAAGAACTGCCAAACCTTGTAAACATCTGGCGCGGCGCCAATCCCCACATCGTTTCCTACTGGTGGCAGGTGGACCGGGCTGTGAGAGAAGCCATAGAGCAGCTCAGAGTCACCAGAGTGGGGAGCCTTTCCTTCTACATGAAAAAAGGCACCCTCTTCATCGCCCTTCCCTCTGGCCGCCGCCTTGCCTATCCCGGCGCCGCCCTCACCGGCAGCACCTACGGCAGAACAGCCATCACCTACATGGGCCTTGATACCAAAAGGAAATGGAGCCGCATCGAATCCTACGGCCCCAAATTCGTAGAAAACATCATCCAGGCCATCTCCAGGGACATCCTCGCCTATGCCATGCATAACCTCAGGGATTATTTCATCTGTGGCCACGTGCACGACGAAGTCATTGTGGAATGCAGGGAAGGAACGGCGGTGGAAGAAATCACCGATATCATGGAACAGACGCCGGACTGGATGCCGGGGCTCCTGTTGAGGGCGGATGGGTATGAGACGAGGTGTTATCGGAAGATGTGACACTTACGGCGGGAACTGGACTGTCATTGGTGGACGGATCGAGGGTCGAAGATTGGGATCGGGATCGGGGAGCCACGCTTTACACTTGTCATCCTGAGCGAAAGCGAAGGAACGTCGGTCGACCAATTAAAAGGAAAGCCCTCTTATGGGCAGGCTAAGGGCCAACTTTGGTCGACTCGCGCATTCTCTGCAGAATGCGCGCATTACGCGTCGAAAGTGATGCTATTGGCATTAAATACCAGTTAGCGGGGCGGTGCTTTCCTGTATTCCCGAAGGGGCCTGCGGCCGTTGGCCGCAGAGGGGCGTATGGCATCCATCGGGCCTGTGGTCCTCGGTGCCAAGGGTTGTGGCCGCTGACGCGGCGGGGGCGAAAAGGGGCGCTTTTCTATAGGAAAGGCGCCTTTTTCTATGGAATGGAGCGGAATAAGAAGCCCCTGAAGTGCTCTGGGCTTCCGGGCGTATAACTTATGGTTTCAACTTTGAATCTGATTCTGCTACAATAGAGAAAATAAGGAAGGGGGACGACGTATGCCCACGCTGAATTGGATTGGAAAAGACAAGGTAGTGAATTATCATCTGAAGGTGCCTTACCATGTACTGGAGAGGAAGTACAGCTTCGATGAAAAAGGACAGCATGAGAAGGACAACGGCAGTGAGAACATGATTATCCATGGAGATAATCTGCTGGCCCTAAAGTCACTTCTTCCTAAGTATGAAGGAAAAATCAAATGCATCTACATCGATCCGCCCTACAATACGGGCAATGAAGGATGGGTGTATAACGATAATGTGAACGATCCCCGCATCAAAAAGTGGCTGGGGGAAGTGGTGGGAAAAGAAGGGGAGGATCTGTCCCGCCACGATAAGTGGCTCTGCATGATGTATCCCCGGCTTCGGCTGCTGCAGAAACTGCTGGCTGAGGATGGGGCCATTTTCATTTCCATTGATGATAATGAACAGGCTAATTTGAAACCAATATGTGATGAAATTTTTGGACAACAAAATTTTGTTGCGACTTTTGTTTGGCAAAAGAGAACATCACCAGATATGCGTAAAAGGGTAAGCACGGCTCATGAATATATCTTATGTTACACCACTAATACCAAATATATAGAAAATATTATAAATTTAGCAGAGCTGGACGAAAAGGATAAGAGTAAATACACAAATCCTGATAATGATCCAAAGGGACCTTGGGCATCCAGCGATTTTACTGCGCAAGGATACCGTCCTAACCAAATGTATACTATTGTTACACCAGGTGGAAAATCATATACACCTTCCCCAGGACATTGTTGGAAAAATATTGAAAGTGAATATTTACGACAGTTAAAAGAAGGGCGAATGTGGTTTGGCAAGGATGGCAACTCAATGCCACGTAGAAAAACCTACTTATCTGAACGTGAAGGGAAAAACGTATGGACTTGGTGGAGCAATACTGATGTAGGTCACACACAAGAGGCCACTCAAGAATTAACTAAATTGTTTGGAACAAAAACAGCTTTTGATTATCCCAAACCAGTTAGACTTATTCAGAAAATCATACAAATTGCAACTCATAAAGATTCTATTATTCTTGACTCTTTTGCAGGTTCCGGAACCACTGCTCATGCAGTATTAAATCAAAACCAAAAGGATGGAGGACACCGTAAATTCATTTTAATTGAAATGATGGACTATGCCGATACCATTACTGCTGAGCGGGTAAAGCGTGTGATTTCTGGATATGGAGATGGCAAAAAGGCCGTTCCCGGCACCGGCGGTAATTTTTCCTATTATGAGTTAGGCCAGCCTCTCATGAAGGATGGTTTCCTCAATGAAGATGTGGGAGAAAAGGCTATCCGGCAGTATGTGTATTTCATGGATACGAAGGAAAATAGGCCGGAGGAAAAGGCTGAAGAGCCCTATTTCCTTGGAAAGCATCTGGGTACGGCCTATTATTTCTTCTATAAGAAGGATGAATCTACCACCCTTGACTATAAGCTGCTCAGTACGGTGAAGACGAAGGCGGAGTCCTATGTGATGTATGCGGACAGCTGTCTTTTGTCGCAGGATGAACTGATGAATTATCATATTACTTTTAAGAAGATTCCCCGGGATATTGCCCGTTTATAAGGAGGCCATGATGGAGCTGAAAAATTATCAGAAAACGGTGATGCATGACCTGGCCGACTATATGGATGCGGTGAATGAGGCGCCGGACCTTTTCCGGGCGTGGGATTTGTACTGGAGCAGGAAGGATATTACTGTCGGTGACCACGGTGTGCCGGGCTACAATAATTCCATCAGAAGGGTGCCCCATGTGTGCATGAAGGTTCCCACCGGAGGTGGTAAGACTTTTATGGCCTGCGCTTCTTTGAAAATGATTTTTGACAGGATGCCTCTTTTGAAAGCCCGGGTGGTGGTGTGGCTGGTGCCGTCCAATTCTATCCTCACCCAGACCATTTCCAATTTGTCAAATCCCAGCCATCCGTACCGCGTAAGGCTGGATCGGGATTTTCAGGGAAAGGTGGAGGTGCTGACGAAGGAAGAGCTTCTTTCGGGGCAGAATTTCTCACCGGACACAGTGCGGGATGAATTGACGGTATGCGTCCTTTCCTATGATTCTCTCCGCATTGACAGTCGGAACAAGGATATCCGTAAAGTGTATCAGGAGAATGGCAACCTCTATCGCTTTGCAGAGGAGTATCAGAATAAGGAAATGCTTCTCCCCAATACGCCGGACACCGCACTGATCCAGGTGCTGCGCCAGCTGTCACCGGTGACCATTGTGGACGAAAGCCATAATGCTTCTTCCGACTTGTCCATTGAGATGCTGAACCACTTGAATCCTTCCTTTGTCCTTGACCTGACTGCCACGCCCAGAAGCAATAGCAATGTGATTTCCTATGTGGATGCCAGGGAACTGAAGAAAGAGCATATGGTGAAGCTGCCGGTGATTGTATATAACCGGTACTCCAAGGATAAGTCATTGGCGATGCCATCAGGCTTCGGAATTTTTTAGAGGAAAAAGCTAAAAAAGAGGAAGAAAATGGGGCACCCTATATCCGTCCTATCGTCCTTTTCCAGGCCCAGCCGAAAATCGCCAGTGACAGCGATACCTTTGGAAAAATCAAGAAAATTCTGGTGGACCTTCATATTCCGGAAAACCAGATCGCCATTAAAACGTCTAAAGTGGATGATTTAAAAGACAGAAATCTCCTTTCCCGGGACTGCCCTGTACGCTATATCATTACGGTGAATGCATTGAAAGAGGGGTGGGACTGTCCCTTTGCCTATATCCTTGCATCATTGGCCAATAAGACATCCCAGGTGGATGTGGAGCAGATTCTGGGCCGCGTACTCCGCCAGCCCTATGCCAAGAGGCAGAATGATTCTGTACTGAATATTTCTTATGTGCTCACCTGTTCCGCTGACTTCCGCTCTACCCTGGACAGTGTGGTGAAAGGGCTGAACGGTGCGGGATTCTCGTCAAAGGATTACCGCATAGGCAGTATGGCGGGAATGGAAAATCCAGCCGACGAAAAGGTGCCCGCTTCCATTTTTGACACCCCTGCCCAAATGCCGGAAAAGGACAACGCGGCCATAGAAAATACTTCTACAGAAGATACAGCGCAGGACGACCTGTCAGATATCCATACCGATGCCATTTCCCGTAGTCTGCAGACGCCCTCTTCCATGACAATCCAAGAAACTGGGACGGAAATGGAAAACCCATCGGATCCCCTGACTGACATGGTCAATCATGCGGAGAAAAGAGAAAAAGAGTATATCCATGATGCCAAAGAGGCCGAAGAAAGTGGACTTCAGGGAGGGGAGCTGGGAGATATGCTTCATCAGTACAAGATGAAAAGTGAATTCCAAGATGAAATGGAAACCATAAAGCTGCCGCAGTTTGCGATAGTAACCGGAGCTTCCCTTTTCAATGGTGCAGGGAAAATGGCGGTGACCAAAGATGCATTTCTGAAAGGTTTCTCCCTGGAACACGAAGATGCCCATGTGGCCTTTTCCAATACGCCGGACAATATGTATACGGTAGACCTGTCTGAAACCGGAGAGGCTGTACCGCAGTACAAAATGACAAACCGTTATGTGAGAGCAGCATTTCGGGAGAGCCTGGAGGCCATGCCGAATGAACAAAAGCTGCAGGCATGCATTAACAGCATATCCAGTGCCATTTCCCGCTATGATAATGTGAAAGATGAGGAGGTGCGTCAATACCTGAAACGGGTCTTTGAAGGCCTGACGGAGAATGAAATCGACCAGGCCCTGCAGTCTATCAATGCCTACGGCCGGGCGGTAGAAGAAAAAATCAGAAATCTCCAAAATGAATATCGAAAGAAAACATTTTCCAGAAAAGCGGAAGCAGATTTATCCGTGAGCCCTCTGTACAGTTTCCCAAAGGTCATTACTCCTGCAAAAGCTGTCAGTTCCATTCCTAAAAGCCTTTATGAAGCAGAATCAAATGATATGAACAACTTTGAGTGGACCATGGCCAACGCCATGGCGCAGATGGACAACGTCAAATGGTGGCATAGAAATATTGAGCGCAAAGGATTCTTCATCAATGGCTTTATCAACCACTACCCCGATTTCATCGTCATGACGAAGGCAGGACGCATCCTTATGGTAGAAACGAAAGGAGACCAGCTGCTGAATGATGACAGCAGGGATAAACTCCTTCTGGGACGTAAATGGGCAAGCATGGCAGGAATCAGTTATCGGTATTTCATGGTATTTGAATCCATAGATCCGAACCTGGACGGTGCATTTGCCAAAGAGGATTTCCTCAATCTGTTAAAGAAACTTTGATTTTCATCCATCCCGCCCATGATTCACCGGCGGAGAGAAAGTAAAAATAATCCGGTCGGATGCGTATTATGCAGCCCGGCCGGATTTTATTTCAAAATTTTTTCAAAAATTTCTTTACTGTGCCAAGTCCTGTCATAGTCCCTGCGTATAATAAAGGTAGAAGCCCTGAAACGGGGAAGCATCTTATATCATTACAAATGAGGCGATAGATATGAAAATCGAATCGGTGGAAAAGACGGCGAAGGTCATTGCGGCGCTGCTGAAGGAGAAATTTCCGGACGTCCACTTCCACGTGGAGGCGGAATACCCGAACGGGACGGATAGGGTGGTTGTCCGGTATACAGATGGACCGGCGCCGGTGCTTGTGCATTACTACATCGATAAATTCCAGACCATGCACCCTTTGAATGGAGACCTGGTTTTCCTGACTCTTGACCCTTCTATACTGGGGTGTTCGGGGACCAGCCTTGTGTGCTGTGACTGGAGACTGTCTCCGGCTGTTGAATCCATGGTGCGAAAGGCCTATGAGGCGGAATTTCATGAGCCCTATCAGTATAATGGTCATGGCTTCTTTGACATCACTTCCTACTACCGCAGCTGTCCACAGCTCTGGCCGGCGAAGTATCAGCGGCTCTATGAAGAGCAGAAAAAGGTGCCTAAGGAAGAGCCGCCGGTGCTGAAGAAGAAGGATGATAAGGTGGTTTACTACGAGGATTTCAAAACTGCGGCGCTTCACTATGATGTAGATCATCATTTTCAGTAAGTGTTAAAGGATCTGAAGCATTACAAATGAGGCGATATACATGAAAATCGAATCGGTGGAAAAGACGGCGAAGGTGATTGCGGCGCTGCTGAAGGAGAAGTTCCCGGACGTCCACTTCCACGTGGAGGCGGAATATCCGAACGGGGAGGACCAGGTGGTTGTCCGGTATATAGATGGACCGGTTCCTCAGCTTGTCCATTACTATGTAGATAAGTATAAAAACCTTTTCATTATCAATGGAGACTTGTTATATCTTCCTCTTGATCCTTCCATCCTTGGATGTTCGGGAACCGGTCTTGTGTTTTGCGACTGGTCTTTGTCGCTTTCCGTTCAATCAATTGCTTTAAAAGCTTATGAATGTGAATTTAATAAGCCTTATGCTTCGGAAGGCAATGAATTTATTTCGATTTCTTCCTACTACGAAGGCCGCCCGCAGCTCTGGCCGGCGAAGTATCAGCGGCTCTATGAGGAGCAGAAGAAGGTGCCTAAGGAAGAGCCGCCGGTGCTGAAGGAGAAGGATGATAAGGTGGTTTACTACGAGGATTTCAAGAACGCCGCCATGGACTATGCGATCAAGCATCATAACTGGTGACTAGTGGCTAGTTGCTAGTGGCTGGTGGCTGGCTGCGAGCTGCTCTATCCCCACAGGGCCCCGCCGACCGGTAGTTAATAGCGTTTCTGGTCACTTTCTACTCTTACCGAGATCCTTCGCTGCGCTCAGGATGACAGTGGAGGGCGTGGCTCCAGTATCTGGTAGCTTGTATCTAGGAACCAGCCACCACCGCGCCGCAAGGCACTGGGCGTGGAATAGAGGAGTGGAAAGTATATAAGAAAAAGGCAGTGAAGAAATGGAAATCATTTCTTCATTGCCTTTTTTCATTTATTCACAGGAAGCGGTCAATGGGCGTATCAGGAAGTCCGCTATCAAAAAATGCTTCATGTCCGTTCAGCTGCTCTGTTGTCATTTTCATTATAGAAGTACCTCCAGATATTGACGGATTAATGTGTCCACATGGAAAAGGGGAGCGTAGGTCATGAGGCGGTTCAGGTCCTTGTCGGGGCGGGATATGTAATTTTTAAGGGCGGCCTGGAAATCCTGGATTTCAAAGGAGCTGCGGCTTCTAACCAGGTCGCAGATGGTTCTTTCCAGGTCGTAAACAGGTATGAGGTGGTTAAAGGAGTTCCTGTATTCCATGCGCCCCAGGGATAGGAGTTCCTTTTTTACGGTGAATACTTTGATTCCGGATTTCTTCATTTTTTGCGTGTTATAGCCGGAATAGATGGTGATGGTCTGGTTCATGTGTTCATGGTCAGTAAGGCCGTGGTAAAAGAGGGCTTCATCATGAGAAAAAACAGCCTTAGGATACCGGAGATGAAGTATAAAGGCTGGATCTTCCCAGACGCCGGGAGATAGATAAACGCCGCGGGCCGCCTTTTCAAAGTGGTGCGTCTCCACAAATTGATAGAAGGCAGCTTTGGAAATGCCCCGCTTCATAGCGTTTTTCATCAGCAGTATGCCGGAGTTGTCAATCAGGGAATCTAAAGTCATGAAATCACCTACTTTAATGCTTATATTATAAATGAAATAAGCACGAAAGTCGAACACGGAGGAATGGGGAGCTGATAGATGGTAGACAGTAGAAGATAGTTGCTAGTGGCTAGTGGCTGGTAGCTGGTAGCTAGTTCCTTGTCCCTGGATCCAAGCCACAAGATACTAGCTACTAAACAAGCTGGTGGCTGGGGAGCGCCTGACGGCGCGGCCGGGACCGGGATCGAGTTCGGGGGCTGGCAGCTTGTCCTCTCCCCGCTGTCATTTCGACCGCAGCAAAGTGGAGTGGAGAAATCTCACTGCTCAATGGTGCAGGACGCATTACGGTGGAATAAGATGATAGAAGTTTATTCTATTATAAAAAAGCCTCTCTTTCAAGGGGCTTTTTTCGTGGCTTTATAAAGATGAACAGGAAGCTCATCAGTCAATTACATCAGAAACCGGTCAAGGTTCCTTTTTGCGTACAGCAGGCGGCTGTATTCCCGCAGGGGCCTGCGCCTTCGGCGCAGAGGGGCTTATGGTATCCGTCGGGGCTTCGCCCCTCGGTACCATGGGTTGTGTTCGCATCGCTCAGAGGGCGTAAGGCAGCTTATAGGTCTTTGTCTTCATGAATCCTTCTCTTTGCACGGCCGAAGACTTCAGATGCGGAATAGCGGACTGTCGATTGCGCTGCTGCTGCATCAGCTTCGTCCAGTTTTTTCTCTACGGCATCGGTGAGGGCGGAGTATTGTTCAATACTCATGAGAACCATGGTGCCATAGCCGTTTTTCGTGAGAAAGACAGGCTCATTGTCCTGCAGGACAGCTTCTTCGATTTCGGGAAATTTGTTTCTAAGGTCAGAAACAGGGCGGATAGTCATCACAGAAAGCACCTCCTTGTATCAACATTTTATCATTATTTTATCATAGGTGCAATAAAATAAGGGATTATGGACACGCCCGAAGGGCGTGAGGGTTCAGAGGGGTCAAAAGGTTCAGAGGGTTCAGAGGGTGGTGGTGGGCGCCCTTCAAAAAGAAGGGGCGCCAGTTTGTATAAAACCTTTACAACCGGGCTTCGCCCGGGGGAAAACAAGCCAACCACGCCTCCGGCGTGT
>NZ_UPZP01000054.1 GCF_900538805.1 uncultured Dialister sp.
CCCTTAGCCTGCCCATAAGAGGGCTTTCCTTTTGGCTGGCCGACCGGCCATTCTTCACTTCGTTCAGAATGACGGGTCCGGCGGGGAGGCAAGCACGTAACGCTGATTTTATAATCATAGCCGCCAAAGGCGGCTATCCACAACCCTCGGGCCGAAGGCCCGTCAAACCTAAGAACCTTAAGAACCCTCGGGGCGAAGCCCCGTCCACCTTTCCCGCTGAATCCTTTGAACCCTCTGAACCCGGGCCGCAGAGCGGCCCCTTCACGGGGGAGCCATCCTGTGATACAATGAAGCCCACAGACGGTGATGGAGTTCGCCGGGCGATTTCCTGCTTTCGCCGAATGCTCTTACGAGATGATGACTCCTGCTCTTTTTCAGAGCAGGAGGTTTTTTATGGAGGTTATGATGAATCAAAGCATTTTTCCACTGCTGGTGGCGGCAGGCGGGGCGCTGGGGGCGCTTTGCCGGTATTTCACTACCCTGGTGATGGCGGGGGCTCTGGGTACGGCATTTCCCTTCGGCACCCTGGCGGTGAATGGGGCGGGGTCTTTTCTTATCGGGATTTTGAGCATCCTTTTTTCCCGGGCCTATCCCATGCCCGGGGCGGCGGCGTTTCTTATCACCGGATTTCTGGGCGGCCTCACCACCTTTTCTTCCTTCATGAATGAAACCCTGCAGCTCTTTGCAGCGGGACGGTGGCCGGAGGGGCTGGGATATATTTTTCTGCAGCTTTTTCTGGGGCTTCTTTTTGTGGCGCTGGGCTGTTTCCTGGCGGAGAAGCTGTTCTGCTGATGGTGTATAATGGGGAGGAGAGAGTGCTGTAAATGTTATATTTGTAGTACGAAACGGAGGCGGCACTATGGTACCAACTCACAGAGAAGTGCTTCGATATGCACGAAACAGCGATTTCGACGAAAGGGATTTAGGGAAGCGCTGATTAAATCGTTGTCTGCTTTTATTCTAGAATTTTTATGCAATGCGAGGAATGGGAAAGGGAATAGCGAGCTATTTAAGGAGTCCCATGACGAAGCAGTGCATAAAAATTCTTATAAAAGCAGACTCTATGAATTAATCAGTGCTTCCCTAGCGTCCTGGATGGCACACTGCCGGAAGTTCTGCGAAGCGCATGGACTGTCTTTTGGGGAAGATTTGTACAGGGCGGTGGCAGAGTTCCAGGACGGCGGCGAATGGCCGGAGGGGGAGCTTTCCGTCCAGGTGGCGGTGGACAGTCTGGTAGAGCTTTTGAAGGAACGGATTGACCAGATTATTGCCTTCAGCCGGAAGGAGGACTGGCGGAAGCGGAAGGAAATAGCGGATATTGGGTTTTCCTATTTCCTCCTCATGAAAATACACCACTGGCAGATTTCACACAGAAAATGATAGAAAGCAGCTCTGGAGAAGGGATGCTTTTTATTTCATCCATAATGATATAATAAGGGCAGGTATATTTGTTTTTAAAGGAGGCAGTCATGGCTTATCAGAGAATTCATACGTCCCTGGCAAAGGGCATCGAAACCATTACTTTGGATTATGCGCCCACGCTGAATGCGCTGGACATGGAAATGGCCGGCGAGCTGGCGGATGCGCTGGAAAAGGCGGAAGGAAATCCGGAGGTGAAGGTGCTGGTACTCACCGGCGCCGGCCGCGCTTTTTCCGCCGGCGGCGACATCCGGTATATGAAGGCCCACTGCCATGAGCCCGATTTCTCAAAGAAATCCATGGCGCCTCTGGCGGGGAAACTGTCGGAAATCGTGCTGTACATGAAGAAAATGTCCAAAATCATTATCTGCGCTGTGGCAGGTGCAGCGGCAGGGGGCGCGGCAAACCTGGCCTTTGCCTGCGATTTCATCTTCGCCGCGGACAATGCGAAATTTCTGCAGGCCTTCGTAGGCATCGGTCTCTGCCCGGACACCGGCGGCGTCTATTTCCTGCCCCGCATGGCAGGCACCCACCGAGCCTTCGACATGTTTGTCACCGGCCGTCCGGTGAAGGCGGAGGAAGCGCTGGCAATGGGACTGGTGAAGGAAATCACCACGAAGGAAGAGCTCATGCCCACCGTCATGGCCTTTGCGGAAAAGCTCACTGAAGGGCCTCTTCTGGCCTATGGCAATATGAAGAAACTCATGTTCGAAAGCATGTACAAAGGCTTTGAAGACTATATGAAAGCCGAAGCGGTGTATCTGGCACAGTGTTCCGGAAGCGAGGACTTCAGGGAGGGCATCACCGCCTTTCTGGAAAAGAGAAAACCGGAATTCAAGGGGAAATGACCATGGAAATCATGAACTGGCAGGAAGGCTCCCTTCATGGCACCATCTACCGGGGAAGCGGCGGGGGCAGGGTGGTGTATATCCTGGAACCGGTGCCGGTGACGGAAAAAGTGGCCCATCTGGCGGAAGAATTGTCCCTCACGCTGGTGTCCATGTCCGGTATGGACTGGAACGGAGACCTCTCCCCCTGGAAGGCGCCGAAGGTTTTTAAAAGTGAAGATGACTTTTCCGGCGGCGCCGAGGGTTTCATGAGAAAACTGGAAGGAACGGTTTTCCCCGGCATTGAAAGAAAGGCAGGCCTCACCGTCTCTCATCGGATGATGGCAGGCATTTCCATGTCCGGCCTCTTTGCCCTCTACATGGCGTCCCGGTCGGAAGCCCTCTCCGCTGCCGCCTCCATCTCCGGCTCCCTCTGGTTCGACGGCTTCACCGATTTCATCCGGGAAAAGGGCATAAATCCCGCGGTGAAGCGGGTGTACCTCTCCCTGGGAGATCGGGAAAAGAAAACCGGCAATCCCCGCATGGCCAAAGTGGAAGATGCCACCCTGGAAATCGAAAAAATCCTGCAGCAAAGGGGCGTGGAGACCGTATTCCAGATGAACCGGGGCAATCACTTCGTTTACGGCGCCGAAAGACTGGAAGAAGCCCTCCGGTACCTGGCGGAAGGAAAACTGTGGAAAGGGCCGCACAGTTTGTGAGATGGTGGACTGGTGAGCTAGTGGGCTGGTGGACTAGTGGGATAGTGAGCTGGTGGACTAGTGGAGACGGCTGACCGTTATCCGCTGTCCTCGGGGCGGCTCCGGTTCGGCCCGGGAAGGGCTTCGCCTTCCGGGCTGGTTCAAAGAGGAGTATATATGCTGCCTTCGGCAGAGGCTTGTGCATTTCCATCGCGCCGCAGGCGCGGTTGTAAAGGTTTTCCATTCCGCGGAGCGGAATTATAAAACTCATCGCCGCAGGCGATACCTTCCCCTCTGAACCTTCTGAACCCTCTGAACCCTTTGAACCCTCACGCCCGTAGGGCGTGTCCAAAGGCGATACCACCCCCTCTGAACCCTTTGAACCTTATGAACCCTTTGAACCCGGGGCCACCGCAGGCGGCCCCCACAATAGAAAGGAGGAAATCATGAAGAACTGGAAATCCATTGTCTATCTCACCTGCCTTATCCAGGTAGGTGCCGGTATTTCCATGGTAGGCGTCATGTCTTTCCTCCCTCTTTTTCTTTCAGAAATCGGGCTCACGGACCCCGGGGAGGCGGCGTTCTGGGCGGGGCTTATTGTAGGGGTGACACCCTTCATGATTGCCTTTTCCGCTCCCTTCTGGTCCATCCAGGCGGACCGGCGGGGACCGAAGACGGTGATGTCCGTGGTGCTTCTCACGGTCACCGCCTCCTCCCTGCTCCAGGGCTTTGCCACTTCCCCCTGGCAGCTCCTTTTCCTCCGCATGGCCCAGGGACTGGTGGGCGGGTTTGTGCCCATCGGCCTTTCCATCGTGGTTTCCGTGACGCCGGAGCAGAAGACTTCCTGGTCCATGGGCTATTTCCAGGCGGCCATGGTGATGGGCATCATGTTTGGCCCCCTCCTGGGCGGAACCATTGCCGACACCTTCGGCTACCGCATGCCCTTTTTCTTCTTTGCGTTCCTGGCGTTCTGCTGCTTCCTCTCTGTGCGAATGTTTCTTCCCGCCATCCATCGGAAGGGGGCGGAGAAGGAAAGAGAATCCACCTTCAGCCAGATTCTCTATTTCCTGAAAATTCCCCGGGTGCGGCTCATGACCTTCATGCAGTTCCTCTGCAATTTCGGTATCACCGGCATCGGTCCCATCCTGCCTCTTTATATTAAACAGATGATGGGAACGGACAGCGAACTGGTGGCCACCATCGTAGGCTTCATCATCTTCATCTCCGGCGGCTGCAGCGCCGCCATGTCCCTCAACGTGGGGCGGATTACGGAATCCATCAGGCCCCACCGGATTCTGGTGGGCGCCACCTTCTTTGTGGGATTCACCTTCATCATGCAGTACATGATGAGCTCCGTCACCGGCCTTGGCACCTGGCGGGGCATTACGGGACTGGGCATGGGACTCATCGCTCCCTGCACAAACACCATCATCGCCAAATCCGTGCCTCCTGAAAAACGGTCCATCGTCTTCGGCGTGGTGTCCAGCGTATTCCTCATGGGCAACGTGGCAGGCCCCGTATGCTCCGGCGCCCTGGCCCGCTGGCTGGGCTACCCCTCCGTCTTCTGGTCCACCGCCTTCGCCTTCCTCCTGGCAGGAGCCCTCATTGCCTGGAACTTCAGGAAGGAATGGTGAGTGGGATAAATGGTATGGTAGAAGATAGATGTTAGACGATAGAAGATAGATGATAGATGGTAGACATCAGACGCTTTCTGCTGTCCGCTATCGGCTTTCGGCTTACCGCTGGCCGACGGCTCCTTCCCGCCTCCCCCTCGTCATCCTGAGCGACAGCCTTTGCCACCCCGCTAAAGCGGGGCACTATGGGTGCTGGGCAATGTGCCATATGTCTCTACTGGTAAGCGTAGAGAGGCCTATTCTGCCCCCTGAATAGGGGGAAGTCCGCCGTAGGCGGATAGGGGGGTGGCCGCCTTTAGGCGGCCAATCACCGTCAATGCGATTTCTGCTGATGAATCTTTAAGTGTCATGTTGAACTCCGCTGGTTTTATGACTCGTACCTTTGTATTCATCGGCAAAAATATCATTTTTGTGATTAGCTGCCTGCGGCAGCCCCCCTTTGGTGGCTGGCGCCACCACCTTTCCCCCAGCTTCGCTGGGGGCACTATGGATGCTCAGCAATGGCGTCAATTTGAGTTTATGGCAGCAGCGGATAGAAAACCATACAACCGGGCTTCGCCCGGAGGAAAACAAGCCAACTGCCCTGACGGGCGATGGAAATACACCCCTATCCCCGCCTGCGGCGGTACTTCCCCCGGAGGGGGAAGTTTTAGCGGCGCTATGCTTTTAGATGCTTATGAGTCCAAACGCTGAACGGAGAGTAAACCTCCCCCTCCGGGGGAGGTGCCGTAGGCAGAAGGGGTGCATTTCCACGCGCCGCAGGCGCGGTTGTATGGTTTTCGCTGCCAGAGGCAGCGTTGCCGCCGGAAACGGTCAGCCGACAAAAGGAAGGCCCTTTTATGGGCAGGCTAAGGGCCAACTTCGGCTGACTTGGAGGTCCTATGCAGGACCTCCACAGCATATATACTCATCGCCCGAAGGGCGATACCACAACCCTCAGCGGCGAAGCCGCTGTCAAACCTAAGAACCTTAAGAACCTTCGGGGCGAAGCCCCGTCAACCCTCCCACAACAAAAGGGGGCAGCACTGTCAAGAGTACTGCCCCCTTTTTATTGTATGCTCAAATCAGTTTTGTCTGTTTCACTTCTTCAATGGTCTTGGTACCGGCCAGCTGCATGGTGATGGACAGTTCCTTATTGAAGTGGTCGAATACCGATTTCACCCCTTCGGCTCCGCCCAGGTTGAGGCCGTAGATGACGGGGCGGCCGATGGCTACCAGGTCGGCGCCGCTGGCCAGGGCTTTGAATACGTGATTTCCTCTCCGTACACCGCTGTCGAAGATGACCGGCACCCGGCGGTTCACTGCCGCCGCAATGGAGGGGAGGACGGCAAAGGAGGCAGGGCCGCCGTCCAGCTGGCGGCCGCCGTGGTTGGAGACCCAGATACCGTCGGCGCCGGCATTGATGGCGATGTCCGCATCTTCCGGCGACTGGATGCCCTTGACGATGACCGGCAGTCCGGACATGTCCTTCAGTTTCTGCACATCGGCGGGAACGAAGTCCTGCTTGGCGGCGGCGTAGATTTCAGAAATATTTTTTCCTTTGCCGTCGGCATTTCCGTAGGCGGCCAGGTTCGGCATGGGGAGGGGAAACTGGAATTTAGTGGCAATGTCCTCTTCCCGGTAGCCGCCCAGGGTGGAGTCCACGGTCATGATGATGGCCTTTACGCCGGCTTTCACGGCTTTGCGGATGAGGAATTCATTGAATCCGTCGTCCTTGCTCATGTAAATCTGGAAAAACTGGGGCGCTCCGGGGCAGGCGGCAGCAGCGTCTTCCAGATTTGTGCTGCCGTAGGTGCTCATGGTAAAGAGGGTGCCTGCTTTGGCGGCGCCGATGGCGGTATCCACTTCGCCCTTCATGTGGGCCAGGCCGTGGGCGGCGGAGGGCGCTTCAATGACCGGCGTTTTCAGAGGAATGCCGAAAATGGAGGTGGAAAGATCGGCGTGGGAAATCCCGCGGAGCACCCGGGGGACGATGTGTTTGTCCTCAAAGGAGCGGGTATTTTCCCGCATGGTCCATTCGTCTTCCGCTCCTTCCCGGATATAGCCGAAGGCGCCGGGGTCCATGCGGGCCTTCACCTTTGCTTCCAGTCCTTTAATATTCAAAATGTCAATGGGATGTTCTTCATTGCTTGTGTAATATGCCATGGTATGCCCTTCTTTTTTATGAAATAGGAAATCGTTCCTTACAGATTTCTTTCCAGCTGCAAAAGCAGTTCCTTGCAGAGCTCCGTCTGCTTTGGCGTCAATATGGTTTCTATGGTTTCATTCACCTTTTCCTCCAGAGGAGAGAGGGATTCCAGAAGCTCTTCTCCCCGGTCGGTAAGGGTAAGGGTGAGATTCCGCTTGTCCCTTCGGTCGATGGCTCTTTCGATGAGCCCCTTCTTTTCCAGACGGTCCGTCAGTGCCTTGATGGTGTTCTGGTTCTTCTCCATCCGGTCAGCAAGCTCCCGCTGGCAGAGAGGGCCCGCTTCATGAATCATGCGGAGCCCCACCCACTGTTCGATGGTAATGTCGTTGGCCTTGAATATCTCATCCAGCCGGTAATGGACCTTCCTGGAAACGCGGCCCAGGATAAAGCCCAGCGTATTGTCCAGATTCATGATTCCTCCTTTGTGTATGTGTTACTTACGGTGTTTAACTGTATTCCCGAAAACAAGAAGGTTCAGACGCCTGCGGCGTCCGGGTTCAAGCCGACATCGGGCTTCGCCCCGGGCGGCTCCGGTTCCGCCCACAGAGCGGGCTGGTTCAAAGGGGAGTGTTTTATGCTGCCTGTCGGCAGCCTCCCCCCTTTGGTGGCTGGCGCCACCACTTTTTCCCCTATTCAGGGGGCACTATGGGTGCTGGGCAGTGGCGGCAATTTGAGTTTATGGCAGCAGCGGAGAGAAAACCATACAACCGGGCTTCGCCCGGAGGAAAACAAGCCAACCGCCCTGACGGGCGCTTGAAATGCACCCCTTCTGCCGCCTGCGGCGGCGTCTCTCCACGGGAAAGCGTCTCACGTGATTTTCAGGTCGCTGTCGCTCCCCTACAAATCACGTTCGCTTGCCACCCCGGAGGGGGAGATTCTAGCGGCGCTATATCTTGAGTTGCTTATGAATTCAAATGCTAAGCGGCGAGAAAACTTTCCCCCCGGGGGAAGTGGTGCGCAGCACCAAAAGGGGTGCATTTCCACGGGCGAAGCCCGGTTGTATGGTTTTCCGCCATTATCTCCATAGACATAAATTGACTCAAAAGCCCAGCGCCCATAGTGCCCCCGGCTCCGCCGGGGTGGCAAGGGAACTGGATTCATAGGGAGCCGACAGGCGACTGAGAATTCAGTGACACGCTTCCCACCGGGGCAAAGGTGGTGGCGCAGCCTCCAAAGGGGGCCCGCCGGAAGGGTAATAGCGGTTTTTCCACGTTTCATTTCTCCGCTTCCTCTTGAGAGAAATGGCTCCATCCCAAAAAGCATAAAAAAAGCGGCGCCCCTCCGTTTCAAGGGCGCCGTCATATATGACTCCTATGCCATCTGATTGTCTGATGTCTCCCCGACAGCGGACAGCGGTAAGCCGATAGCGGACAACCTTCTATCGTCTATCTTCTGCCTTCTATTGTTTCCCTTCTTTCCACTCTTTTTTCTTTCCGAAAGGAGGAGAAGAGGGAGAGGAACTGGAGAACCCCGAGGATGAGGAGGACCAGGAAGGCTTCGGCGGTGCCCTTGGCCGTGGCGTCGGCGAAGCCTCCGGGATGGGCGGTCTGGGCAGCGGAGACGATGGCGGCGGCCACGGCGGTGCCTACGGCACCGGAGAGCTGCTGGGCGGTGTTGCAGATGGCGTTACCGTCAGGTTTCATGGATTGATTCAGCACAGAAAGGCTGTAGGTGAGAATATTTCCTACGGACAGTCCCTGTCCGGCGGCGAAGAAGAGGTAGCACACCGTGAGCACCCAGGTGGAGGCGGAAGAGAGGGTGCTGTTGAAGAGGACAAGGGAGAAAATAAGGAAGGCACTTCCCAGAAGCACCGGCCGTTTGGCGCCGAATCGGTCGTAAATGCGTCCGGATATCGGTGCAAAGAGGGCGCCCAGGATGCAGCCGGGAAGAAGGATGCATCCTGCGGCGAAGGCGTTTTCACCGGTAACAATCTGGGAGAAATTGGGAATCAGAAAGCCCAGGGCCAGGCAGATGAGCTGAAGGAGCGAAAGGCCCAGCGCCCCCAGCACGAAAGGACGATTTCCAAGGGCCCGGATATTCAGGAGCGGCCTTTCTCCCTTCTCTATTAATTTTCTTTCCCTCTCCCGGAAAAGGAGAAGGGCCAGCAGGAAACCGGCAAAGAGGACGCCCGCCATGAGGGTCAGTTTCCCATGGCCCAGCTCCGTGCAGCCCATGAGGAGGCAGGTGAAGGAAATGGCCAGATACAGGAGACCGCCGGCATCAAAGGAACGGATGCGGATATCCGAAGACTGGCGCACCGACAGGCCACCCAGAACGAAGGAAACCAGAAGCAGCGGAAGCACGGCCCAGAAAATCATGCGCCAGCCGAAGAGGCTCACAATGTACCCGCCGATGGAGGGCCCCACCGCCGGAGCCAGGGCGCACACCAGCATGCCGGCACCCACCATGACCCCCAGCCGGTCCAAAGGCGCCTGTTCCATGATGATGTTAAACATGAGGGGCAGCGCAATACCGGTCCCCGCCCCCTGCAGAAGGCGGCCCAGCAGGAGCAGCAGGAAATCCGGCGACCAGGCGCCCAGAAGAGTGCCCAAAATGAAAAGCCCCGCCGCCGTGAGGAAAAGTTTCTTCATGGGGAACCGCTCCTTCAGGTACCCCGACAGCGGAATCACCACCGCCAGCACCAGAAGATAGCCCGTGGTAATCCACTGCACCAGGGAAGTGGAAACGGAAAATTCCTTCATGAGGGAAGGAAATGTAACATTCATGGCCGTTTCGATGACCACGCCGGTAAAAGACAGAATGCCTGCGGCGATGATGGAAAAAATCAATTTACCGTCCAGACGGCGTTCAAACTGCATATGACTTGCTTCCTTTCATAATGGGGCCGCTTCGCGGCCCTTTTTGACACGCCCTGCGGGCGTGAGGGTTCTGAAGGTTCAGAGGGTTCTCAGGTTTGACGGCCCTTCGGGCCGAGGGTTGTGGTGGCGGCTGACGCCGCAATTATAATGGCCGCTTCGCGGCCTAAAACCTTTACAGCCGGGCTTCGCCCGTAAGGGCGGTTGTGAAGTTTTCCGGCGTTATCGCCATAAACACAAATTGACTCAAAAGCCCAGCGCCCATAGTGCCCCCTGAATAGGGGCAAAGGTGGTGGCGCCAGCCACCAAAGGGGGCCCGCCGGAAGGGTGCAGGAAGAGTATGACTCAAAGATTTCTCTCCGCCCACCCTCGCTGCCCCTTGAGGGGCCATAGGGTGTACGGGGCCAAGCGCCGATGTGACACTCCGCTGTTATCCGGACCGCCGATAGGCGGCCTGCTCTACTTTGCGTTTCTTTCCGATTCTTACCCTCCAGCACCCCTTCGCCACTTCGTGGCCCTCTTCCCCTAAAGGGGACGCAAGAAAATCTTTGCTCCCCTTGAAGTAACAGAATAAGCAGCCACTAAAATGGGGGGCCGCCGGAATGCTGCTTCCCTAGTGACACCGAGCATCAGAACCCGAAAACTATCCTAATCCTCTGAGCTCCTGTAACTATTTATTTCAGATAACTAACTACGCACCCTTAGTATACTACAGTTCACTTCCTCTTTAAAGAGCATTTTGAAATCTAAATAAAAAAGCACGGCCCTCTGCCGTGCTTTCCCCAATCATTTCAGCCGTCCGTCATGGGTCCTGGCTTTCATCAGGATATCCTTGACCCTATGGATGGTGTCCACCATGGCCTTTACATTTTCCTCCGGAATGTCTTCCATCTGGTCACAGAGCCAGCCCTGGAACTGGTTCACATACACATCGTAGTAATGATCTCCCAGGTCCGTCAGCTTCAGCGTATACACCCGCTTATCATTCCGGCTCTGCCTTTTCTTCACCGCCCCCATTTCACAGAGCTCATTCACCAGCTTCGTAATGGAAGGCATGGTGCCATTCATGGCGGCAGCCACATCGCTCACTCGGACGCTTCCCTGTTTTTCATGGATGGTGGAGATGCAGTTGATAATACGGATATGCCGGGGCTTCACCTTCGGCGGAAGGTCCGGAAGAATCTCGCAGATTCTCCGTGCCTCGTGGCAGGCATCCAAAAACTGTCTGGTCAATTCACTATTCATCGCAATCCCTCTGTTCCCATTATTTTAGATAACTAACTTCCCCATTAATTAAAGTATACCACAATTCAGTTTTTCATGAAATCTGTTTCATGACCTATCTTGATATAGAAAAGAGGCATGATACATTGGGAGCACGAGATTAGAAATTAGAAAGCAGATTTCAGACTGCAGGCGCAGATGGTGCCAAATGAGGCATACGCCCCTTCCCCCCTGCCGCCGGAGCAAAGCGCAGCGCCGCCATGACGCTCCCTTTCTTCACAAAAACGGCGCCCGCCGATTTTTCGGAGCGCCGTTTTATTTCATTTTTCCTATTTCCCCTATTCCTTAAAACACCAGCCCGCCTCGGGCTTTTCATTCCAGCAGTACTCCATGCCCTCCGCAATGGAAAGGGCCCTTTCCCTGCCGAAATGGTCCGCCACAAAGCCCAGGGCCATATCTATCCCCGCCGACACGCCGGCGGCGGTGTAAAACTTCCCATCCCTTGTCCAGCGGGCATCCCGCTGCCAGAGCACCTTTTCACCCATGGACATGGTCCAGTCAAAGGCCCTCTTATTTCCCGTGGCCCGGAGCCCGTCCAGAAGCCCCGCTGCCGCCGCTAGGGAAGCGCTGATTAAATCGTTATCGGATTTCATTCTTGTATTTTTATTCAATGCAAGGAATAAGTCGACGCGAATAGCGAGCTATTTAAGGAGACTTATGACGTAGCATTGGATAAAAATGCATATGAAATTTGATTCTGCGAATTAATCAGTGCTTCCCTAGGGCAGAGCCGGTGCACACCGTCATCACCACCGTCGATTCCAGCGCCGCCTTCCGAAGGGCCGAAAGGAAATCGCCATCCAGCGCCAGCTTCCGGCTCCCCATGCCGCCGGGAACGAGAAGGATATCGCTTCTTCCAAGAGAACCAAGCGCCTCCGTCTCCACCGTAAGCCCCTTCTCATTGGACACCGGGCCGCCGGAAAGAGAGGCATACCGGATTTCATACCCCGGCAGCCGCCCCAGTGCATCCAGCGCCATGAAATCGTGATAAAGCAGAGCAGTGATTTCCTTCATAAAAAAAGCCTTAACATTTCCTGTAGACACCCCGGTCCACAAACCGGATAAGACCCCGGTCCCGCAGCATCTGCAGCTGCTGGCGGATTTTGGCACGGATATTGTGATTATCCGGATGAAGAATCGCAAGCCTTCCTTCAAAGCGGTACATATCCTGCAGGGTAAACTCTTCGCTCCCGATTTCCTCCATGCAGCGGAATACGTCCATGAGCCAGCCCCGGGAGGACAGGTTCATATCCCCCAGAAAAGAGGTACTCCTGTATTTCCGGCACACCTCATCCTTATCGACTGCCAGCCCGCCGCGGACGATGGCAATGCGCCCATAGGACGGCACCTCATCCAAAAGGATGCTGCAGCCCGTCCAGCCAGCCCGCCGGGCCGTGGCGGCCAGGGGCCTGCGCTTTTCAATAAGGGAATCCACGAAGAAATGCTTCGGTACAATAAGGAAATCCTGCACCCTGCCGATGTCAAGGTCATAGGACATAAAAAGGAAATCAGGATTGTCGGATTCATGAATCCGGCGAATCATGGTATCATAGGCGCCGTCCGCAATCTTTCGCCCCAAAGCGCCCCGCTTGGCCTTCGATTCAAAAATCTCGCCGCAGCTGGGGCAGGCAAAATCCGCCACCGGCCGATTCGCCTTCAAATGTTCCAGATGGTCACAGCCGCAGCGGGGACAGTACATATTCCGCTCCACCCAGTCCTCCGTCACCACCCGGGCCCTCTGGGAATGGCTGGTATACGCCGCCGCCAGGGACATATCAAGACAGGTATCCATAAAAGCCCTCCTTTTCTCCATTATAAAAGAAGAGCCATCCCTGTCAATCCGCTTTCTCCCCTTCCTCCTGGACCTGGAACTTCACATCCAAAAGACTGCCCGGCTCCAGCACCCATTTCCCTTCCCGATACAGCCGCTCCGCCTTTTGCAGCGCCTCCCTTTCGCCCTCCGCCTCCAATGTAAACTTCTCAGAAACCGTTTCTTCAATGATAATGGTATATTTCATGGCTCCTCCATTTTTATGAAAAATCAATTTTCAAAAATTCTCCGTCATTGATCGTATCCGTCATTGATCGTATGATTTCACCCATGAAAAAGCAAAGATCCTATAAGCATGACAATCATGTTATGCTTCATCAAAGAGCGGCTTAGCCTTGGTGATTCCATTTTCTACAGCTGTTCTTTCTAAACAAAAAGCCTTTCCCATAGAGGAAGGGCTTTTTTCGTACCATATTGATGGCTGAGATAACCAAGCTACATACCAAAAAAAGAAAAGCCTATCAGGGGAGTATCGGGGCAGCATCGGCTTAATGGCAGAATCTGGTCTTATAAAAACTTTCAGCCCCTGCTGCGTCCCAGGGTTCCTTAAATAGCCCGCTATTCGCGTCACCCTGCTCCTTGTAGGGGCTGAAAGTTCAAGAATAAAACCAGACAGCCATCAAGCCGACGCTGCCCCGCCAGATAAGTTCAACCAATGAATCAGGCGTCCGCGCCTTGGTCCTCCCACATACATGGGTGCTGCTCGGAACATGGACGGTCGGGAAAACCATGGGAAGGCCCCTTTATGTGCAGACCAGGGGCCAACTTTTCCCGACTTGCGTATCCTGTGCAGGATACGCACATCAGAGAGAGGAAAGTCCTGCGAGCGCTCTTCCTTATTGCTTTTCTGTCTTCTGTTTATTGGTACTGCATTGTCTTCTGTCTATCATCGGCCGATTTTAGAAGAAGGAGGATTGAAAAGATGGAATTCCCTGATGTTTCTTCATTCCCCTGCCCTTCTCCTTACCGCGGATGTGGAGGATGGCAGCTTGGAAATCAGACTCATCATCTCATGAGGTCTTTTCACCCCTCTATTATTAATATCGTTTGAGGTTCGAATTTTAGACCCCCTGGAGGGAAAAATTTTAGAAAAATTTCTTGGACCTATCCTCAGGGCTCCGCCCAGCTCCATCCCGGTCGGGCAAACAAAAGGTAGGCCCTTTTATGGGCAGGCTAAGGGCCTACTTTGCCCGACTTGGCAATTCTATGCAGGATTGCCACCTAAGGAAGGAGCCTGCGTTACGTGCTTTCCTTCCCGCCCACTGTCATTCTATAACCGGAATGACAGTGTCTCCATGACATTATCTGCTTTTCATGGAAAATTCTTAAGGGAGGTTGTAAAAAAGGGGTGCTTATGCAATATAAATGTATGGAGAAGGAAATCAGTGAGCTCTCCATGGAAGGATTCTATTTTCCACATCTGCCATGTATATCGCGAATATTCCGGCCGGAATACAGCTTTGGCAGAGAAGAAGCCATGAATCCCTGTATACAGGCTCCTGATTTTCCCTCCCCACTTTCCGGGGCCCCGGAAAGTCGGAACGAATTCTGCAGATTCGCAAAAAAGTATGGCAACATCAAAAGCACGGATACCATCCCTTGCAGCATGAGCCCGCATTCCCGGACGACAAGTTCAAGGCGGCTGCAGGACTTTCCTGTAT
>NZ_UPZP01000055.1 GCF_900538805.1 uncultured Dialister sp.
TTCGCGTCGACTGATTCCTTGCATTGAATAAAAATACAAGAATGAAATCCGATAACGATTTAATCAGCGCTTCCCTAACGGGCGATGAGTTTTGTGTTACCGCCTTTGACAGAAACCGATGTCTGAAAATCTGACGTCTTTAGTATCCTTCAAAAATCCGGTCCTGCGGCAAGCGGAAAGCGGATAGCAGAATTTACTATCACACTGCCTCACCAGTACACCAGTACACTAGCACACTAGTACACCAGCACACTAGTACACCATCTCACTAGCTCACTAGCTCACTAGCTCACTAGTACACCAGCTCACCAGCTCACTAAGCTCCCAGTCCCTTTTCCTTATCCTTTTTTACCACCTGGTTGATGGCGATGAGGTCTTTCAAGAGGTCCTCCAGGGAGGAGAGGTAAAGCATGTTGGTGGAATCGGAGAGGCCTTCCGGCGGATTGTCGTGGACTTCCATGAAGAAGCCGTCTACGCCGGAAGCTGCTGCGGCCCTTGCCAGGTAGGGGATGAATTCCCGCTGGCCGCCGGTGGTATTTCCCATGCCGCCGGGAAGCTGCACGCTGTGGGTGGCATCAAAAATGACGGGGTAGCCGAACTGACGCATAATGGGGAAGGAACGCATATCTACCACCAGGTTGTGGTAGCCGAAGGATACCCCTCTTTCCGTGACTGCCAGGTTCGGGTTATGGGCCTCTTCCATTTTTTCAATGACATTTTTCATATCTTCCGGTGCCATGAACTGGCCCTTCTTCACGTTCACCGGCTTGCCTGTCATGGCAGCGCCGTAAACCAGATCGGTCTGGCGGCAGAGGAATGCAGGAATCTGCAGCATATCCAGCACCCTGGACGCCGGAGCGAGCTGTGTCACATCATGGACATCGGAAAGAACCGGTACCTGCAGTTCCTTCTTAATGTCCGCCAGGATTTCCAGACCCTTTTCCAGACCCGGACCGCGGAAAGAATGATAGGAGGAACGGTTGGCCTTATCGTAGGAGGCTTTGAAAATGTACTGCACCCCCAGCCGTTCACAGATTTTCTTGATTTCCCGGCCGATCATCAGGGTACGGTCATAGCCTTCAATAACGCAGGGGCCGGCGATGAGGAAGAGCTTTTCCCCATCCAGTGTCAGATTTCCTACATGAATTGTTTTCATAAGTGGTTCCTTTCAAAATACTCATTGGCTTTCTTCAAATCCGCTTCCGTATCGATACCGATGTCTTCGGTTTTTACAGAAATGACACCGATTTTATAGCCCATTTCCAGGGCCCGGAGCTGTTCCAGGGATTCCGTCTTTTCCAGCGGCGTCTGTTCCATTTTGGCATAGGCCAGAAGGAAATCCCGGCGATAGGCGTAGATGCCCACATGCTTCAACGGCGGTTCTGCAAAGTCATGACGGGGATAGGGGATGAGGGAGCGGGAGAAATAAAGGGCTTCGCCCTTCCTGCTGACCACCACTTTCACGGCGGAGGGGTCATCATATTCTTCCTTATGGAGCGGTGTGGCCACGGTGGCCATATCCAGGTCTTCATGGTCCATGAGATCCTTTGCCAACCGGTCAATGACATCGGGATCGATGAGTGGTTCATCGCCCTGTACATTCACAATAATATCATACTCCGGAAATTTCGCCGCCACCTCTGCCAGCCGGTCCGTGCCGGTGGGATGATTGACGGACGTCATAACTACATGGCCGCCGAAGGATTTTACTTCTTTTTCAATATCCCCATGGTCTGTAGCCACAATCACCGTATCCGGCACTTTGGCCAGAAGGGCTCTTTCATAGACCCTGTGCACCAGTGTTTCGCCTGCAATCATACGAAGAGGCTTGCCCGGAAGACGGGTAGAAGCATACCTTGATGGAATAATACATGCGACTTTCATTTCAAATCCTCCCATTGCTTCCTTACAGCAGCTTCCCCTTCGGAAAAGGCCATTTCGATTTCCAATACGTAAAAGGGAACTGCCGCTTTTTCTATTTCCTTCAGATTCATCATTTTGACTGCGTCCTTTTCCGTGGTCACAATCATGTCTGCGCTGTATTTCACAGCTTCCGATATGACATTCCGCAAATCCTCATCGCTGTAGTGATGATGGTCGTCGTAGGCCATTTCCCCGGTGAGGAAGAATCCTGCTTCTTTGGCAGTCCTGGCAAAGGCCGCGGGATTTCCTATGCCTGAAACCAGGTAGGCCCGCTTTCCCTTGATTTCCGAAAGGGGGCCTTCATGGTTTCTTTCTTTCCATTTCGCAAAAGACACCGCCCTGGAGGGGCTGTGAGAGGCACAGATAACCGGAATGTTCGGCGCCAGTTTTTCCAGCCGGTTCCTGATTTCCAGAACCCTTTTCTCCTCCACCTGGTCACTCTTGGTAAGGATGAACAGGCTGGCCCGTTTCAGGGCATCCGGCCTCTCCCGAAGAAGCCCCCGGGGAAGGGCATGTTCATAGCCGAAGGGATTGGTGCAGTCAAGGAGCACCAGATCCCTGTCCCTTTTCATTTTCCAGTACTGGAAACCGTCATCCATAAGAAGGATATCCGCCTTGAGCTCTTTGGCTGCTGCTGCCGATTTCATGCGGTCCTTTCCCACCAGCACCGGCACATGGGGCAGCTTCAGGGCCATCATGTAGGGCTCATCTCCTGCGGCGCTTTGGGAAACAAGGATGCTCTTCCCATCGGAAACAACGCCTCCCTCCTTTTCCAGACCGCTTCGGTAGCCCCGGCTGATAATGGCAGGATGGAAGCCATCCTTTTCCAGCATGTCCGCCAGCTTTATGATGCAGGGGGTCTTTCCTGTGCCGCCGGCGCTGATATTTCCCACAGAAATCACCGGAATGCCGCAGCCCTCCGCCTTACTTTCTTCTTTTTTCCGGCGTTTTTCCACCTGGGAGAGATAAACCTTTTCCAGCCTTTCCAGAAGAGAGAGCATGAGCCGTCCCTTCAGGTCCGGAGAAGGATTCTTCATGAGGCCGGTGACGTAATTTTCAAGACTCATGCTTTTCCCTCAGCTTGATACCGTATTCCTTCACCAGTTCTTCAAAGGAAGCGATATTTCTTTCCGTGGCGCCCTGGTTTTCATGGACCACTTCCAGCGCCGCTTCTCCCATTTTCTTCATTTTATCCGGATTGCCCAGAAGGTCCATCAGCGTCTTTTCAAAGGAATTCTCATCGGGCGTCATAATGCATACGCCCCGTTCGGAAAGAAGTTCGAAGATTTCCTGGAAATTGAACATATAGGGTCCCACAAGCACCGGTTTCCCGTGGGCTGCGGGTTCCAGGATATTATGGCCTCCTACCTTCACGAAGCTGCCGCCTACAAATACCACATCCGCCAGACTGTAGAGACGTCCCAGTTCGCCGATGGTATCCAGGATGACAATCTGTGCACCTTTGCCATCGTCCTCTTCTGTTCCCATTTTGGAGCGGCGAAGTACCGTGTAGCCCTGGTGCTTAATCATAAACCGCACCGAAGCGGCCCTGGTAATTTCGCGCACCGCCAAAAGGAGCCTTGCATCCGGATATTTTTCCAGAATCTTTCCAAAGGTGCGAACCACGATTTCCTCTTCCCCGCCGTGGGTGGAGCCGGCCACAATGATGGGCCCCTTCCCTTCAAAGCGGAATTCCTTCCTGAGCCTGGCTCTCTCTTCCTCCGACACCTCCGCATAGGTCTGGTCGTACTTCGTATTTCCTGTAATGACCACCCTTTCCGGAATGGCGCCCATGGAAATGATACGCTCCCTGTCGATTTTTGACTGCATGCAGAATTTGCGAATTTGGAAAAGCATGCGGGTGGTGAACCGCTTGATGAGGGAATAGCGGCGCATGGAGCGGCCGCTGATTCTGCCGTTCATCATCATCACCGGTATCTTTTTCCGCCAGGCCAGGCGGAGGAAATTGGGCCACAGCTCCGTTTCGATGAGGATGATGGCCTTGGGGTTCACGATATTTACAATCCGTTCCGTAATGACAGGCAGGTCAAAGGGGAAGAAAATATGGCCGTCCGCTTCCGGAATGATGCGCTGTGCCATGCGGTGGCCTGTGGCGGTAACCACGGACACCACCACCATTTCATCGGGATATTTCTTCTTCAATTCACGCACAATAGGACTGGCCGCCACCACTTCCCCAACGGAAGCGGCATGGACCCAGATGGCATTGTGGTCTGCAATCTGCAGCAGCGTAGGCGTAGGCATGATGCCGGCACTCTGCTTCAGTCTGTCATAAAAGCCTTCTTCAAATACCAAACGGTAAATCAGAAGGGGAATCTGGAGAATCCAGTAAGCCACCAGGCAGATGTTATAAAACCAATACAATGGGATATCTCCTTTGTGAAACAAATGGGGAGGGAAGAGATTTGAGATTTGAGATTTGAGGTTTGAGGTTTGAGGGGGCGTTTCTTGTTTCTCATTCACCGACACAATGGCTCAAAGAAACCAGAAACTAGTCCACTAGTCCACTAGCTCACTAGTCCACTAATCCACCAGCCCACTAATCCCCCCAGCCCGCTAAGCTATCCTTCCTTTTCCTCGTCCTCCGCCGCTTCTTCAGCTTCTGTCACTTTGGCGCTCATGGTGTAGAGGTCGTAATAGAGGCCGCCTTTAGCCATGAGTTCATCATGGGTGCCCCGTTCGGCAATGACGCCGTCGTTCAGTACAAGAATCTGGTCTGCATTCTTAATGGTGGACAGGCGGTGGGCGATGACGAAGGACGTACGGCCTACCATGAGCTTGTCCAGCGCATCCTGTACCACCTTTTCGCTTTCCGTATCCAGGGCAGAGGTGGCCTCGTCAAGGATGAGGATTTTCGGGTTCTTCAGGATGGCCCGGGCAATGGCGATACGCTGGCGCTGGCCTCCGGAAAGAATCAGTCCCCGGTCCCCCACCTTCGTATCAATGCCATCAGGCAGTTCCCTGATGAATTTTTCCGCATTGGCGGAACGGATGGCAGCCCACACCTCTTCGTCGGTGGCATCCAGGCGGCCGTAGAGCACATTGTCCTTAATGGATGTATTAAAGAGGAGTGTATCCTGGGGCACCAGACCGATCTGGTCGCGAAGGGAGCCCAGCTCCGCCTTCCGAATATCCATGCCGTCGATATCGATTTCACCGCCGGTGATTTCATAGAACCGGGGGAGCAGGTTGGCTATGGTGGATTTACCGGCACCGGAGGGCCCTACGATGGCAATGGTTTCACCGGGATTGGCTTTGAAATTGAGATCCGTCAAGACCGGATGCCCTTCTTCGTAGGCAAACTGTACATGCTTTGCCTCCACCAGACCATTCTTCACCACCAGCGGCTTTTCTTCTTCATGGTTCTGGTCCTCTTCTTTTTCGTCAAGAATAGCAAAAACCCGGTCCGCTGCCGCCAGGGACTTCTGGATATTGCCGTAGCTGTCGGCAATACGCTTGATGGGGTTTGCCAGGTTGATGGCATAAATGAGGAAAGCGATGAGTTCGCCGGCGGTCATAATGCCGTCGATAACCGATACACCGCCGTACCAGATAATGACCGTAATGGCCAGAGCCGCCAGAAATTCCACCACCGGCGTGAGCTGGCTCTGCTGGCGGATAGACCGCACCGTGGCCTTGAAATTGTTCTGGTTTACCTGCCGGAACCGTTTGGTTTCATAATCACAGCGGTTGAAGCTTCGAATGATGCGGACACCGGAAATGGTTTCCTGCAGCATGGCCGTCACGTCGGCCAGCCTTTCCTGCACGCTCCGGCCGGAGGAATGGAGCTTCCTGCCGAAGAACTTGATGGTCACCGACACCAGGGGCACAATGACCAGGCAGAGAATGGTGAGCTTCCACTGGAGATAAATCATGGCGGCAAAGGAGCCGATGAAAATGGCCCCTTCCTGCACCAGCATGATGAAATCGGTGGTCATGGCAGTCTGCAGGGCACCGATGTCGTTGGTGAGATTACTCATGATTTCGCCGGTGCGCCTTTTATCAAAGTAAGCAATAGGCAGCTTCTGCAGATGCTCGTAAAGTTTGTTTCTCAAATCCCGAATCACCGACTGCCCGATGTACCCCATGAGATAGCGGTGGGCAAAGGTGGTGGAACCGCGGATAAAGAACACCACAATAATGGAAATAATAATCAGATAAAGCATGGTGAGGTCTTTATCTTCCAAGACCTTATCAATGACGTCCTTGATAATCCAGGGAACGTAAAGGTTGGATGCCGATACCGCCACCATACAGATGATGGAAATAATCAGCAGCTTGATATAGGGCTTCAGAAATTTGAGAAGCCTTTTATAACTGTTTAATTTGCTTCGTTTATTTGCCATGAACCGCTCCTGCAGTCTTTATAATAAGCTCGGCCACCCGATGGACAGCTCCGCCGGATCCCAGCGCTTTCCGCACTTCCCTGATTTCTTCCACATTCTTTTCCCTTTTCTTTTCGTCTTCCAGCCAGGGAAGGACGATGGATACAATGTTTTCCGCATTGGCCCGGTCCTGCAGAAGCTCCGGCGTCACCTCCCGGTTAAGGAGGAGATTCGGAAGGCCCGCATATTTCACATGGACCAGAAGATTGGCCAGAAACCAGGTGAAGGGGGACAGTTTATACACCAGCACCGTGGGAAGCTCCATGAGCGCCGTTTCCAGGGTGGCAGTGCCGGAGGATGCCACGCAGGCGGTGCATATGTGCATGAGGTCGTACTGACGGCCTTCAGTAATTTCAATGGAAAGGGAAGTTTTCCCTATGATAGACAAAAGCATGTCTTTGGAAATGGTGGACGCCCGGGGAATGAAGAACTGACATTTTTCCTTTTCCGCAAGCTTTTCCGCCGCCTTCAGCATGATGGGAAGAAGGCCGGCCACCTCATTTTTCCGGCTGCCCGGCATGAGGAGGATTCGTTTTCTAGAGGAATCTCCGTGGAAATATGCCATAGCTTCATCAAAGGACATGGAAGGCTTCACCGTATCTGCTAAAGGATGACCTACGAAGGTGACATGGGCCCCCGCCTTGCGGTAGGCCTCTGCTTCAAAGGGAAATATGGAGGCCACCTGCTCCACATCCCGCACAATATTCTTTGCCCTGCCCTTGTTCCAGGCCCAGATGGTGGGCGCAATGTAGTAAATCACCGGAATGCCCAGTTCCTTTGCCACATGGGCCAGCTTCATATTGAAGCCCGGATAATCTACGCACACCAGGACATCCGGTTTTTCTTCCACCATGGCTTTTCTCAGGAAGGCGCGGAGACGGAAGAAGAAGGGAATATGGCGGATCACCTCCACCACGCCGATGATGCCCAGATTTTCTATATCATATATAATACGGACACCGCTCTTCTTCATGTCGGCGCCGCCCATGCCGAATATGTCCGCTTCCGGCATCATTCTTTTCAATTCCGCCGCCACAGCAGCGGCATGCATATCGCCGGAAGCCTCTCCGGCAGACATCATTATTTTCATATCTTATCCTGTTCTACCGCAAGAATGACGATGCCCTTCCGGTCTGCTTCTTCAATGACCGCGTCCTTTTCAGCAAAGAGCGTATGCCATGCTTCAATGGCAAGGACTGCACAGCCCGATTCCTCCATGGAATGAAGAGTTTCAAGCCCTACGGCGGGCATATCAAAACGGGTATCCTGGGAGGGCTTTGCCGTCTTTACCACCACGGCGCCGCCTCTGGCAAGACTCCCGCCCCGGCGGATGCAGGCGTCGGTGCCTTCGATGGCTTCCACCGCCATGACGGCCTGGTTCTTCACCACCACCGTCTGTCCCAGATCCATGGCACCGATGGCCTTGGCCGCTTTAAAACCAAAGGAAACATCTGCCATCTGTGCTTCCGTAGGTTTCTTTTTTGTGAATACCTGGGGCCCCGGCATGAGGGGCTTTAAGTATTTCGTCTGGTCAAGGACGGAAATGCCATCCTTTGCCAGCTCCTCCACAATGGCCAGGGTCACCGTGTCATCCTTAAAATTCATCTTTCTTAAACGGTTCAATACCTTGATGGCCCGAAGATCCGGGAAGGGATGGTTCTTGAAAAGCCACTCCTTCGTCACCTTGCCAATCATGGTGACTTCCTTCACCCCTTCGCCCACCAGGGTCTTAATCACTTTATTCAGCTTGAATGCGCTGATTTCATAATAGGCATCTGCCATATCCTTCAGACGGGGATCAATGCCGGGAATCACCGCGATGCATACCACCCGGTAGCCCTGGGACTTCACCGCCTCCGTGAATTCCACGGGAAGGGTGCCGATACCTGCCAAGAGACCGATTGTTTCCATAAAAACCTCCTGCGTCAACTCTTTTTATTTTATCATTTCCGGCGAAACCGCGCACTATTAAGACTGCAAAAATATGGCTTATATGAAAAAGCAGAAACGGTTATATAGAATCCTGTCTATTTTATGATATTTAGCGGTGAATGGCAAGCCGATTTCCTCCAAAGGAAACAATTCTCCCCTTTTCAGGACTATAGAAACAGAGAGAACTGAAAGGGCCCGGAAGGGGCGCCCCCTTTTCTGCCTGTCATGTGCACAGACCTTACCAAGGGACAGGCCTACGGAGAAGCGGGGAGAACTTCCACATATGATTTGGGACTCTCATGGTACCGAAAACAGTAAAAATTCCTGAAAAATCTGCCGGGAAACCCTTTCCGCGCCGGAGGGCAGCATGGTATGATCCAGGAATTTTTGCTGTGAAAAAAAAGACTGTACCTCATTGGGAAGTACAGTCTTTTTTGATGCGTTTAATGTTCGTCCTTTGGCACCATGTCTTCTGCTTTCAGTGTGCCGTTCTTTCTGCGTTCTGCAAATTCTGCAGTGGCTGTGAAAAGAACGTCGCTGGAGCTGTTGAGGGCGGTTTCGCAGGCATCTTCCAGTACGGAAATGATGAAGCCTACACCTACCACCTGCATGGCAATGTCATTGCCGATACCGAAGGATGCGCAGGCTACCGGGATAAGGAGCAGGGAGCCGCCGGCTACGCCGGATGCGCCGCAGGCACCTACGGTGGATACGATGCAGAGCAGAAGGGCTGTGCCCATATCTACGTTAATGCCAAGGGTATTGGCAGCGGCCAGAGCCAGCACGGAAATGGTGATGGATGCACCGGCCATGTTGATGGTGGCGCCCAGGGGGATGGAAATGGTGAAGGTGTCGGGGTCAAGGCCCAGTCTCTTGCAGAGGGACAGGTTCACCGGGATATTGGCAGCGGAGCTTCTGGTGAAGAAAGCATACACGCCGCTTTCACGGATGGTGGTCCAAACCAGGGGATAGGGATTCCTGCGGACCTTGGCAAATACGATGAGCGGGTTCATCACCAGGGCTACCAGGAAGTAGGAGCCAATGAGGACACCAAGGAGCTGTACATAACCAAGGAGAGCCCCCAGACCGGCGGTGCCTACGGAATCAGCCACCAGACCCATAATGCCAAGGGGTGCGAAATGAATGACCCAGGTAACCACCTTGGTAATGCCGGCGGCAATATCATTGAGGCAGGCCTTGGTAGTATCTCCGGCGCAGGTCTTCAGTGCGATACCCAGGATAATAGCCCAGCCCAGGATACCGATGTAGTTGGCGTTCATGAGAGCAGCCACCGGGTTATCTACGATGCTCAGGATCAGATTGTGAAGGACCTGTACGATACCGCTTGGCGGAGCCAGCTTCGTATCCGGTGCCACCTGGAGAGACAGGGTGGTGGGGAACAGGAAGGACATGGTAACGCCTACGATGGAAGCAAAGAAGGTGCCGATGACATAGAGTTCAATAATCGGCTTCATGCTGCCGCCGGACCCTTCCTTCCTCTGGGCCATGGCATTCATGACCAGGAAGAAAACCAGGATAGGCGCTACGCCCTTCAGTGCCTTAACGAAAAGGTCACCGAAAATCTTGACCACCGGAATGGCCGGCGGGAAAAATACGGCAATGCAGATACCGATGACAAGGCCCACGGCGATCTGCTTGATGAGGGACACCCTGCTAAGGATGTTCTTAATCTGGCTAAACAATATAAACTCCTCCTCCAATGAAATAAAATCCCATTTACTCCCATTCGGAAAGCACCGATTGAATTGCTTCAGACTTCACTCCTAAATAAAGCCTGAATCAACCAATGCTTCCCATTCTCCCAGTTTATTCCCCATGTATTCTAACTAGTATACCCTGCCGTTCCCTGCGTGGCAAGTACGGAAAGTCATATATGCCTAAAAGGTACACTATTTAGTTTATGCTATGCCGCTTTACGATTTCTGCCTGCGGCAGCTGCCGGGAGAAAGAAAAGCCCTGTACTCTTTACGAGCCAGGGCTTTTTCCATGAAATGATTATTCAATCACCATGAGCAGGTCTCCCGATTCGATTCTCTGTCCTGCTTTCACATGGATTTCAGAAACAATACCGTCCACAGGAGCGGTGATGGTGGTTTCCATCTTCATGGCTTCCGTCACGATGATGGGATCCCCCTTCTTTACGGAAGCACCCTTGTCCACCAGAAGCTTCACTACGGAGCCGGAAAGGGTGGCACCCACTTCACCGGCAATATCCTTGTCCGCCTTTCTGGCGGTCACGGCCGTTTCTGCCACATGCTTGTCATGGATCTTGATTTCACGGGGCATGCCGTTCAGTTCGAACTGGATTTCCCTGTTGCCTTCGCCGTCAGGCTTGGTAATGTTATCCAGTTTCACCAGAAGCATTTTACCTTCATCAATGTCCACACGGATTTCTTCGCCCGGCTTCATGCCGAAGAAATAGGTAGGCGTATCCAAAATGGAAAGGTCGCCGTACTTGTGGTACCGTTCCATGTAGTCACTGAATACCTTCGGATAGATGCAGTAGGAGGACACATCTTCTTCCCTGGTGGGAATGTGCTTTCCCTTCATTTCCATCTTGACCTTCTCAAAGTCCACGTCCTCCGGCTGGCTTTCCAGATGAGGCTTCTGTCCGCGAAGGATGATGTCCTGCAGCTTCTTCGGGAATCCGCCATAGGGAATGCCCAGTTTACCGTCGAAGAAATCTACCACAGACTGCGGGAAGTCCAGGGTTTCCCCTTTTTCATAAATGTCTTCTTCGGTGAGGTGGTTCTGCACCATGAAGAGAGTCATGTCCCCTACCACCTTGGAGGACGGGGTAACTTTGATAATATCGCCGAACATCATATTCACTTTGGCATACATGCGGCATACTTCCGGCCACTGTTCTCCAAGGCCCACAGCCGTAGCCTGCTGGCGGAGGTTGGAATACTGTCCTCCCGGCATTTCATGCTGGAAGACCGTGGTATTCGGGCTGGCCATGCGGGAATCCACACCGGCATAGTAGGGGCGCACGCCCTGCCAGTAGCGGTCGATGGTTTCCAGTGCATCGATGTCCAGCTTCGGCTGGCGGGGATGATTCTGGAGTGCATAGTACATGGCAGTCATGGAAGGCTGGCTGGTGCCGTTGGAAAGGGCGCCGGTGGCCACGTCCACAATATCCACCCCTGCGTCCACAGCCTTGGCATAGGAGTAAAGGGTGCAGCCGCCGCCTTCATGGCTGTGGAGGTGGATAGGCAGATCCACCGCATCCTTCAGGGCGGAAATCAGGGCATAGGCTGCTTCCGGTTTCAGAAGGCCCGCCATATCCTTGATGGCAATAATATTGGCGCCGGCATTCTTCATTTCCTTTGCCAGATCCGTGTAGTACTTCAGGGAGTATTTCTGACGGTTGGGATCCATGATGTCGCCGGTGTAGCAGAAGCAGGCTTCTGCAATCTTATTCTTCTTCCGTACCTCATCAATGGATACGGTCATATGGTTCAGCTGGTTCAGGCAGTCGAAGATACGGAATACATCGATGCCGTTATCTGCAGCCTGGTCGATGAAATGACGAACCACGTTTTCCGGATAGTTCGTATATCCCACCGTGTTGGCGCCGCGGGTAAGCATCTGGAAGAGGATATTGGGCGCAGCTTTTCTCATCTGGCGGAGCCGGTCCCAGGGGCTTTCATCCAGGAAACGGTAAGCCACGTCGAAGGTGGCGCCACCCCAGTTTTCAAAGGAGAAAAGCTCCGGCACATGAACAGCGGTGTAATGGATGGCCTTCATAATATCATGGGTTCTTACGCGGGTGGCCAGAAGGGACTGATGGGCATCACGGTAGGTGGTATCCATGAACATGACTTCCTTGCGGTCAAGCACCCATTTGGCAAACTTTTCCGGCCCCAGTTCGTCCAGAAGCTGTCTTGTTCCTTTCGGCGCCTCTTCCTTGGAAGCGTCCAGCACCGGAAGGGGAGCAAAGTCCGGTTTTTCCTTGTGGCCGGCACCGGCATAACCGTTCACCGTCACATCGCCGATGTAGGAAAGGAGCTTGGTGCCCCGGTCGGAAATGAGATCCGGTTCCTGCAGGAGCCAGGGGTTCCGGTCAATGTAGTTGACATCGCATTTTCCTTCCTGGAAATCCCTGGTGCGGAGCATATTCTGCAGGAAATAAATGTTGGTCTTCACGCCGGAAATCCGGAATTCGTCCAGGCAGCGCAGCATTTTGTGGATGGTATCCTTCGGATGGAGGGCATGGGCTGTCACCTTTACCAGGAGGGAATCGTAGTAGGGGGTAATAACAGCGCCTGCATAGGCGGTGCCTGCGTCAAGACGAATGCCCGGGCCGCCGCCGGAACGGTAGGCAATGATTTTGCCGGTGTCAGGCATGAAATTGTTCTGCGGATCTTCGGTGGTAATGCGGCACTGAATGGCTACGCCCTTGTACCAGATGTCCTTCTGCTGGCCGATGGCGATTTCCGGGCTGTCCACGGAGTAGCCCTCGGCAATGAGGATCTGGGTCTTCACGATATCCACATCGGTAATCATTTCCGTTACCGTATGTTCGACCTGTACACGGGGGTTGACTTCGATGAAATAGAAATGCTTCTCATCCTGGTCCACCAGGAATTCCACGGTGCCTGCATTGAGGTAATGCACATGCTTCATGAGCTTCACTGCCGCATTGCAGATATTCTGGCGCAGTTCCTTGGGCAGGGACCAGGCCGGTGCCATTTCAATAACCTTCTGGTGACGGCGCTGGATGGAGCAGTCACGTTCAAAGAGATGAATCACATTGCCCTGTTCATCACCGATGATCTGTACCTCGATGTGCTTCGGGTTCATGATGCATTTTTCTACATAAACATCGTCATCGCCAAAGGCCATCTTGGCTTCGGACTTGGCCCGGTTATAGGCTTCTTCCAGGTCTTCCATGCGGTCCACGTTGCGGATGCCGCGGCCGCCGCCGCCGTTGACTGCCTTAATCATGATGGGGAAACCGTTCTTTTCAGCGAATTTCTTCACTTCCTCGAAGCTCTTTACAGCGCCCTTGGAACCCGGAATCATGGGGATGCCCGCTTTTTCTGCCTGGATGCGGGAGTTCACCTTATCGCCGAACATCATCAGATGCTCTACCTTAGGTCCGATGAAAATGATGCCTTCCTCTTCGCACCGTTTGGCCAGCTTGGCATTTTCAGCCAAAAAGCCGTAGCCCGGATGGATGGCGTCCACATCATGCTCCTTGCAGATGCGGATAATATCTTCAATATCAAGGTATGCATCAATGGGCTTGTCTCCTTCGCCCACCAGGTATGCTTCATCAGCCCGGTTGCGGTGCAGGGACAGAATATCTTCTTTGGAATAAATGGCTACCGTGCGAATCCCCAGTTCGCTGCAGGCGCGGAATACGCGGATGGCGATTTCGCCTCTGTTAGCCACCAGGACCTTGCGAATATGTCTCATACAATCCTCTCCTTTAAAATCGGTTGTGTAGAAACCGTAAAGTTTTTCAGCGGCAAAGCCCGGTCCATCAACCATAAACAGGGCCTTCCCTTTTGTTATATGTAACATTGTACTAAGGGGATTTTCTAAAATCAATAGCCCTCTATAAATTGGTATCGATTCACCTATCAATTCATGAAACAAATAAGTCCATAGATTTAAGGTTAAATATGAATTGATGGTTTTATCCGCGTTTTTAACTATATATTTATATTTTAATAAATTATTATCTATCATTTTACACCGTGAATAGCAACTTTCCCTATTCTCCATATATAAATTTCTATAATTTTCTTCAGCGCGTCAGCGTTTCCTATCATTTAAAAGAGGCATAAAGCCGATTAACCGGTTTTCTAAAAACGCCATGGGTCCCATAATCCATAAAAAAGGGGCTGTGAAAAAATGCTTAAACATTTCTTCACAGCCCCTTTTCCACTTCGGTTGTAGACTCAGAAAATTGCCCAAAATAACAGTAAGCTGTTCTCCGTATTGTCATCTCGAGCGGAGCTGCATGTCGATATGAGAGCAAAGGTATTTGGC
>NZ_UPZP01000056.1 GCF_900538805.1 uncultured Dialister sp.
TTGGCGCCCGGGTTCTATGGTTCGTGCGCTTTGCGCCGAACCATGGGTTCCGCCCACAGAGCGGGCCGGTTCAGAAGGGAGTTATAAATGCCGCCGTAAGGCGGCTATATCTGCGCCCGAAGGGCGCTACCACACCCTCTGAACCCTTTGAACCTTTTGAACCCTCTGAACCCTTTTTCACAGAGATTGACACCATATCCATCCAGACCAAATGACAATAAACACAAAGGAGTAAACAAAATGGCAGACATTAACTGGGAAGCGGAAGACAAGAAGTACATCTGGCATCCGGCCATGCAGATGAAGGATAATGAAGTATTTCCACCGGTGGTGGTGGACCACGGCAAGGGTGTATACCTCTACGACACCCATGGCAGGGAATATCTGGACATTATTTCTTCCTGGTGGTGCAACCTTCTGGGCCACTGCAACCCGGAAATCAATGAGGCCCTGAAGAAACAGGTGGATGAGCTGGAGCACGTGATTTTCACCAATTTCACCCACAAACCGGCCATTGAACTGTGCCGGGAACTGGAGCCTCTCCTGCCCAAGGGACTCACAAAGTTCACCTTCCACGACAACGGCTCCTCCTCCGTGGAAGCAGCCCTGAAAATGGCCTTCCAGTACCAGTACCAGACCGGCCATCCCGAAAGAACCCGTTTCATGTGCCTTCCCGAATCCTACCACGGTGAAACCATCGGCGCCCTGTCCGTAGGTTCCATGGACCTTTATGCCAAAATATTCCACCCCATGCTTATGAACAACATCCATTTCAAAGGCCTGGACTGCTACCGCTGTCCCTACGGCAAGACCCGGGAAAACTGTAATGTGGAATGTTTTGAAAGCGCCGAGGAGGCCTTCAAGAAATACGGAAAAGAAACGGTGGCCTGCATTGTGGAGCCTATCCTTCAGGGGGCTGCGGGCATGCGGATTTATCCGGCGGAATATCTCAGGAAACTCCGGAAACTCTGCGATGAATACGGCGTCCTTCTTATCGACGATGAAATCGCCGCCGGCTTCGGCCGCACCGGCACCCTCTTTGCCATCGAACATGCCGGCGTTTCCCCGGATATCCTCTGCACCTCCAAAGGCCTCACCGCCGGCTACATGCCCATGTCCATGACCATTACCACCGACAAGGTATATGATGCCTTCTACGACGACTACGGCACCCACAAAGCCTTCGTCCACAGCCATACCTATGCAGGAAATCCCATGGGCTGCGCCATTGCATTGACCGTACTGAAAATCATGAAACGGGACCACATCCTGGAAAAGGTCAATGAAGACGGAAAATACCTCCACGAAGAGCTCATGAAGGCCCTGGGCCATCACAAGAACGTCGGTGAAATCCGCCACATCGGCCTTATCAACGCCATCGAACTGGTGGAAGACCCCAAGACAAAGAAAGCCTTCGACCCCGCCAAACGCATCGGCTGGCACATCTTCAGAAAAGCCATGGACCTGGGACTGGTCCTTCGCCCCATGGGAGACATTATCTACTTCAACCCGCCCCTCACCATCGAAAGAAAGGATATGGATAAGGCGGTGAAACTCTGCACCGAAGCGGTGCATGCCGTACTGGGAGAGTAGAGCCTGTCAGATATTAGACGATAGATGATAGACGATAGATGATAGATGATAGATATCAGACGTTAGACATCAGACATCAGACTGCCGGACTTCCTGCCTTCCTCCGTCATCCGGGGTCGGTCAGCCGACAATAGGAAGGCCCTTTTATGGGCAGGCTGAGGGCCAACTTCGGCTGACTTGGAGACCCTCTGCAGGGTCTTCACAAAGCGAAGGATCTCGGTATATGCCGTAAGTGAGATATTTGCCAGTAAATACCGGTCGGCGGGAAGCGGTATTCCCGAAAGCAGGAGGGTTCCGGTGCCTTCGGCGCCCGGGTTCTATGGTCCGTGCGCTTTGCGCCGAGCCATGGGTTCCGCCCACAGCGCGGGCCGGTTCAGAGGGAGTTTTTGAAGCTGCCTTTCGGCAGCTATAAAACTGCGGCGAAGCCGCCACCACAACCCTCTGAACCCTTTTACACAACCTTCATCCGCCCCCTTTGGTACTACGTACCACCTTTCCCCCGCAAGCGGGGGCACTATATATGGGGGAGAACCTTTACACCAAAAAAGCCCTCCGGCTTAACTGCCGGAAGGCTTTTTTACATCATTCTTTCTTAGGCCCATATATTTTTATCATTTCCTTGGCGGTGAGGGGCTGTTTTCTTTTATTTTCTTCTCTTGCCTGAAGGAAAGCGGGCTTTTTGTCGACAGCGGTTTCCACGGAGTCCATGGCGTGGTCCACGGTTTCAGCGGAAATGCCATCTGCCGGCGGGGCGTCGGCGGGGATGTCTACAGCGCTGTCATGGGAAGCAGCGCCGTGGTAGGAGAAGTTGTTTTCCACGATGCCGTCGGGATTGGTGGCTTCGTAGCCGTCCACGTGCTGCAGGCTGCCGTCAGGTCCGGTGCGGAAGTAGTCGCTGGTGTGGTGAACGCCGGGGGCATCCACCACATCATGGGCTGGTGTGTCCGGTGTGCTGTGATGGGCGTAGTCGTACACATCAGCCGGCGCGTCTGCTGTATCCATGGGAGCATCGGTGGTGTCCACGGTGTCCATGGTATCGAAACCGTCGATGGCCTTCACGAAGGGCATGAGGAGCAGGATGATGAGGAGCGGTGCCACACCCATGATGGGCATGGCCCGTTTCAGGGTGTAATGGTTATGATAAAGCCACAGCATGATAAGGTGGAAACCCAGGGTGACAATGAAGGCCATGGCTGCGGCATAAACAGGACTGATGGAAAAGAAATAACGGAGGAAAAAGCGGTAGGGCAGATCCATATACCAATGGAGGCCAAAGAAGGCCGCCATGCCGTACATATAAAATCCCGCCAGCACCGCCCGCCAGTTGTCCATAATGTAGCCCAGCCGGGCAAAGAAAATGACTAGCATAATGATAAAGGCCACGGGAGCCAGAAAGGGGAAGAATGAAATCAGGGCAAAAGCAATGACCGCCGTTATCAGGATAGTGAGGATGCGCCTCCAGGTATAGAAGATAAAGAGGCATACAATAAAGGCGACGGAAAAGGTCTTGTACTCCGGCCGCATGAGGTTGATAAAGATATAGAAAAAAGTAACCATCATGAGAATCAGATGGGAGGGAGTAAAACAGGTATAGGGACTTTTGGCGGTTGAAACTGACAAATCATCACATCCTTGGTTAAGTGGGGCAGCAGGCAGTACGGCGGGGGGGGATTCCCGAAAGCAAGAGGGTTCAGGCGCCTTTGGCGCCCGGGTTCTATCGGTCATGTGCTGCCGCACTGACCGATGGGTTCCGCCCACAGAGCGGGCTGGTTCAAAGGGGAGTTTTTGAAGCCACCTTTCGGTGGGAAAACCGTATAACCGGGCTTCGCCCGTGGAAATGCACCCCTTTTGGTGCTAACGCACCACTTCCCCCGGAGGGGGAAGTTTGCTCTGCGCTTAGCTTTTATGTCATATGGCACAATGAATAGCGTCCATAGTCCCACCGCGAAGCGGGGTGGCAAGCGAACACGAGTCACACCAGCGAACTGGATTCGTAGGGGAGCAAAGTGACCTGAGAATCCAGTGAGTCGGTGATAGCTGTGCTGTAGGGGAGCGACAGCGACCTGAGAATCGTGTGAGACGCTTTCCCGTGGAGGAAGGTGGTGCCGTAGGCACCAAAGGGGGGAGGCGAGCGAAGCGAGCCGGCTGCCGCAAGGCAGCTATAAAACTGCGGCGAAGCCGCCACCACAACCCTCTGAACCCTCTGAACCCTCTGAACCCTCTGAACCCTCTGAACCCTCTGAACCCTCTGAACCCTCTGAACCCTCTGAACCTTTTGAACCCTCAGAACCTTTTGAACCCTCAGAACCTTTTTATTAAATAATAATTTCATTTATCATACCATAAAATATGCTGAAATACTTGCTTTACATTTCCTCAGCTGTCTCCATTTTTTTATCAGGACAGCAGTTGACACCTGGGAAAATGATGCTATAATAGTCCATAACGAAGCGATGAACCAGATGGACATGGCGGACTGACGTGGCAGAGAGCCGGCGGATGGTGAAAGCCGGTACGGGCGGGTCATGGACAATCACTGGAGAGCGTCTTTCCTGAAATGACAGTAAGGGAAGCGGGGGTGCCCGTTACAGGACTATGACATAAGTATAATGCAGGGTGGTACCGCGATTTCGCCCCTGTCCCAGAGTGGGACAGGGGCTTTTTGATTCCTGATTCCATCTGTTATACGAGTGTCTGAGTGATAAATCAGAGTGGTACCGCGGGAAATCCGCCTCTGTCTTTTGGGGACAGAGGCTTTTTTCATGCCCTGTCCGAAATTAAGGAGGGATTACAATGAAAGTGTTATCTATGTTTGATGGAAATCTGGGAAAATACCTGCTCCCCGGTATTGTGCTCCAGTCCGTCATGATCGGCGGCGGCTATGCCACGGGACGGGAAATCGTGGAGTACGGTGCCAAATTCGGCGCCTACGGCTGGTATGCGGGACTTGGCATTATGGCAGGCTTTGCGCTGGTGGCGGTGCTGTGCTATGAACTTATCCGCCTGTACCATGTGTATGATTACAAATCTTTTATCCAGTCCATTGCAGGACCGCTGTATCCGGTGTTTGACCTGGTATACACGGTATTCATGGTCATCATTCTGGCCGTCATGTCTTCAGCCACAGGCGCCGTGGTGCAGCAGATGTTCGGCGTGTCCCACTGGTTCGGTGTGGTAGGCATCATGGTGGTGGCAGGACTTCTCAATTTCTACGGTGAAAAGGTGATTTCCTTCTTTGAAACCTTCGGTACCGTAGCTCTCTATGCAGGGTACCTCACCTTTTCAGTGCTTGTGATTTCCGGCCACACCGAAAATATTGCATCCGTCATGGCATCGACGGACCATTCCTACGTGCCCGATGCCACCATGGGCCATGCGCTCTGGACAGGTCTCCTCTACATGGCCTGCAACCTGGTGGTATTTCCTGCTTCCTTCTTCACCATCAAGAAACAGACGAAACGGAGAGAATCGGTGGTAAGCGGCATTCTGGCCGGTCTCCTGGCCACCATTCCCTGGTTCCTTACTTATTTCTCCGTCATGGGATTCTATCCGTCCAAAGACGTCCTGGGCGCCCAGGTGCCCTGGATGGTGATGATGCAGGAAAGCGGCGTGCCCTCTTGGATGATGGTGGCCTTCAGCTTCATCATGGGATGGACTCTGGTGGAAACAGCCACCGGCATGATTCATGCCCTTCTGGCAAGGGTGGACAAGGGACTGGAAGAAAAGGGAAGAACCGCCCTCTCCCGCAGGAATAAGGGCTTAACCACCGTGGTCATCATGGCAGCCTCCATCGCCCTGGCCCAGGTAGGCATCATCGACCTCATTGCCAAAGGCTACATGGCCCTGGCCTACGCCTTTATGGCCCTCTTCCTCCTGCCCCTCCTCACCGTGGGAGTGTATAAGATTCTTAAGAAGGAAGAAGGAGAAGAAATGGAAGAAGAACTGGTGGAAGGATACCGGCAGAAGGCATAAGGGACTGGAGATAATGGAGGCGATTGGCCGGATTCCCGAAAGTGCCGTTAGGGTTCAGGCGCCTTTGGCGCCCGGGTTCTATGGTTCGTGCGCTTTGCGCCGAACCATGGGTTCCGCCCACAGAGCGGGCTGGTTCAGAGGGAGTTTTTGAAGCCGCCGCAAGGCGGTTATAAGCTGCGCCCGAAGGGCGCTGCCATCCCCTTTGAACCTTCTGAACCCTTTGAACCCTCTGAACCCGGGGCCGCGGAGCGGCCCCTATATATGCAGCACATCCTTGAATGCTTTGATATAGTGCCTTGACACCGGCACCTTCTGTTTTTCGTAGCTGGTCATGGTGAGGAGGAGGGTGCCGTTGTCCTGGGGCTGGATTTCGTGAATCATGGAAAGGTTCACGATGTAGCCCTTATGGGTGCGGAAGAAGCCCAGCGGGGTGAGGAGGCTTTCTATATCCCGGAGGGTCATTCTGGATTCCACGATGCCGCTGGTGGTGTAGAAGAGGGAACGGTCCGATTTTTCCGTACACACCAGTACGATTTCCTCGGAAGGAGAAATCATGAGGGTTTTATTTTTTGTCTGGATGGAAACTTTCTGGGACGATACCTGGACTTCGCCGGGCACTGTTTGGCCCCGCCTTAAAGCCAGGCTGTCGTTGAGGCGTTCGATAATGCGGCGGATGCGGATTTCGGAGTAGGGCTTCAGGATATAGTCGAAGGCTTCCAGGTCGAAGGCCTGCAGGGCGAACTGGCTGTATCCCGTGGCAAAGACGATTTTCAAAGGCAGGTCCATTTTGAGGATTTCTTTGGCGCACTCCAGACCGTTCATCATGGGCATTTCAATGTCCAGGAAAAGAATGTCCACATTAGGGTGGGCCTTCAGAAACTGCAGGACCTCCCTGCCGTTGGTGCATTCGCCCACGATTTTCACGCCGGGAATGGCGGAGAGCTCATATTTCAATTCTCCTCTGGCCGGGAGCTCGTCATCAGCCACCAGTGCTTTGATTTCTTCCATGACTTTCCTTTCTTATGCCTTATCCGGCAGTACGATGGTTTTCGTAATGGAATCCTCCTCCTGGTCCGGGGAGGATTCTTTCTTTTCAATCTTTGGAATATTGGCAAATACCAGGGTGCCCTTATTTTCCTTACTTACGATATGGAGGCCGCAGGCGCTGCCGAAGAGGGACATGAGGCGCTGGTGCACATTGATGAGGCCGATCTGGTCCCGCCGCTTGTGGTCGATGAGCAGCTTCTTCCGTTTCCTGGCGGGAATGCCGACCCCCGTGTCCAGTACATAAATTTTGAAATACTTCGGGTGTTCGATGAGGCCTACCTTGATTTTCCCACCCTCCGGCCGTTTGAAAATGCCGTGGATCACCGCATTTTCCACCAGCGGCTGCAAGAGCAGCGGCGGCACCTGGATGGTGTCCAGCTTATCCTTTGGGAAATCGTAGGTAATCTTCAGCCTGTCGCCGAATCGTGCCCGCTCCAGCTCTGTGTAACATTCGATGACATGAAGCTCCTCGGAAAGGGGAATGAGCTTGGAAGGATTGTTCAGGCTGTGGCGGAAATAGTCGGACAGGTACTGGATGAGCTTTCGCGCCGTGTCGGGATCGCTCCGCACATAGTAGCTGATAGTATTTAATGTATTATATAGAAAATGAGGATTAATCTGGGCCTGCAGTGCCCGGATTTCTGCCTCCGCCAAGAGATTCTCCTCCTCCTTCATCCGGTCATACTCATAAATGGCCTCCATCACATGGCAGATGCCGTGAAGAAATTCGACGCCCAGCTTCGTGAACGTATCGCCCTTGCTCTTGGCGGCGATAATCCATCCCACCGTCTCATGCCGGTATGTCACCGGCAGCGTCATCAAATGGGGCATATCCGGCAGGGACTTCTGCAGCTTCAGAATGGCGATTTCCGCATCCCCCTGGGTCTCGTCTGCTTCCGTCTTGTAATTGGTACGGGTGTAGAACTGATTCCTGTAGGAAATGGCCGTCCAAATGAGACTGGGCAGGGAAGAAGTCATGAGCTCTGCAATTTTGGAGATATTGGCATCGTTGAACCCGTCGTGGAGCGTGGCAAACAGCGCCGCCACGGCGTCGAAGGTATTCTTCGTGGTCTGGGTCTTCTCCGAATCCCTCTGGTGGATAAAGAACTCAATCACCATGTAGAAAAGAGACACAGCGATGGTATTCGTCACGATGATAGGCAGGGACAGGGCAAAGAAATCCTCCGGATGGCTGATGGTCTGGGGGAATGTGAGAAATGCAAAAAACAGCCAGAAAAGGATTTCCAGGATAAAGGCATCCAGAAAAGCCCACATCCAGAGCTGATGATGATGCTTCTTCAGCCGCTTGGAAAGGAACCCCGCCGCAATGCCCTGGATAATCGTGAGCCCGCCGTGGATAAAAGCGGCGTCCGTGGAAATAAAGAAAGCCCGGTGGAAACCGGTGATGACACCGGTCACCGTCCCCACCACCGGCCCGCCGATAAAGCCTGCCAGAATGATGCCTACTGCACGGAAATTGATGATACCCCCGCCGGCCTCTACATTCCAGTAGGTACCGCAGATGGAAAGGATGGAAAAAAGCAGGATGAAAAATACCATATGCCGCCGGCTGAAATGCTTGGCGGAAATGGCTTCACGGAAAAAAGTGGTGCGGCATATGAGGAGAAGGAGAAGAAGGAAAATGGAAATGCCGAACCATACATGCTGGATACCGATAATCCATGAGGAATTCATACTATCATCCTTTCGATAGGAAAGATGGGGGATTGGTCGCAAAAGATTTAGCGACGAAAAAACTCGTTTCCCCTTGAGGGGAACGCCGCTGTTGCGGCAAAGGGTGTACGGGGCAGAGCGTCGAAATGACACTCTATTGCTGTAGTGACTGTGCACATTCTGCATAGGATGTGCAAGTCAGCCGAAGTTGGCCTCTAGCCTGCCCAATAAGAGGGCTTCCTTTGAATCGGCTGACCGTGAACGGCGGCCTGCTTACCGATGCAGTCATTAACGATTCTTACTGTAGAACACCCCCGCGCCGCTGCCGCGGCCCTCTCCCCCTCAAGGGGGCGCAAGATATTAGTGCCGCTTTCTACTTTTGCCCCCCAAAGGGGCGCAAGGGTAAGCACCGGAAATCCTCGTTTCCCCTTGAGGGGAAGTGCCGCTGTTGCGGCAAAAGGGTGTACGGGGTGGAGCGTCGCAATGACACTCTATCGTCATCCTGACCGCCAACCGGCGGCCTGCCTACCGATGCAGTCATTAAGCGATTCTTACCGTAGAGCACCCCCGCGCCACTTCGCGGTCATCTCCAGCTCAAGGAGGCGCAAGAGAAATTTTAACGTTTCTCTCAGGGGTTAAATCCCATCCGCTCCCGCAGAATACGGTCTATATCTGCCTTTACTTCATTGAAGTGGAGCGAAATATCACGATTTGTATAGCGGACAACCAGAATGCCAAGTTTTTTCAAATATGCAGTTCTTTCAAAGTCATAGTTTTCCTGGCGTTCTTCATAATGCTGACTCCCGTCTATTTCTATGGCAAGTTTGGCTCTGTGACAGTAAAAATCAAGAATATATGTATCCATAACCTTTTGACGAGAAAAACGAAGCGGATGGTCTTTAAGAAATGTGAACCAGAGCTTTCTTTCATGCTCCGTCATGTTTTTACGAAGCTCCTTGGCGTAGCGTATGATTTGTGCATGGCGATTATCTATAGTCATAGCAGCACCTGTCCTAAAGAAACATGGGATAAAGTTTTTTAAACATAACGTGTCATTAACGATTCTTATCACAGTACACCCCCGCGCCGCTGCCGCGGCCCTCTCCCCCTCAAGGGGGCGCAAGGTATTAGTGCCGCTTTCTACTTTTGTCACTCCTCAAGGGGCGCAAGGGTAAGCACCGGAAATCCTCGTTTCCCCTTGAGGGGAAGTGCTGCTGTTGCGGCAAAGGGTGTACGGTGTGGAGCATGGTAGTGATACACTACTGCCATGCTGACAGCCAACCGGCGGCCTGCTTACCGATGCAGTCATTAACGATTCTTACCGTAGAGCACCCCTGCGCCACTGCGTGGCCCTCTCTCCACGGGAAAGCGTCTCACGAAATTTTCAGTCGCCTGTGGCTCCCTGCAAATTTCGTTCGCTTGCCACCCCTCAAGGGGGCGCAAGGGATTAGTGCTGCATTCCACTCTCCCCCTCAAGGGGGCGCAAGGGTAAGTGGCGCTTTTGATTATGAATCATAAACAAGACTTTTCTTATTTTCACTAGTCTATAGCATGCGATTTATGATTCCCCAAATCAATGCATTTTCTTTGCATCTTACCCCCTGTTTCCTGCATCTCGCCTCATAATTTTTTAATTTATCAAAGGAAGCAGGTATACTATGAACGAAGGAATTAAAAGGATTTTTGATAAGTCCTATCTGCTTTTATTATAGCAAATAGGTGACCTCAAAGGTCCAAGTTTTTTGAAAAACGAAGATCCCTTTTTCTTGGGAGCGGGACGGCCGTTTTTCAAAAGAAAGGAAGGGTGTTATTATGGTTGTTTACGGTGTTGCACTTTTAGCCGGCTGCTATATGGCAGGAAATTTTATCGGTGATGTGCTGGGGGCACTTCTGGGAGTGAAGGCAAACATCGGCGGCGTAGGTTTCGCCATGCTTCTCCTCATCCTGATTTCCACCTGGGCCATCCAGAAGGGATACATGAAAGCGCCGGAGGAACAGGGCATTAAATTCTGGAGTGCCATGTACATTCCCATCGTGGTTGCCATGAGCTCCATCCAGAACGTGGCAGCTGCTCTTTCCGGCGGCGTGGTGGCTGTTCTGGGCGGCGTGCTGGCAGTGGTCATCGGATTCCTGGCGATTCCTTTCTTCGCAAAGAAGAAAGCGGAAGCGCCGGTATCGGATAAAGCGCTGGCCAAGGATCACAAATAAGGAGGGAAAATCATGGATATCGCAGCAATGATTACAAAGTTATTCGTTAAAAACGGCATGATTTTTGCCTTCATGCTTCTGGGCATTATCATGTTTGTGGCCTATAAACTGGGCGGCCTCACCAAGGGCCGGGTACATGGCAGCGCCATTGCCATTTTCCTGGGCCTGGTACTGGCTTACATCGGCGGCGTTACCACCGGCGGCAGTAAGGGTATTGCCGACGTTCCGCTTTTTGCAGGCATGGGTCTGGTAGGCGGCGCCATGTTCAGAGATTTCGCCATCGTTTCCACCGCCTTCGGTGCAGACCTTCGTGAAATCAAGAAAATCGGCTGGCGCGGCGTAGCATCCCTTTTCTTCGGTGAATTCATCTGCCTCGTAGCAGGCATTGCAGTGGCTTATCCTCTGGGATACACCAGCGCCATCGACCTGGTTACCATCGGCGCCGGCGTTGCTACCTTCGTGGTAGGACCGGTCACCGGTGCAGCCTTGGGTGCTTCTTCTGAAGTCATCGCCATTTCCATCGCCGCAGGCGTGGTGAAATCCGTACTGGTCATGGTGGTTACCCCCTTCGTGGCAAAGCCCCTCTCCATTAACAACCCCCAGTCTGCTATGGCATTCGGCGGCATCATGGGCACCACTTCCGGCACCGCAGCCGGCATGGCAGCAGTGAACCCGAAGCTGGTTCCCTACGCAGCCATGACCGCCACTTTCTACACCGGCCTGGGCTGCCTGCTGTTCCCCTCTGTATTCTACTTCCTGACCACCCTCTTCTTCTGAGGCGGTCATGACTATCCATTCCGGCTAAGCGCTCCGGGATTCAAAGCGGTCCCATCTCTCACAGGAGGCGGATCCGGAATGATTCCCTTCCTTTTCGGGCAAAGGGCACCCCGGCGGTGCCCTGCACCTGAAAAAGTAAAGGACTTATAATAAAAGAACCTGTATAATCAAAAAGAACCTGCGGACTTATGAAAGTCCTGCAGGTCATCACACTGCTTATCGTATATCATAAGAAAGGATTGATATTATGTTGGAAATCAAACCGTGCAATAAGAACTGGCATACCAGAGGAGACGACACCGCTGCCCGCATTGCAGCCGCCGCTCCCTATGCCGATGGTAAAATCGTAGACCCCGCCAATACGGTGAAGCTGCTGGAAGCAGTCCTCCGCCCCGGTGACAAGGTGAATATCGAAGGGGATAACCAGAAACAGGCCGATTTCCTGGCCAAGAAACTGTGTGAAGTGGATCCCGCCAAGGTGCACGACCTCCACATGATTCAGTCCACCCTTTCCATTCCGGAACATCTGGATGTGTTTGAAAAAGGCATCGCCCGTAAACTGGACTTCGCCTATGCCGGCAGCCAGGGCAAACGGCTGGCCCAGATGGTACAGAACGACGGCATCGAACTGGGCGCCATCCATACCTATCTGGAAATGTACTCCCGCTACTTCATCGACCTGGTGCCCAGAGTATCCCTGGTCTGCGCCGATGCTGCCGATAAAGACGGAAATATCTACACCGGCTTCTCCACAGAAGATACACCGGCCATCGTAGAAGCGACCAAATTCAACCAGGGCATCGTCATTTTCCAGGTTAATAGGATTGTAGATAAAATCCCCAGAGTGGACATTCCAGCGGACTGGGTAGACTTCGTCATCGAAAGCCCAACCCCTTACCTGCTGAACCCTCTCTTCACCAGAGACCCCGCCAAGATTACGGATGACCGCATCATGAAAGCCATGATGGCCATCAAAGGCATTTACGCTGAATACGGCGTCAAGGTCCTGAACCATGGCGTAGGCTTCGACACCGCCGCCGTAGAACTCCTCCTCCCCACCTTCGGCGAATCTCTGGGCCTCAAAGGCAAAATCTGCACCCACTGGGTACTGAATCCGCACCCCACCCTCATTCCGGCCATTGAAACCGGCTGGGTACAGGCAGTCTACTCCTTCGGCTCCGAAGTGGGCATGGAAGAATACATCAAAGCCCGCCCCGACATCTTCGCCATCGGACCGGACGGTACCATGCGTTCCAACAGAGCTTTCTGCCAGGCAGCAGGCCACTACGCAGCGGACATGTTCATCGGCTCCACCATGCAGATCGATAAATACGGCAACTCCTCCACCGCCACCAAGAACAACGTGGCAGGCTTCGGCGGCGCGCCGAACATGGGCTGCGACGCCAAAGGACGCCGTCACGTTACCCCGGCATGGCAGAAAGCCGGCGAAGAAGTGGCCAACCGCTTCGAACTCATGGGCGACGCCAACCGCGGCAAGAAACTGGTAGTCCAGATGATTACCACCGTTTCCGCCAAAGGCTTCCCGGGCTTCGTAGAACAGCTTGACGCCGTAGCACTGAAAAAGAACGCCAACCTGGACCTCGAACCCATCATGATCTACTCCGACGACCTCACCCACATCGTCTCCGAAGTAGGTATCGCCTACCTCCATAAATGCCACAACATGGAAGAAAGAATGGACGCCATCCGCGCCGTAGCAGGAAACACCGACGTAGGCAAACTGGAAAATCCGGAAATCACCAAGAAACTCCGCAAAGAAGGCATCGTAAAACTTCCGGAAGACCTGGGCATCAACCCCGCAGAAGCCACCAGAGACCTTCTGGCTGCCAAGAACATGAAAGACCTGGTAGACTGGTCCGGCGGCCTCTATAACCCGCCAGCTAAATTCAGAAACTGGTAATTGGGAAATAGTGAACAAAAAATCGCCTCGCTATGAGGCGATTTTTTTTGTTCAAAGGGTTCTCAAGATTGACGGCCCGATGGGCCGAAGGTTCTTAGGATTGACAACCGCTTCGCGGTTGAGGGCTAAGGATTGCCCTGCGGGCAATGAATATAAATACCGCCGCGAAGCAGCTTATAAAATTTGCGGCAAAGCCGCCACCATAACCCCTCCCCCTTTGGTACTGCGTACCACCTTTCCACCCGCAAGCGGTGGCACATTGGACCCTCCGGCCAAAGGCCGGTCAATCCTAAGAACCTTCCCCTCTGAACCCTCTTAACCCTCACGCCCAAAGGGCGTGCCCATGAACCCGAGCCGCTTCCTCGGCCCCCTGATACTTTCCCTTACTCTTCCGGACTATATGTGCAGAGAGCAATGATGGAGCTCCGAAGTGACATCCATTTCCTCCTGCCAGGCGCTTTCCTTATAAGGGGCAGGGGAAAAGGAAAGAACTTCTCATGAATCGGCGCTCTCCGGTATACCGAAAACAGAAAAACTCCTGAGGAAAAACCTGCTAGAAATCCTGGTGGCAACCATGGCTATACCTGTTCTTCCTTGACGACACAGACATTCCGCCCCGGCGGCTACCCCTGGCCGATTCATTGAAACAGAACGCCTGAGCCCTACCGTGCAGCAGTATGGGACGAATCAGGAGCTTTTCAAGTGAAAAAAGCAGTCCTTCGGGGCTGCTTTTTTGTTGTCTAAGACCTATGTGAATAAGGGGCACCGCTTAGAAATGATAAATGGTGAATTGTAAATGGTAAATGAATGTAGGGTGCCTTTTGAAATAAACGGTGCCCTCTTATGATAACACCTGAGAGCCGCCCTGAAGGGCGATGTTTTCGTAATGCATTGAGTGATATAAGAAGCAGTAGGGGAAGCACGTAACGTAGGGGGCTGTGAAAAAATATAAATCATTTCTTCACAGCCCCCTTTTCCTGCTTCGCCTATAGATTCAAAAAAATTCTCAAAATGACAGTAAGCTGTTCTCCGAATTGTCATCTCGAGCGGAGCT
>NZ_UPZP01000057.1 GCF_900538805.1 uncultured Dialister sp.
TAAGGTTACCCTTTTTTAAGAAAAAACAATAAATTTCTTCAAAAAAAAGACTTGACATATGACCAGAATACTGAGCGCAGCGAAGGATCTCGGTCAGAATCGTAAGTGAGGGAAAGCCGGTAAATACCAGTCGGCGGGAAGGTCAGACGGTCAGACTTCAGAAGGCTGTATTCCCGAAAGCAAGAAGGTTCAGGTGCCTTTCGGCACCCGGGCTCTATCGTTCGAGCGCTTCGCGCCGAACGATGGGGGCCGTCCACAGAGCGGGCTGATTCAGAGGAAGTTTTAAAGAATCGCTGCGCTGGCGAGGCAGGCGCCTGTGGGCATCATTATAAATGCTGCCTATGGCAGCGCTGCCGCCGTAAGGCGGCATATATACTTATTGCCGCGGAGCGGCAATCCACAACCCTTTGAACCCTTTGAACCCTCTGAACCCGGGGCCGCGAAGCGTCCCCTTTCCTTCATATATGAAATGATATATAATATTTTTCATAGAAACTATACAAAATCCGGTTATTCGCTTAAAACGGGAGATGATGGGTATGAAAAAGATGACGGAACTGATCCGTTTCGTTTCCATGCCCGTATTTTCGGTAATCTTTGTGGCGGTGCTCGTATTGGACGCCGCCCTTTTTCAGTCCATGAGTACCAATATGGAAACCAATATCCGCGAAACAGGGGAAGCCCGGCTGGCCTGGATAAAGCAGTCCCTGGAACGGTATGTCACCATTACCACCGTTATGGAAGGAAGGGTGAAGGAATCGGGGGGCCGCACTGTCCCCGACCAGACAAAGCTGGCGGATTTTGTGAAAATGGATAATGCCCTTCGCAGTATCCAGATCGTCCAGGAAGACGGCACCTTTACCGGGTATAACCAGGACGCGGACATTCGCAATTTCACAAATCCCGAGACCGGCTCTTTAAAAAAGCTGGCTTTAGAGGCCCGCCGCTCCGGCAATGTGAGCATTACTCCCGCCGTGGAAGTGGGGGAGGGACTCCGGGATATCGTGGTGGTGCGGCCGGTGTTCCTGTCTGATGGGAAAGGGGATTCCCATTTCTGGGGCTACATCCTTGCCATTATAGATACCCGAATCTTTCTGGGCGACGCCAATGTATCAAACATGAAGGACCAGGGCATTCTCTGTGGCCTTTCCCATACCGAAGGGGACGGCACGGTCTCTTCCCTTTATGAAAACGGGGATTACAGGAAAGAAGCTCTTGCCGTATCCCGTGAAATCTATGCGGACCAGTGGACCGTGTACCTCCGTCCGGAAGGGCCCTGGGTGAATCCCTGGATTATCGTCCTCACCACCTGGGCAGGCATACTGACCGCCCTGGCCCTGGCAGTGCTGGCCCGCCGCAATGCAAGGCTCCGCCGCCTGGGCACCACCGATGCCCTGACCGGCGTATACAACAGGAACGGCGGCGACTGGGCAGTGAAACGGTACCTGGAATCCCACGAGGACCATCCGGCTTTGGTGATGGCAGTGGACATCGACAATTTCAAAATCATTAACGACGTCTACGGCCACGAAGCGGGAGACAGGGCCCTCTGCCAGTTCACGAAGGACATGAAAAAGATTTTCGGCCGTCACACCTTCATTACCCGGAACGGCGGCGATGAATTTATCATCTTCTACGGCGACGGTCTCACCGGTGAAGCTGCCCGGGCCATCGACCGCTTTACCGGGGAGCCCCATGAAATTACCTATAAGGGAAAGAAAATTCAATTTTATTCCTCCCTGGGCTTTGCCCGCTACACGAACCAGGACAGGGACTACCGCGGCCTCTGCATCAAAGCGGACTACGCCCTCTACGGCGCCAAGCTGAACGGCAAGGCAAGGTGGAAGGAATTCGACCCGGAACTGACGCCGGAAGACACCCGCACCCAGCTGGGCTTCAACCTCACGGACATAGGAAATGAAATGCCCGGCGCCATGGCGGTGTACAGGGCAGAAGACAAACACATCCTCTACGCCAGCAGCCCCCTGGTGGAGCTCATGGAATGTGAAAACCTGGATGATTTCATGAAATATACCGCCATGGCGCTGGACAGGATTTTCCCGGACTCCCTGAAGAGAAGGATGGAAGAAGAAATAGGCCGGCAGATGAAAGACCCGGCCAACCGGCGACGCCGCTATTTCATAAAGACCGAAATCCTGACGAAAAAAGGAAACCTCCGCCCCGTGGAAATCAGGGGCCATCTGAACCATAATACCAACTACGGAGACGTATTCTACGTCTTCCTTTATGAAAAAGAACAGAAGGAACCATGAACATACGATACTACGACATAGGGCTGAACCTCTTCACCCCATCCTTTCCTAATCCCGAAAAAATCATCGAAGACGCAGAGGCCGCCGGCATCCGATGTATATTGACCGGCTCTGACCGGAAGGATAACGAACTGGTGAATGATTTCACCAGGACACATAACCTCTGCGGCACCGCCGGCATCCATCCCCACAGCACCGACGATGCACGGGAAGAAGACGTGGAGCGCATCCGTGAAATCATCCTCTCCAATCCCGCCATCAAGATGGTGGGCGAAACGGGCCTGGACTATGACCACATGTATGCCAGAAAAGAGAACCAGCTCCACTATTTCAAGGAACTCATCGCCCTGGCAGAAGAACTCCATAAACCCCTGTTCCTTCACCTCCGGGACGCAGAGGAAGACTTCATGGACTGCTTCAAAGGCCACGAAGATATCTGCCCCATTTCCGTGGTTCACTGCTTCACAGGAAATAAAGAAACCCTCCAAAAACTCCTGGACATGGGCTTCTACATCGGCATCACCGGCTGGATCTGTGATGAAAGAAGAGGAGACGCCCTCCGTGACGCCGTCTCCATCCTCCCCTTGGACCGGGTCATGGTAGAAACCGACGCCCCCTACCTCACTCCCAGAGGCTTCCACTTGAAGCGGACCAACGTCCCCCAGAACATTACATACGTAGTAGAAACCCTCGCCTCCTACATGCACGTTACAGCTGAAGAACTAAGGCAGTACGCCCTCAAAAACACGGAAAAAGTATTTGGTATCAAGCGGTAACTTTTGCTTCTATGTATGTGATAGATGGCAAACGCAGGAGGTTCTATTCTGCCCCCTGAATAGGGGGAAGTCCCGCGAAGCGGGATAGGGGGTGGCCACTGCAGGTGGCCAATTCGGCAGAATAGTAAGCGGAGGCAGCGAGCTATACTTTCCTGTAGCATTCCGGCGCCACCACTTGCCGGCTGACCGACCTCGAACGACAGTGCCCGGCGGGAAGGCAGGCACGTAACGAATTCTGACGTCCGATTTCTGACTTCTATCGTCTAATCCACGCCCCTATCCTCCGTCGCCTCCGGCGACACCTCCTTCCTGAGGAAGGAGGCTAAGAACTGCCGCGAAGCGGCCATATAAAAACTGCGGCGAAGCCGCTTCCTCAACCCTCAGCCGCAAAGCGGTTGTCAAACTTAAGAACCTTCGGCCCATAGGGCCGTCAAACCTTAGAACCTTTCCCCAAAAAGGAGCCTCCTATGACTAAGAAAAACATTCCTGTCAAATTAAACGAAACCTATACCGCCACCATCCGCGACCTGGGAATCCACGGCGAAGGCATCGGCTCTGTGGATGATTTTACCCTCTTCGTGCCCGGCGCCCTGCCGGGGGAGACGGTGACCGCCCGGATTGTGGCGGCCAAGAAATCCTATGCCCAGGGAAAGCTGATTTCCATAGAGAAACCATCCCCCTTCCGCACGAAGCCGGAATGCCCGGCCTACCATGCCTGCGGTGGCTGCCAGATTTCACACCTTACCTACGAAGGCCAGCTGGCGGTGAAGGAGCAGCGGGTGAAGGACGTGGTAAGCCGTCTGGGCGGCTTTTCCGAAGACCTGGTGCTCCCCGTGCTTCCGGCGGAAAATCCCTGGAACTACCGGAATAAAATGGCCGTGCCTGTGGCCCAGGCCACCGGAGGGCCGGTGATTGGCTACTACCGCCAGGGCAGCCACCAGGTGGTGCCCATTGATGGATGCCTCATCCAGGAAGAAGAAAACAACCGGGTCCTCCGTTTTGCCAAGGGCTTCATGGCAAGGCACAGCATCCAGGGATACAACGAAAAATCCCGCAAAGGCTCTGTGCGCCATATCATGGCAAGAACCGGCGACCACGGCGAAGTGATGGTGGTCATCGTCACCGCCACACCGGCCCTTCCCTTTGCAGAACTCTGGGTAAAGGAAATGAGAGAACTCCTGCCGGAAGTGGTTTCCATTTACCATAACGTACAGAAAAGTCCGGGAAATGTAATTCTGGGAGAAACCCTCCATCACCTCTGGGGCAAAAAGACCCTGACCGCCACCCTGGAAGGCCTTGCCTTTGAAGTATCTCCCTTCTCCTTCTTCCAGGTCCACCGCTCCCAGGCGGAAAAACTCTATGATAAAGCCCTGGAATACGCAGCCCTCACCGGCGGCGAGACCGTTATTGACGCCTACTGCGGCACCGGCACCATTTCCCTGTGCCTCGCGAAAAAAGCAAAAAAGGTGATCGGCATTGAAATCGTGAAAGCCGCCATTGACGACGCCTGGAAAAATGCAGAATTCAACCATGTGGAAAATGTGGAATTCCACGCTGCCGACGCCGGAAAACTGATGCCGGAACTCTATAAAGCAGGCCTCCGCCCTGACGTTATCGTTATGGACCCCGTCCGCGCCGGCTGCAGCGAAGACGTCCTGAAAGCCGCTGCGGCCATGGAACCGAAGCGCATGGTCTACGTTTCCTGCAACCCCGCCACCTTCGCCAGAGACGCAAAGATCCTTGCCGGCCTCTCCTATACCCTCAAAAAGGTCCAGCCCGTAGACGTGTTCCCCCAGACCATGCACATAGAAACCGTGGCCCTTCTGGAGAGGGCAGAGTAAGATTTCTGTTCATGCCGGAATCAAATGAGCCATATGCTTCATGCAGCCAATTGACAGAAAAAGCAAACAACCGGGCTGGCGCCCGTGGACATGCACTCCGGAGGGGAAAGTTTTAGCGGCGCTATGCATTGTGGTACTTATGAGGCCAATGCTGCCCTGCGGGTTGTTGTCCCACCGCTTTTGCGGGGGGAAGGTGGTGCCGTAAGGCACCAAAGGGGGAAAAGCCACCGTAGGCGGCTAATCATCGTAATGCTGCTCAAAAAGTATGAGTGCAGAAGGTTAAACGTAGAGCATACTTTGCCCTCAAGGGAAAACAAGAATGTGTGGAAAAAATACCGCCATATATCTCCTGTACCATTCCGGAGGCACCCCCCTTTGGTGGCTGGCGCCACCACCTTTCCCCCAGCTCCGCTGGGGGCACTATGGGTGCTGGGCATTTTGGGCAACTGGTGCTCATGGCAGCAGCGGCAGAAAAACAAGCCAACCGGGCCGCAGGCCCGGTCGGCTTGTTTTCCCCTCGCCCGGCAGGGCGGTTTTAAGGTTTTATCAAAACTGGCGCCGAAGGCGCCTACCACCACCCTTTGAACCCTTTGAACCGGCCCCCTTTGGTGCCAGACAGCACCACCCGCAAGCGGGGGGACAATAAAATGAGGGGGCCGAACCCTCTGAACCCGGGCCGCGAAGCGGCCCTTTTTTGTAAAAATCTATTGCATTTTCTCTTTTCATAGTTTATGATACATACAGGTTCATAAAGGTTAAGGTTTAGATTCGAAGAGGAGTCCATCATGGGCTCCTTTTTCGATTTTCTAAAAGCCATTATGGAGCCTATGATTAGAATTACATAAGAAAGAATATTCCCTATTGCGCATAATCATACATTTATAGTATGCTGAAAAAAGCATATTTCCGGCCCGGGGGATATGGGAGGAGAGAGGGTAAGCAGAGGAAACACGGACACTCTTGCAGAGATATTTTCACTCCTTCAGAAAGGGCAGGTTATCTATATATTTTTTCTAAGGGAGCGATGAACTATGAAAAAAATTCTCGCACTGGCTGCTGTAGCAGCACTCACTGCAGGCGTTTCCGCTTATGCAGCAAATCCATTTTCCGATGTTTCCACCGATGACTGGGCTTACCAGGCAGTATCCGACCTCTCCGACCAGGGCGTTGTAGAAGGCTATCCGGACGGCACCTTCAAAGGCGAAAGAAACATTACCCGTTATGAACTGGCTCAGATCATTGCCCGCCTCATGGCTAAAGAAGATCAGCTGAACGCTGAACAGCGTGCAACTCTCGACAAACTGGCTGGCGAATACGCTGACGAACTGGCTAACCTGGGCGTTCGCGTTTCCAACCTGGAAAAGAAAGTCGGCAACATTTATTGGTCCGGCGATGCTCGTATGCGTTATTCCGATAAGTCTCTCGGTACTTTGAAAGATGGTAAGTACAACAAGACTGCTGATGGCTGGGATGGCCGTATGAGAATCAATGTTAAGGGTCAGGTTAATGACTCCACCACCATCAATGGCCGCCTTACCTACAACATGAACTTCAAAGGCGATGACAACAACAATGCATCTGCTGCTGATGATACCAATAATGGCGTATACATGGATGTACTCAACGCTAAACATCAGTTTGGCAACTTCGCAGTAACTCTTGGCCGTTATGCAAATAACTTTGGCAACCAGGGAAGCTGGCGTTATGGTGTTTCCCATGATTTCGACGGCGCTGAACTGTCTTACAACAATGGCAAATTCAACGCAGCTGCAGGTTTTGGTCAGTTCAACACCACCTATAATGATTACAAGAAAGCTATCATTGATGATGAAGATGCTTTCTATGCAAAGGCTGGTTATGATTTCGGCTTTGCAAAACTGACTGCTGATTACACCAAATTCCAGGGCAACAACGATCTGGACAATGGTTACTGGGGCAAAGACAAAGATTACAAGCTCGATGACGAAATCTTCGGCGTTGACCTCACTATTCCGGTAGGCCAGGCTTGGAATGTTCAGGGCGAATATGTAAAGAATACTACTACTGAACTGAAGAATGATGATGCTTGGAACGCAGGCCTCCAGTACAGCAATTTCAACTGGAAGAAACCGGGTACTTTCGCTCTCGGCGTTTGGTACAATGATATTGGCAATGCTACCTATTTCGGCGGCACTGGTCTCCAGACCAATCTGCTCAACGCATTCTGGACCAATACCGATGCAGCTGGTAACTACGCAACCAACCTGAAGTACTGGAACGTTATCGGCGACGTAGCTCTCCAGAAGAACGTTTCCCTCCACGCTGAATATGCATTCGGTGCAGACGCTGACGGCGCAGCTGATCCGGATGATGCATGGACCGTTTCCCTGAACTACAAATTCTAATTTCTGAAAAGAAAAGAGAATATAGTTTCATAAACAAAGAAGAAGCTCTCGAAAGAGGGCTTCTTTTTTTGCGCCGCTTTCCGTGGAGTCTTGGGAGGCGGGGAACACATAGGGAAAATTGTAAATTGTAAATTGTAAATGGTAAATGGTAAATGAAGGTGGGCGCCTGCCGGCGCCAATATGAATAAAGGGGGAGCGGCTCAAACCCTTGCGTCCCTCATGGGAAAATTGGGAATGGAGGCAGGAAATCTTTGAGTCATACTCTTCTTGTACCGTTCCGGCGGCCCCCCCTTTGGTGGCTGGCGCCACCACCTTTCCCCCTATTCAGGGGGCACTATGGGTGCTGGGCATTTCGGGCAACTGGTGCTTATGGCAGCAGCGGCGGAGATTTTAGCGGCGCTATGCATTGTGGTACTTATGGGGAAATCGCTGCTGTGCGGTTTTATTCTGCCCCCTGAATAGGGGGAAGTCCCGCGGAGCGGGATAGGGGGTGGCCGCCACAGGCGACCAAATCAGCAGAATGGTAAGAATAGAAATGATACGAACGCTTCATGGGCACAAACTCTTGCGTCCCCTTTAGGGGAAGAGGGCCACGAAGTGGCGAAGGGGTGCTGGAGGGTAAGAATCGGAAAGAAACTCAAAGTAGAGCAGGCCGCCTATCGGCGGTCACGTCCACGGTGGAGTGTCACATCGGTGCTTGACCTCGTACACCCTTTGCCACTACGTGGCGTTCCCCTCAAGGGGAAACGAGAGATTGAGGCAGGAGATTTTTGAGTCATACGCTTCTTACAGTATTCTGGAGAGAAAATCAAACAACCGGGCCGAAGGCCCGGTTTGCCTGTTTTTCCCCGTCCGACAGGGCGGCTCCCTGGTTTTCCTAGTCCACTAGCCCACCAGCTCACTAGTACACTAGCCCACTACCGCGGTTTTATCAAAACTGGCGCCGAAGGCGCCCACCACAACCCTCGGGGCGGAGCCCCGTCAACATTTCCCTTTGAACCCTCTGAACCCTCACACCCGCAGGGCGTGTCCACAGGCGCCTCTTTTTCTGAATTGAATACAAGTAATCTAATAATTTTTTAAGGGGGGGTAGACACTGAAATTTATCTTCTACATAGTATTATCACACGTAATATGTGATATAATATTTTTGAGAGACTAATGTAACATGAGACTTTCATTACATGACAGTCTGTTCTTTGTGAAGGTGGTTTTGTGAAACTTTTCGGCCCGGGGAAAAGGGATGTACCCTGACGGAGCCGGGCATTATAAGGCGGATGATGGATATGGCAGATGGCAGCGGTATGGGGAAAGCGGGACTTGACGGGCTTCCCTGCGGGATTTGTCTGGTGTCTATGGATGATGAGGAAAAGGTGCTGTATGCAAACCGTTCTTTCCTCCATTTGATGGGCTTCTCTTCCATGGAGGAGCTTTTTTCGCAGCGGGGCAGCTCTTTTAAGGAGCTTGTGGCTGAGGGGTATGTGCCCCTTGGCCAGCGCTGCGGAGCAGAGGAAAGGAGCGGGTCTTTTTATTTTCAGCTGAGGGCTTCCTCCGGCAGTGTCCCGGTGAAAGGGACAGCCGGGGTATATGAGGATGAAGAAAAGGGCAGGGCCTGGTGTCTATCCTGCATTCGTGACAGGGAAGGGAAGGCGCGGGATCTGCAGCTCATGGACCGGAGGACTTTTTATCCGGCCATTACCAGGCAGGCCCGGGAGGATGTGAAGAAGGGCATCTTCGGTAGCCGGGCGCCGCTGTATTTCAATCTCACCAATTTCAAGGTCTACAATTCCCGCCACGGCACGGAGGCGGGGGACAGGCTTATCCGCTTTATGGCTGAAAGTATTGCTTCCCATTTTCCCTATTCTATCATCGCCCATCTGACCGGGGATACCTTTGCGGTGCTGGCGCTTCATCATGATGTGGCGGAGCGGATTGAGGCGGTGTCCCGGGATATCAGGAATTTTACCGGCGATCCGGCGGTGCAGCTGAAGGCGGGGGTGAATATTTTCAATCCCGATGAGGTGGAAATCAGCGAAAGCGGTATTCATCTTCTCTTTGACCGGGCCAAGATTGCGGCGGACTGGATCAAGGGGGATGCCGGCAGGACTTTTGCGGTGTATGATAAGTCCATGGGGCAGCATCTTACGGATCGGGTCTATGTGCTTGGCAATTTCGACAGGGCCCTGAAGGAAGGGCATATCAAGGTGTACTATCAGCCGGTCATCCGCACGCTTACGGGAAAGGTGTGCGGCACGGAGGCCCTGGCCCGGTGGGAGGATCCGGTGCGGGGCATGATTATGCCTTCCATTTTTGTGCCGGTGCTGGAGGAGGCCGGTCTGATCCATCGACTGGACTGCTATGTCATAGAGACGGTGGCCAAACTGTACCGGTTTATTATGGAAAATCACCGGCCCTTTGTGCCGGTGTCGGTGAATCTATCGGCCGTGGATTTTGAGGTGATGGATCCCTTTTCCTTTGTGGAGGATGTGGTGGAGAAGTACCAGGTGCCCCGGAATTTCTTCCATATCGAAATCACGGAGTCCGCCTTGAAGAAGAATGAAATGCGGCTGAGGCAGGAAATCGAGAAGTTCCGGAAGGCGGGCTATGAGTGCTGGCTGGATGATTTCGGCAGCGGCTATTCGTCTTTGAATGTGCTGAAGACCTACCGCTTTGATACGCTGAAGCTGGATATGGCGTTCCAGCGTAACCAGAATGACTGGGGCCGGAAAATCATGGGCTCCATCATTTACATGGCCAAGAAGCTGGGCATCCATACACTGGCGGAAGGGGTGGAGACCAGGGCCCAGGCGGAGTTTCTAAAGAGCATGGGCTGCGAGAAAATCCAGGGCTGGTACTACGGGAAGGCACTGCCCTATGAGGAAAGCTACCGGTACTGCCTCCATCGTCATCTGGCTGTGGAAACGCCGCTGGAGAATTCTTTCTATGAAAAACTGGGACTGGCCAATATCATCGGCGATACGCCGGCAGCCCTTTTTCTCTACGACGGGGAGAATATAGCCATCCTTCTGGGAAATGAAGCCAGCCGCCGGGCAGCGGCGGCCCTGAATGCCGCCTGTGTCAATGAGAATGGGCTGAGGCTGGTGAAGCTGGACCTGCCGGTGATGCAGCAGTTCCATGAACTGATGTCCACATCTGCCAAAAGCGGCAGGAAGGAGTCCATGAATTACATTTTCCATGGGCAGTATATGCGCTGCACTCTGCAGGTGCTGGCCCAGGATGATCACCGCTTTGCCGGAAAAATGGAATACTACCTGGTTTCGGACGGTCAGGACCGGAAAGAAACCCATCGCATGGATAAGCTGCTGCGCCATCTCTTCATTGTCTATGACGGTCTCTATGTGATTCGGAAGAAAGAGGCCCTGGTGGAGGTGGCGGAGTCCATGAACCGCATTGTACGTACCGGGGAGACGGTGCCTCTGGGCCGGTTCCTGAAGCTTGGCGATTTCATGCATCCCGAAGACAGGGAGCGGTTTCTCAGGATCATGAAACCGGGGACCCTGGAAAAGAAGGCGAATCGGTCCAAACGAAACGCAGTGACCGGTCTGTACCGTATGAAAATGGATGACGGCAGCTACCGGTGGAAGGAGTTTAATTTCGCCCTCCTCGGTTCCTCCTGGGATGGAGATATTCTCCTGGGCATTAAGGATACCGCCTCTGCCGCCGCCAGGGAGACAGCCATGCTTCCTTCCTATCTGGCCACTTTGGTGCCCCTGCCGGAAATAGAGCGGGAAGAGAAGCGGCGCTCTTCGGTGCTGCAGGCCATGGCGGAGAGCGGAAATATCTGCTTCTTCTGGAAGGACAGGGAGCACCGGTTCCTGGGGGCCAGCCGGGCATTCCTTGAAAAATACGGCTTCACCCTGTCCGACATTCTGGGAAAGACGGATGATGAAATCGGCTGGCATGTCAACGGGCGCCGCTTCCGAAATGAAGAGGAAAAGGTACTCAAAAAAGGAGCGATTTCCAGAAATGTCATGGGCCAGTGCATCATCAAGGGACAGATCCACTATGTACAGGCCACCAAGTTCCCCATATACCGGGGCAATGAAATCGCCGGTCTGGCGGGGTATTTCATCGACCGGGACAGCATCGGAAAAATCCGGCGGGAAAACCAGGAGCTGGATATACGGGACATGGAAACGGGACTTCTAAACTACCGCGGCATGTTCATCACCGCCATCCATTACTTTGATAACTACAAATCCTATGGGGAAAACTGCGCCGCCCTCTTCATGGACATTCCGGCTCTGGACGATGTGAGCCGTCTCTATGGCATGGCGGTGCGAAAGAAACTGCTTGCCCGGCTGGCGAAGCTGATTTCCCATTTCTTCCGTCAGGGCGCGGCCATAGCCCATCTGGGCGGCGGCCGGTTCTGCGTCCTCATGAAGGCAGAGGACACGGCGGATATCCGGCGCCGCATGCTGGACCTGTCCAATGAAATCCATGGCATCCGGGAAGAGGCGGGACGGCAGGTCACCCTTTTCCTGCAGTATGCCCTGGTCATGGCATCGGAGGTGCGCACGGTGGACGAACTCTTCCACCTTCTGGCCCGCCGTCTGGTGGAAGCGGAACGGGAGAAATACGGAGAATCCCTGTATTATGGAGACCGCATCGTTTTCGACAGGGCCGTCTTTGACAACAGCAGTGACCAGATCATGATTTCCGACCCCGACACCTACAGCCTCCTTTATGTGAACAAGGCGGGTCTTCGGGACCTGGGGCTGCCGGAGGACTATCCCTATGCCGGAAGAAAGTGCTATGAGCTTATCTGTGGAGAGTCTGCTCCCTGTGAAGTCTGTCCCCTGGCATTCCTCAGGCGGGACCGTTTCTATACCCAGACCTTCCATAACATGAATACCGGCGGCGATTACCTTATCCAGCATACCCTGATTTCCTGGCATGGAAAGAACGGTCATTTTGAACTGGCCACGAATCTGGGCGGCTACGCGGAAGGGGACTACCGGAAGAAATACATGCTCTTCCAGGAAATGGCGGTCAATGATGCCCTGGTGGGAGGAATTTCCGCGCCCACACCCCATGAAGGCGTCAGCCGGCTCCTGGCCCGGGCGGGAAAAATTCTGGAAGCCGAGAAGGTATGCATTTTTGAAGAGCAGGGCGACGGCACCGTGAAGAATACCTACGAATGGTGCGCTCCCGGCATAGAGCCCTCCAAAGACGCCATGCAGCATGTACCCATGGAGCTGGCAAGGCCCCTTTATGACCGCTTCGGCCCCGACCAGATAGCCATCATTGACGACGTGGAAGCGGTGCAGAAAGAGTACGGCATTTCCAGTGAGACCTACCGGCCTGGACTGAAGCGCCTCATCTCCGGCCATCTGGTCATCGGCGGCCTTTCCCTCGGCTACACGGAAGTGGTGAACCCATCGGAAAAAATCATGAAAGAAGCCAGCCCTCTGCTGGATACCTTGACCCGCTTTGCGGCAAGCCTCATCCGCAACCGGAATGTAATGGACCGTCTCCAGGCCCTGAGCCATGAAGACCAGCTCACAGGCCTTAGGAACCGCCTGGCCTTCATGGAATATGTGGAAAGCCTCCCCGTGGGTACAAAGACGGCCTTCCTCTTCGGCGATATGAACGGCCTCAAGCAGATCAACGACAAAGAGGGCCATGAAGCCGGCGACAGGGCCCTCCAAACCCTGGCAGCCATTGCCGGCGAACTGGTGGGCCGGAATCACGCCTTCCGCATGGGCGGCGACGAATTCATCCTGGCCGTGGAAGGAGCAGACAAAGCCCGGGCAGTGCAGCTGGCGGCGGAACTGAAGGGCAAACTGCACCTTCAGAACCTCAGCATGGCTCTGGGCATCGCCATCCGCACCGCCCCCATTATCGATATCGACGAACTCATCATGGAAATGGATAAGAAAATGTATGAGGATAAGAGACATCCGAGGAGATAGTGAGACAGTGGGAAAGTGAAACAGTGAAACAGTGAAACAGTGAAACGGCTGTCCGCTGTCCGCTTACCGCCGGTCATGGTTAAAATGGTAAATTGTGAATGGTAAATGGTAAATGAAGGAGGCGCCCTCTGAAAACAGGGGCGCTTTTTTTTGGACACGCCCTTTGGGCGTGAAGGTTCAGATGGTTCAGAAGGTGCAGAGGGTTCAGAGGGTGAAGGAGGGCGGCTTCGCCGCCAATATAATGGGGCGGCAGAGCCGGCCTGCACTAAAACTTGCCTCCCCCTGCTTGCAGGGAGAGGGGGACCACGTGCATTACCCACTTGCCTCCCCCATCCATGGGGGAGGGGGACCGCGTAAGCGGTGGAAGGGGCTGGCAAGTGGAGATAATGCGTCATACTCTTTCTTACACCATTCCGGCGGCACCCCCTTTGGTGGCTGGCGCCACCACCTTTGCCCCTATTCAGGGGGCACTATGGGTGCTGGACATTTTAGTCAATTTGCGCGTGGAGCAGCAGCGAAAGAAAAACCATACAACCGGGCTTCGCCCGTGGAAATGCACCCCTTCTGCCGCCTTCGGCGGCGTCTCCCCCGGAGGGGGAGATTTTAGCGGCGCTATACCCTGTGGTGCTTGTGGGGTCAATGCTGTTCTGCGGTTTTATTCTGTCCCCTGCATAGGGGAAAGTCCGGCGCAGCCGGATAAGGGTGGCTGTGGAGGTCCTGTATAGGACCTCCAAGTCAGCCGAAGTTGGCCCTTAGCCTGCCCATAAAAGGGCCTTCCTTTTAGTCGGCTGACCGTGGTAGGCGGCCAATTCAGCAGAATGGTAAGAATAGAAATGATACGAACGCTTCATGGGCACAAACTCTTGCGTCCCCTTTAGGTGGCAAGCGAACGTGATTTGTAGGGGAGCGACAGCGACCTGAAAATCACGTGAGACGCTTTCCCGTGGAGGAAGAGGGCCACGAAGTGGCGAAGGGGTGCTGGAGGGTA
>NZ_UPZP01000058.1 GCF_900538805.1 uncultured Dialister sp.
AAAGACGTGTTTTCGTCCCCATGTTTGGGGATTCTTTTTTCACTCCGCACTTTCCATGTACGAAAATGGATACAGAATTCCAAAGTTTTCGTCCCCATGTATGGGGATTCTTTTTTCACCCGCAATCGTTAAAATCAATATTCTTACGAAAATGAGTGTTTTCGTCCCCATGTTTGGGGATTCTTTTTTCACTCCCGAGGGAAAGAGTTAAAAGGAGGAAACCAAAATGGTTTTCGTCCCCATGTTTGGGGATTCTTTTTTCACTATCATGGAAATTATTAAGGAAATCAACAGATTGTTTTCGTCCCCATGTTTGGGGATTCTTTTTTCACAGCAGGCCTGGGAAGCCCCACCGTATGGGTTCTCTATTGCCCTTTTGCGGCGGGGATTTCCAATTGATTTGGATTCTCATATTTTTCTCCTGTCAGCCTTCTGTTTTCTTAGATTCCATGCCTATCGGCGGGGATTTTCATTGTTGGAGTTGTCTCTGTCTATTCACTCTGGCGGAGGCTCTCTATGATTTTATCATTCAGGCTGTCGTAGGTCCATGGAATATCTCTTCCTGTAATCAGCCGGGCCGCTTCATGAAGGAGCGTGATAATATCCTTAGCCCGCAGGCCACCGGGGATTCCGGGGGATTTGTCCCAGCTTTCTGCTGTAGCTTTCTGTATGGATTCATCATCCAGATTTGTAATTTCATGGGCCACCAGATTTCTGGTTCTCTCTTCCACCACCCGAAGGCAGGTGAAGATGTGGGTAATCCTTTCGTGTCTGCTGTTTCCTTTCAAATCATTGTTTTGCAGATATTCGCAAATGTGGACGATGGTGCTGAAATATAAAGGACCATCACGGAAGGTGTTTCCCAGCTGTGTTTCCAAGTAAGCAAGAAGTTTGGGATATTGACGATTCAGCAGGTACCTTTTGACATAGTACTTCACATTTCTTCTTTTTTCGCAGCAGTCATCCAGATGGAAGCAGGTCAGCTTTTCCATGTATTTGATTCCCAGTTCCACCAGCACCGGTGACAGCTTCACCGCGAATTCCGGGTACTGCCTTTTCCTTTCACGGAGCTCCATGACCTGGAAATATTCAGAAAAATCATCGGGACTGGCAATGAGAGGCTTTCCTCTGTATTGGGAAATGACTTTATTGGCCTGGCGCCAAAGGAGGTCCCTCCGGTACATGGCGTGCTGGAGAAGCCTTTTCGTATCACCGGAAAAGAGGGTGGGATTCAGCCTGACCAGTTCATAGGCACCGGCGTATTCATAGTTTCTTACAAGGGACTCTATCTGCATGGATATCCCATGCCGTTTCAAAAGGAGCAGAGGCGGCTCATCGCAGCGGTTGGGCGCCCCTTCCTCATTGTCTTCATTGCAGTCCAGCATTTCCACCAGTTCTTCGCTGGTTCGGCAGGGATGGTTTCCGCGGTTTGAACTTTTCTCCGGACTGTGCACCTGGATGGCCTTTGCCTTCGGATAGTCCAGCGCCAGAAGAGCCATAACCGTTTTTATCTGGGGCGTGCCGGAGCTCACATTGAGAAGCCATTCTGCCCCTGGATTTTCCTCATAGGCTTTGGCAAAGTCTGCCTGCATTACCGTAAGGCTTTCATAGCGCTGGGGCTCTGTGATACCGCTTTTGATACAGGAAATAGATGTATGGGGCGATACGGAGCGGATACCCTTGGTATAGCAGGCCATGTCCTCTTCCTTTTTTTCCATATCCGCCGTCAGGAAAAGGATGACCCTGTCCACGTCATAATGTCTCAGGATATGGAGGATGGCTCCATCGTGATAGCCTCTCACCGGATCCGTATCGCCGGCCGGGGTAAAAAGGATACGCAATTATTTCACCTCTCTGTAAAAGGAAACTTCTGTCTCTGTGCCGCCCATGCCAAGGGCCGTTTTCATGCCTGTCCCCGCATAGGAGGCAAAGTCTGCCAGCACGGCAGTCAAGCGGGCGGCCATGTCATTTTGAAAGAAGCCGTAGGATACATCACCACGGAACGCCCGGATTCTTCTTCCCTCCAGGGAAAAAGGGTGCATGTGGAGATGGTAGTCCACCACCTGCATTTCCCCGTCCAGCTGGTCCGCAGTGCGGTCAGAATCGATGAGGGAGCTGTCGGTATAGGTATTCCATTTGCTTACCAGATTTTTCAATATGAGGTAGGGAAAAGGAAATATGGCATAGCCTCCCTGTGTCTTGCAGGAAGTGGATGTCAGGAAGCGAAGATGGATATGGTGGATTTTCTCATGGTTCAGCACATATCTGGTCTCTATGTCGCTGAAAGTTTCCTGCTTGATGATGCGGAAATGAGAAAGTCCTATGTCATAGTCCCTCTGCTTTAAATGGTAGTGATTTTTGCTCAGCAGCGGATAAATCAGACGTTCAAAGGCTCTATCGGTGATAGTCTGTATGCGCCAAACCGGCTTTCCTTCTGCCACCGTCACATACTGGCTGTAGGGCCGCACCTGCTGGGTATGCATTTCCTCCGCCCAGGAAGAATCGGTTCTTTCCATCAGGAGTCCCTGCAGAAGAGAACCCATGGACTGATTCAGCTTTTCCCCCTCCGGAAGGTTCAGTTCAAATTCTACCTGTCTAAGCATAGCGCTTCCTCCCCTTCCAGATAGCAGAGCCCCATGAGGTAGTTCACCCCATCCACCTCCGCCAGCTTCAGGGCATGCGGTGAAATTTCCTTATCCCCCTCATGATGGCCTCTCTTGAAAATATTTTCCATAAGTTTTCTTACCACGTACACCGCATCCTCTTTATTCGGTGCCAGAGCATACACAAGGGTTTTGGAAATATATCCGGCGCCTCCCCCCAGGACCAGGTCCGCATTCTTGGCGTTCTTAATATCATGAAGTTCTTCCTGCGCATAGGGTTCAAAGGGCTTCTTCAGGATTTCATACTGGAAATTGACAAATTCCTTGAGTATGTCCGTGAAATCATGAAAGTCATGAATGCCAAAATGCCCCATGGCTGACTTATCATCGTCAATACCAAGAGTAAATTCCAGTGTCGAATCGCCCTGGAGCGTTTCACGAAATAGTGACACCTCATGGGTGCGGGATGTATGAAGGCCCAGGTCTGTTTTCGGCACAACGCACAGCCCGCCATTTATCAGCTTGGCATCACTGACCGTGAGTCCTCGGAAATAGCTGTTTACCATGTTGGTTTTTCCGTTTTTATCCGGGGAAATGGCCGCCTTTCTTTCCAAAGCATCCATGGCACTGCCCATCCTCCGCTGGTTTCCAGCAGCTCTTTTGATATTTTCCCAGTCCTGCCGGTATGCGCCGCGATTTCTCAGGATATGATGAGCCAGAATGGCCGTACGGAAAGCCCCTTTTAAGGAGGAACCCGGAATGTAGGGATTTCCCATAGCATCCAGCACAAATCCGGCGATGTCACCGGGCACGTTATCCCGATTTCCCAGATAGGGCTCCGTGCGAAGGATAGCCCCTTCCTGTTTCATGGCATGAATAATGTTCCCTATACTGCCGTACTCCCTGCCAAGCCTGTCCTGATGAGATAAATAGCCAAAGAGATTCAGATGGACAGGATTGGCCAAAAGCGCATTGGAGAAATTATCCATAATTCCATGGCGGCCAAGGAATCGAATCCATCCTGATTCATCAAGAAAATGCACTTTTCCGGCCCTTTTATCATAAATGTATTCACTCTTTTTAAACTTTTCGCCGCTCCCCACAAAGACCGGCGACTGACACACCAGTGATACCTTCCAATAATACATGCTCATTTCGGCACCCCCAGATACAGTCCTTTCCCATAGCGGTACACCGGATGATTGACTGCCGACGTACTGACATCTGCCACCCGGCCATGGAGGCGGGTAGAAAAGCAGCTCCCCGAGGACAGCATATAGACTGATTTTGTTTTAGCAGGACTTTCCATGCCCGGCATCCAGGTAAAGCCACTCCGCTGCAGCCAGAGGCCGGCCCCCTGGGACGCTGCTTCCAACTCATTCTCCGCCGGAAGAAATACGGAAAGGACCATCTGGCAGTCTGCTTCCCTATCTTCCAGAAGTTCAGACAAGGTCGATTCGTCCTCATTATCACTGTCAGGGGAAAGAATAATCCCATCCTGTTCTTTCCTAAAAGTACCCATGCCACTGGATTTTCTGCCGCCGATTCCCGTCATGCCTGTAAGGCAAATGAGTGATTCCAGCCACTCCCAGTCAGACCGGTCCTCCAGGCGCACCAATACATAGAGTCCGGCTGAAGGAGCAAAGAAATAGGAGCCTGCCGAATATGGCGTCCTTGTCCTGCCATTGAAGTGAACTGCAGAAATGGCTTCTCCGAAAAGGGGCTCCTCCTCCAGAGATGCAGAGCCATAGCGCAAATCATCCACATAGAGCCCCAAATCCGCCGCCTTCAGAAATGCTCTCTTTTTACTCTTTTTTCGGAAGGATGACATGCTTCTTGCATTTTGCAGGGATTCCACCTTCACCTCCTTAGAAGGGATAGAAATGACCGGCTTTGGAACGTACCATTCATAGGTTCCGTCCCTCAGATACCAGGGGAGCAAATCAGAAAAAGCGATTTCATCATGGTTCACCTTTTGAACCAGTTTATCCAGCGTCTGTCCGCCCAGCCGGGCCGCTTCACTGCAGAGGGCACTGAAAAATGTATCCGCCCTGCACAGAGGCTGCACCGCATCCAGTCCTCCCCCGCCGGATGCATCGCCAAAATGGACAGGCGCCGTAAATTTCAGGGGAAGGATGATATAGGTACTCATAAGGAAGCACTTTCAAACCGGCTGGCCAGTTCTTTGTCCGGTTCCGCTTTACCCGTATGGGCATCCACCCTGGTCACGGAAAAATCGGAGAAAGCCACCCGTCCATAGCCCCGGGAGCCATGACCGCCCAGGTAGTCCAGCTGGAGCAGACGGAACCCATCCCGAAGTACTTCCATATCTTCACCGGATTCCTCTTTATTTTCCAGATTGTAAACAAGCTGGAAATCAAACTGCATCCCTGCCGGTACCCTTTCGATCTGCCTTGGATTGGCTACGCCGGTGGCCCGGTTGATGGTATTTTCAAATTTCACTTCTCCCAGGTAGGTGTCTGTATCCAGACCGGAGAACTGTTTCACCGATGTGTCTTTTACAAAGGAATCGGAAAACTGGAGGCGGGAGAAAAGAATATGGTTTTTCTGGGCAGAGCCGAAAAGGCGGAGCACCACTTCTTCATCATTATCCGGCGAAGAGCCTAAATGACCTCCATTCCTTGTCTTAGCCAGAAGGGTGCGCATTTTCCCTTTCACTGAACTCCCCGGAATAACGGGCTGTTTTGTGAGAGGATCCCGTACAAATATGCTGTCCACAGCACCAATGGGAGCATAATCACTGGAACCGCCGATGTGGAGACCCGTTTTCACGGTCAATACTGCACGAATAATCACCTTTTCCAAAAGCTGTGTCTGTTCCATGATTAGTCCTTCCCTCCGTAAAATTTATGAAATGCCACCAGTGCTTCCACGTAACGGGCAAAGTTTTCATAGCGTTCCAGGTTATTGCCGATGCTGTCGATTTCGGCAAATAAGCCCGACTTATCCGCAAAATCCTTCACCGGATTTGATTTATTCCGTCCGGCATCTGCCCTGCCAATCTGGTAGGCCAGCTTCACCTTCAGAAATTTGATTTCCATCTGCAGATCCTCCGGAATCGTACCGGAAGCGGATGATTTATTCCCGTTCTTGAACTGGTCTATCTTGCCGTTCACCCGGTTCACAGCTGTCAGGAATTTCCTGATCTGGGAGGTCGTCACCATTTTGGAGCCATTGTTTTTCTGCGCTTCTTCGCTTAATGCACGCATGACCTTGTCAGCCCGATCTACATAGTTATCCATAATTCCTCCTTATTTATCCCGCATGCGGTAAATCACAAGACGAAGTGCCGTTTCCAATTCTTTCCGGTCTTCCCCGGAGTTCCTGCCCCACTGGAAAAAGGCATAGCGGACTTCGCTGTAGCACTTTTTCTCCTCTTCGCTGCATTTCTTTCCTTTGCTGCTTTCCGGGTCCAGCCGGGCGATGGCATAGGCAAAATGGGCCAGATTGAAGGTCGGCTCCTTTAAGATGCTAAGCATTCGATAAAGAAGGGACTTACCGGCAGGAAGCATGCCGGGCTTTTTCTCTTCATCATTCACACCGGCCAGCAGGAAATGATTCAAAAGAAACTGCAGCTTTTCACCCCATACTCCATCTTCCAATTCCTTCCATCGGAAAACGGGCACATCCCCTGCCAGCTCATCCCTGCCAAAGAGGGCAATGCTGTCCTTGACGGTATCATTCCTTTTCTTTGCTTCATCCTCCATATCTCCGGTATCAGAAGCCATGCGTATCACCGGATAGGCAGGTGCAAAGAGACCAAGCCCCGCCGAGAAGGACAGCTGTCCATTGGTGTATGTCCGGAATGCTCTTCTAAGGTCTACTGCCAGCTCCAGCAAGTCATCCCACGCTCCCGCCAGGAAAATGTCATCGCCGCCGGAATAAACGATGTGAACAGAGCGGTTTCCTTTCTTTTCATGGAAAAGATAAAAGGGTGCCTGTCCCGCCGGCAATTCCTTCCTGCAGATATGGGAAATCATACCGGCAAAGAACATGGATAAACTGCGGGATAAGGAAGCGTAGCGGGAGAGAGTGCCATACCTGCCTGGAAGACCTGCCATAAATACAGCCCCCAGCCAGTCCACATCGGCCCGAAGGATGCCAAGGCGACGGATACCTTTTTCTTCATCTCCCCCGGACTTCTCAGCTAAATCCGCAAAATCAAGGATTTTCCCCTCCTCCCTTGCCGCATAGTCTCCTACCCATAGGCGGGTGGCAATGACTTCTGAAGTGGTGGAATCATTCTTACTGTAAATCCGCTCAATCGCCCCGTCCTTCATATATTCCTTACCTTCTGAAGGCGTCACTGCCTTCAGCCACTGGTCGTGAAAAGGAGCAGGGAGAAGAATACTGTCCGGTTCTTCCCGGTTCAATACCACAAAGAAAGTACTTTCTCCGTCGGGATTTCTATCAATTATCATTTTCCCCAGATAGTACATGCCGTTGCACTGCGGGCACACCTGGAGCTTTTCTTCATTGTCTCCTCTTTCCGCCATGTAATCGGAAAGGAGGGACTCTTTCAGGGAATGGTGGCACAGGCCGCATTCCTTCATTCCCCTATCCATATCGTTCAACGGACTGTCCTCTGCCGTCATGAGCCGTACCTGGTCCAAACTGTAACGGACCTGCTTTTTCTCCGCCACCTTCCTGTTCACCCTGCGGAACATAGAGTCTCCCTCCGCCGTTTCGCCCATGAGTTCCTCCGCACAAACCGGCACCCAGCCCGCCGCCAGATAGAGACTTGTGCCATACAGGAAAAGCAGCCTGTCATTCACCCTGCGGAAGGCATCCTCCAAAAGCTGCACCGTTTCTTCCGAATCATCGGCCAGCATGTAGAAATGGCCGCCGCCGGAATAAATGAGATTGGCCCGGAAAAGACCCAGGCGCTGCAGGATTTCATCAATTACATTTTCCAGCACCACCTGCAGATAGAAGGACCGCCCCCGAAGCATACGCATAGCCCCCTTGGTGGGCACGCGGTAAATGAATTTCTGGATACCGGAAAAATCGCCGGAAATAAAGAGCATATTTTTCTCCCGGCGATGTTCCTTCCCATGGGTAAAGCAGTAATCCCTGTAGTTACGGATGCCATGATTTTCAAAATACCGAAGTAGTGATGCAGCAATGGCCGCCGTCATTTTCAAATGGTCATAAAGGGAAATATCCGCCACCTGGCTCCTGTCGGTGCTGGAAGGGACAAAACTTACCGTATCTTCCAGAATGCGGAGCAGTTCATTGGGCTCCATGTCCTGTGGCGCTTTTCGCTGAAAATTAGCCTTCAAGTCATTCACAATGGTCCGGTATTTTCCCGGTGCAGCCACGGGCCTTGGACTTCTGACCGGATAATTGGGTTCTTCCCTGGCATCCAGCTCCTTTAAAGGGAAATAGGACTTGTCTTCCTTTTTCGTTCCTTCAAATACATTGAAAACATTCTCCAAAGATAAAGCAGGGTCAAAGGAAAAGGCTCCTCCCCCGTCCGCTTCTCTTCGGTCTGCACCGGCGGCAATATTATCCGCCTCATACACCAGGTAAGCCAGGTCATCATCCGCCAGACGGGCACCACTCAAATCCTTCCCGTGATGATACCGAACACAGCGCAGAATGGCCCTGCCTTCCTCTGTATCTTCACAAAAAGGGCGCAAAAAATCAGAGCCCAAAAGGGAATGGGACCTTTTCTCTCCCTCGGCTCTGTAGTTTATTTTTCCCACATCATGAAGCAAAGAAGCAATCGCAGCTGTCTTGATTCGATCAACCATTGTACCACCTCACAGCAATACTGATGAGTATATATGTATTAAACTGATTTAATTATAACATGGCAACATGAAGATAGCTACCATTGACTAAAAATTGGTAAAGGACAGGAAACCGTATCGTCCCCATGTGTGGGGATTCTTTTTTCACTCAAAAGTACGAAAAGACAGGGAGGAATCTCAGCTATAAGTTTTCGTCCCCATGCATGGGGATTCTTTTTTCACTGGGGGCCTACACCTATACACTACATAGATATTCTTTGAAGTTTTCGTCCCCATGTATGGGGATTCTTTTTTCACAAGACGCAGACAACAACCAACGAGAAAAGCCGCCCTAGTTTTCGTCCTCATGTTTGGGGATTCTTTTTTCACCGCACACAAAGGAATTCATTGAAGAACGTCTTGACGATTGTTTTCGTCCCCATGTGTGGGGATTCTTTTTTCACATGGGAGATTGAAAGAGGTATAAAAGAAAATGACAGAAGGTTTTCGTCCCCATGTGTGGGGATTCTTTTTTCACCACCCCTGCAGGAGCTTAGTCTCTACAAAGATGCACCAGTTTTCGTCCCCATGTGTGGGGATTCTTTTTTCACATGCATTTAATAAAGCAATGAAGGAAGAACAGTTGTTTTCGTCCCCATGTGTGGGGATTCTTTTTTCACTGGGCTAAATTTATCAAAGAAAATTACCATCCGGAAAGTTTTCGTCCCCATGTGTGGGGATTCTTTTTTCACAACAGGCCTGGGAGGCCCCATCGGATGAGCTCTCTATTGCCCTTTTGCGGCGGGGATTTCCAATTGATTAAGATTCTCATCATTTTCACCCTTTGACCTTCTGTTTTCTCAGGTTTCATGCCTATCGGCGGGGATTTTCTGAATATAGATTATCCGGACTGCAGGCAGGATGCTTTTCTATATTGTATCATTCTCTTCTTTTACGGTCTATATCAAAGAGAGTTCAGCCCCTTCACCCACTCCAGGGCTATCCTGTCCGCAGGAAGCCAGTCAATGGTGCCTAATTCTTCCCTTTCCACCCACCGGAAGGCAGAATGCTCCAGGATTGTGAGGGTGCCACCCACTACATGACAGAGGAAGCATTCCATGGTGAGGTGGAAATCGGGGTAGTCGTAATTGACGGTCCCCAGGAAATGGTCCACTGCGATATCCGCTGCCAGTTCTTCTTTGATTTCCCTCCGAAGGGCATCTTCCGGCGTTTCACCTTCTTTTATTTTGCCACCGGGGAATTCCCAGCGGCCTTTAAATTCTCCGTAGCCCCGGCAGGCGGTGAAGATTTGATTTCCTTCGGCAATCACTGCCGCCGCCACATGGATGGTTTTCATCGCTCTGTCACCGGACTTTTCTTTTCAAAACGGTAATGCTGTGTCACTTCCGGATATTTTTTATGGTCCACTTCGGACATGAACATGGCGAGGGGACGGGCGTAGATACCGTAGTCGCCGTAGAGTGCTTTATATACCACCAGTTTTTCCCGCGTTTCGGTGTGGGTGGCGATGGCCAGGATTTCATAGTCGTGGTTTTTGAAATGGTGCCAGATTTCTCCGGGCTTTGGATTGTTTCTCATGAGTGGGCTCCTTTGGGAAAATAGAGATTTGAGATTTGAGATTTGAGAATTGAGAATTGAGGTTTGACAGGGCGGCGGGAAGCAGTAGTGTCAATTACCCGCTTTCCCGCCGAGCGGTATTTACCAGCTTATAAGTCACTAACGTCATGTACCGAGATTCTTCACTGCGTTCAGAATGACGCGACCGGTGGGAAGGGCTACGCTATAAGAAATGCCATGAAGCATTCTTTGCGTAGTGCAGGGAGATTTCTCGGCTCCCTTTCACTGGCTTCATGGAAAGAGGGATTCATAGCGGCTTGTGCCTCCGCTCGAAATGACAAGGGCGGCGGGTGGCTGCAGCGTCATGCAGACGCTCTTCCCGCTGACTGGTAGTTACAGGCTTAGGAGTCATTAACAGCATGTACCGAGATTCTTCACTGCGTTCAGAATGACACGCAGAGCGGGAAGAATGGCTTTGCGATATCCCTATTTACTATTTCCTCACAAGACTCCGGCGCTGTCGGTCTTGGTGATGTACTTAGCGGGGATGGGGTGGTCCAGGTGGTAGATGATGGTGATGGGCTGGGAGCCTTCCCATCTCATGAGGTGGGCGGGGCCCAGGAAGGTGTAGGACATGGAGGATTTGTAGGCGTCCTGTTTGGCGCTGCGGACGAAGAGGAGGACGATGGAGCCGTTTTCCCGCTGGTGGATGTAGCGCTGGCCGGTTTTGGATTCCGGGGTGGTGGTGCTCTGGCTCTGCCAGTGGAAGGTGGATTTGTCCATGGAGTAGTCTTCGTAGAGGGTGGTGTCGGAGAATTCTTTTTCCGACTTATTGAGGGTTACAAGGAATACGTCGGTAGGCGTATTGACTACGTCGCTGTTTTCCGGGTTCAGGTATTTCACGCCTTCACGAATGCTTCCGGGCTTGGCGAATCCCAGGGCGGCGAAGATCTGGTCTCTGCTGTAGTTGCAGTAGACTTCCAGGGGCGTAACATAGGGAAGGCTGGCCGTTTCGGGGATAATATCGATGTAGTTGTACTGCCAGCGGAGCAGTTCTTTGATTTCCTTGGTCAGTTCCTTCTGCCCCTGAAAGCGGAGCACCGCTTCTTCCGGCGCGGTGCAGGTCCATTTGCCGCCTTCGGGATAGAGGGTGAGCTGCCACATACGGAGGTATTTTTTCTCTATTTCATTGAAATGGTCTTTCATGTGATCAAAGCAGTTTTCCATGAAGGAAATCCATTTCGGCGAATCCATGGAGAGCACCCGGGGCAGGCCTTTCCGGAGGACCTCTTCTTCTTCGGTTACCGGGAAATCGGGAATGAGTCCGGCATCTGCCAGGAGGCGGGCGTAGGTATGCTTTTCGTTATAAAAGGTGTGGGGATCAATGGCTGTAGCCTGGAAGAATTCTTCCAAGCTGGGAATGGCGCCGGAAGCGGCGGCCAGTTCCTTGACCATTTCCATGTAGAATTCATTTTTCCGAAGGCGGCTGTTAATGTTTTCCAGCACATGGCGGGCGGCGATTTCTTCCAGCTGGATGGAGCAGCCCTTGGGCACATGGGGAAAGCCTTCCTGGATTTCTTTTTTTATGACCACATGGCTTTTTCCCAGAAGAGAAGCATAGCGGGAGGCGAAGTCGTATTTCCTGTTGGCCTGGGCTACGAAATCAAGGACCGTGAGGCAGTCTTTCTCAGGGAAGAGGCGCAGGCCGCGGCCCAGCTGCTGGAGGAAAATGGTCATGGAGTTGGTGGGCCTAAGGAAGAGCACCGTATTCACCGCCGGAATGTCCACCCCTTCATTGAAGAGGTCCACTACGAAGATAATGGTGATTTCTCCGCTTTCCAGTTTCTGCTTTGCGTCATTTCTCACATTCTTCGGACTGTCTGCGTCCAGGGCCAGAGCTTTGATGCCCTGCTTGTTGAAATAGTCTGCCATGAAGTGGGCATGCTTTTTGGATACGCAGAAGCCCAGGGCCTTCACGTCACGAAGGTCCGCGGTGTACTGCTCCAGCGCCCGGCAGATAGCCCGGGCCCGCTGACTGGCCAGGGCGCCTTCACCGGTATACACATTTTCCAGTTCTTCGATATCGTAATGGCCGCCGGTCCATTTGATATTGGAAAGGCTTACCGGATCGTCCACGCCGAAGTAATGGAAAGGACAGAGAAGGCGCCGTTCAATAGCGTCGGGAAGCCTGATTTCCGCGGCAATGTGGCCGCCGAAGTAGGGCAGAATGCTTTTCCCGTCCATGCGCTCCGGCGTGGCGGTGAGGCCCAGGAGGATTTTCGGATGGAACCAGGTCAAAAGTTTTTGATATCCCCTGGCCGCTGCATGATGGAATTCGTCCACTATAATCATGTCATAGTAGTGGGGATCCATCTTTTCCCAGAATTTCCGACTGTTGAAAGTCTGGATGGACATGAAAAGGTGCTCACTATGGGAAGCATGGTAATCTCCCACCGCCAGCTCCCCGAAATTGGGATCCTTCATCACCTGCCGGAAGCAGGAAATGCTCTGTTTCAGGATTTCTTCACGATGGGCAATGAAAAGGAGACGGGCATTCCCATGGCGGCTCTGGTAGAAATTGCGATAGTCGAAGGCAGAAATGGCAGTTTTCCCTGTGCCCGTGGCAGCCACCACCAGATTATACCAGCGGTCCTTCCCCAGTCTTTCCGTGCGAAGGGCGTCCAGCACCGCCTGCTGGTAGGGATAGGGCTCAATGTCAAAGGAATATGTGGTATCGCTCCCCTCCTCCTTTCGTCCCCTTTCCCTGTCGATAGCACGACTCAGTTTGTCATAGTCAGAAGATACGAAGGGCTGGAATTCGTCGGAATGCCAGTAGGTATCAAAGGTGGCCTTCATCTTGGCAATGATTCCCGGCAGGTCCTGCTCCGTCACCTTCATATTCCACTCCATACCATCGGCGATGGCGGCGCGGGACAGATTGGAGGAACCTACGTAGGCCGTAGAAAATCCGCTGTCCCGGTAGAACATATAGGACTTCGCATGAAGCCTGGTTTCCTTTACATTATAGGAAATCCGCACCTCCGTATTCGGCAGCTCCGAAAGCACCTTCACCGCCTTGGGGTCAGTGGCGCCCATGTAGGTGGTGGTCACCACACGAAGATGGCCACCACCGGCAGTGAACCGGCGAAGGCAGGGCAGAATGAGAGACAGGCCGGAAAAACGGATAAAAGAAATCAGCATATCCATGCGGTCACAGGTCATGATTTCCCGGTTCAGCTCATGAATCATGGACACATCATTTCTGGAATTGGTAAAAAGGAAGGAATTCACCAGAGACGTGGCCGGCGCCTCCCATTTCCTCCGGGCAATCTTATTGGCCCGATGTTCCAGGGATTTCAGGATAAACTGCTCTGCCGTCACATCATGGCCGGCCCCCAGATCGGCAATACGGGAAGCCAGCCGGTCCACCAGCTCATTCGTCAGCGCCAGCTCATCATTCACGCAGTGGTCATGGTTTTCGTCAGCAATATCCTTCAGGCAGATTCGAATCAGCTTCTCCAGGTAAGTGGATAAATACCCCACCGCCTCCTGGGCATCCACATCCTCCCGGTCCGCCCATATTTCTTTATCCGCCAGCGCCTTCGCCAACTTCCGGTCAAAGCCCGTGGAAATGACCTTCTCGTATACTCCGTCCTTCAAATCAATGATGTCAGCCATAGGAACCCCCTTGTGATTACTACCTGTATTATACCAGGGCTCATGGAGAAATGATGAAATATGTTTTCTTGTCTTCTATTACACAAAAAAGGCATGACAATCTATGTCATGCCACGCAAAAAACAGAAAAGCCTACCAGGGGAGTATCGGGGCAGCATCGGCTTAATGGCAGAGTCTGGTTTTATAAGAACTTTCAGCCCCTACTGCGTCCCAGGGTTCCTTAAATAGCTCGCTATTCTCGTCACCCTGCTCCTTGTAGGGGCTGAAAGTTCAAGAATAAAATCAGACAGCCATCAAG
>NZ_UPZP01000059.1 GCF_900538805.1 uncultured Dialister sp.
TATAAACCATTAAAGACTCATCGCTAAAGCTTTTTGGAACCCCCGGTCTAACCGGGGGTTTTCTATAGACAAAAAACGGCGCCCCCCAAAGGGCGCCGCACCACCATTGACTATTTACAATATACCATCTAATATCTGACGTCTGATGTCTACTTTCCTCCCTCTATCTTCTCCGCCGCCTGTATATCCTTCTTAATCTGTTCCACCAGTGCCTCCGGCGTGGGGAAGCGGATTTCTCCTCGGATCCTTTCCATCCATTCCAGGGTGAAGGATTTCCCATAGATGCTGCTGTCGAAGTGGAAGATGAAGGTCTCTATGGTTCTTTCCTTTCCTTCAAAGGTAGGATTTTTGCCTATGTTGGTGATGGCGGAGTATTTCTTTCCGTCTATCACTGCATAGGCGGCATAGACGCCGTCGGCGGGAAGGACGCGGTCTTCGGTGAAGGAAAGGTTGGCAGTCGGAAATCCCAGGACTTCGTGGCCCCGCCGGAAACCGTGAACCACGTCGCCGGTAATGGTGTAGTGCCTTCCCAGAAGGCGGGCCGCTTCTTTCACCTGTCCTTTCTGGATGAGCTGCCGGATGGCGGTGCTGGAAACGGTTTTTCCGTTTTCTGCTTTCAGACGGGCAATTCGGACAGGCACATGCTTTCTGAGCGACCATTCTTCCAGGAGCCTGCTGTTTCCTTTAGCCTTTCTTCCGAAGGTGAAGTTTTCTCCTGCCGCAAGGCCAAAGAGACCGGGGAGCTGTCCCAGTTTCTCCAGAAATTCTTCCGGCGCCTCTTCCAGAAATTTCCTGTCCGGACGAAGGAAGAGGGCAAAGGCCATGCCTGCTTCTGCCATGGAGGCCGCCTTTTCTTCCCGGTTCTGGAGGAGAGGCACATGCACATCCGGCGCAAGGACCGCCATGGGATGGGGCCAGAAGGTGAAGACGCCGGGCAGGGCGCCTTGTTCCTTTGCCAGTTCCTTTGCCATGCGGAATACTTCCTCATGGCCCCTGTGGCAGCCGTCGAAGAAGCCCATGGCCAGCACGAATTTTTGATTTTTGGGAAGTTCTTCCCATGAATGATAAATTTCCATAGAAGCCTCAGGAAAATACTTTTTTCGGATGAATGATGCCTTTGGAAAGGGAGGCGATGCCAAGGAAACGGGGGCCGCAGAAAACGGCGGTCCTGCCGCAGTCTTCCCCATGGAAGCGAATCCTTTTTCCCTGGAGGAAATCAGCTCCTTCCTTTTCGGAAAGTTCGACGGCCGGCAGGGCAGAAAGGATGGGATGGAGGTCGGAAATCACCGCCCCATCCGGGTCCTTTTCAATGTCTTCCAGCGTTTTGGCATCCTTCAGGGAGAAGGGACCCATTTCGGTCCTGGTAAGGGCACTCATGGTGAGAAGGCAGCCCGCTTCTTTTCCCAAGTCCCTTCCCAGGGCGCGGATGTAGGTGCCCGCAGAGCAGGTGACGGTCATGGAAAGGAAGGGCGGCGCAGTCTCTGTAATTTCCAGTTTATAAATGGTGACAGGCCGGGCAGGAAGGTCCACTTTCTTTCCTTCCCGGGCCAGCTTGTAGGCCCGCTCTCCATTGACTTTAAGGGCGGAGTAGCTGGAGGGCACCTGCATGATGGGGCCCCGGAATTTTTCCGCTGCCCTTTCAAAGACGGAAAGGTCCTCCGGGATGGGCCCCTCTTCTATAACCTGTCCTGTCATGTCTTCCGTATCCGTGGCAAGGCCCATGCGGAAGACGGCCTCATAGGTTTTGGTGTGGATAGGAGCGTATTCGATGAGCCTGGCAGCCCTTCCCAGAAAAACCGGGAGCACCCCCTCCGCCATGGGATCCAGGGTGCCGCCGTGGCCTATTTTCTTCTGGTGGTAAATGCGGCGAAGTCTGGCAATGACGTCGAAGGAGGTCCAGTCCTTCGGCTTTGCCACATTGATGACGCCGTCCATCAGAGATATTTCTCCGCAGCCTTCACAAAGAGCGGCTCTGCGTCCTCAAAGCTTTCATGGATGGTGCAGCCGGAGGCCTTCCAGTGGCCGCCGCCGCCGAATTCTGCCGCCAGGTCGCCCACATTGGCGTGTTCCGTGGAACGAAGGGAAATCCTTGTTTCCTTTTCTCCCTTGTACTTGAAGAGCGCCGCAATCTGGCAGCCCTTGATGCAGCGGGGAATGGAGGCATAGTAATCGGAATTTTCGCCGTCCAGCTCCATGGCTTCCTTCCCCATGTAGGCGATGACGATCTGCCCGTCATGGTAGGAGTGCACCGTGCCTGCCACCAGCTGGTAGCATTTCATGGCTTCCTCCGTCTTTTCGTCCAGCCGGTTGGCAATGTAGTCCGGTTTGGCACCCATGGCTACCAGCTGGCTGGCCATGAGAAGGGTGTGGGCGGAGGTGCAGGAGAATTTGAAGAAGCCGCTGTCCGTACCGATGGCCATGTACAGGGCGTTGCAGGTATCCTCGTCCATGGTAATTCCGGCGTCGAAGAACATTTCTGCCAGCATTTCCGCGGTGGCAGCGTACTTGTACTGCAGGTAGAGATAGTCGGTGTACCTTTCATTGGAACGGTGATGGTCGATGCAGAGGCTGTCCACATCGGGGAAATTGAAATTTCCGCCGCGCTCCAGATTTCCCAGGTCCGTAAACACCAGGGCATCATAGTCCTTCCCCTCCGGCATTTCTGTATGCACCAGGGCGCTTGTCTTAATAAGGCGGTACACATGGGGCACCGGGTCGGGAAGAAGGATGTCCGCTTCCTTTCCCAGCTGTACCAGCACATTGTGGAGGGCGCAGATGGAACCTACATCATCTCCATCGGGATGTTCGTGGCCCACCAGAAGGAAGCGGTGATGGTTCATCAGGAAATCCCAGGCCTCCTTCTTTCCGATTTCCTTCGCATGATTCAAACCAAGGCTCATTCTTTGTCCTCCTTGTGAATCTTCTTCAAAAGACCGTCAATGTGCATGCCATAGTCCAGGGAGGTGTCCTCGGCAAAGGAAATCTCCGGAGTGTAGTAGATTTTCAGCCGCTGCCCCAGCTCCCGGCGTACAAAGCCCTTCCCCTTGTTCAGCGCTTCCAGGGAGGCCTTTTTCTGTTCATCGCTGCCAAAGAGGGATACATAAATCTTCGCTTCCCGAAGGTCGCCGGTCACTTCCACTCCCGTTACCGTCACAAAACCGATGCGGGGGTCCTTCAAATCGTGAAGGAGCATATTGCTCACTTCCTGCTTGATAAATTCCTGTACTTTCCGTACTCGCAATTCAGACATGGGTTTCACCTCACGTTTTTATAAAAATATCCGCCTTCTATGCAGTTGGATAAAGGCGGATACTATGAAATCATTATATATGAGGGGCCGCTCCGCGGCCCCGGGTTCAGAAGGTTCAAAGGGTTCTGCCTGCCTTCGGCAGGCGGGTTCAAAGGGGAAGGTATCGCCTATGGGCGATGAGTTTGTATGCTGTGGAGGTCCTGCATAGGACCTCCAAGTCAGCCGAAGTTGGCCCTTAGCCTGCCCATAAAAGGGCCTTCCTTTTGTCGGCTGACCGTTTTCGGCGGCAGTGCTGCCAAAGGCAGCGAAAACCGCAAAAACGGGCATTTTCCTCGCCCGCAGGGCGGTTGTATGGTTTTCCCACGGGCGAAGCCCGGTAGTAAAGGTTTTACCATAATGGCGCCTTCAATTATTTTAAGGCGCCACCACCACCCTATGAACCTTTTGAACCAGCCCGCTTTCAGCGGGCCGAACCCTTTGAACCCTCACGCCCGAAAGGGCGTGTCCTTACTTCAGTTCAGCCGCTTCTTCCTTCAGTTCGAAGGCTTCCAGCTGGTCCCCTTCTTTCACGTCACGGTAGCTGTCGATGGAGATGCCGCATTCAAAGCCTGCTGCCACTTCTTTTACATCATCCTTGAAACGGCGGAGGGAGTTAATCTTGCCTTCGTGGATAACGATGCCGTCACGGATAAGGCGGAGCTGGCAGGTGCTGGTAATCTTGCCGTCCTGTACATAGGAGCCGGCTACGATGACCTTCGGTGTATGAATAACCTGGCGAACTTCCGCATGGCCCAACACCACTTCCCGGATGGTGGGGGAAAGCATGCCGGCCATGGCGGCCTTCACATCGTCGATGCAGTCGTAAATGACGCGGTAGAGGCGGATGTCTACGCCGTCCTTTTCCGCCATGCCGCGGGCATTGGCATCAGGACGAACGTTGAAACCGATGATGAGGGCATGGGATGCGGAAGCCAGCATGACATCGGATTCGTTGATGGCGCCTACGGCGGAGTGAACGATGGAAATACGGACTTCTTCGCTCTTAATGCCCTGGAGGGACTGTACCAGTGCTTCTACGGAACCCTGGACATCGGCCTTGATGATGATATCCAGTTCCTTCATTTCCCCTTCCTTAATCTTTTCAAAGATGTTGTCCAAGGTAACCTTCTGTACATTCCGCTGTTCTTCTTCCTTGGCCTTGGAAGCGCGGAGTTCTGCAATGGCTCTGGCCTTCTTCTCGTCCATCACGTAGAAATGGTCGCCTGCTTCCGGTACGCTGTCCATACCCAGGATTTCCGCCGGAGCGGAGGGCTCTGCGTTCTTCAGTTTCCTGCCGTTTTCATTGGTCATGGCACGGACACGGCCCCAGCTCTTGCCGGCCAGGATGCCGTCGCCCACATGGAGGGTGCCGTTCTGTACGAGAACGCTCATGACGGGGCCTCTGCCCTTATCCAGCTGGGCTTCTACGACTACGCCGTAGGCTTCGCGGTTCGGGTTGGCTTTGAGTTCCTGCATTTCAGCCACCAGCAGGATATTTTCCAGGAGGTCATCAAGACCAATTTTCTTCTTCGCGGAAATGGGGGTCATAATGACGTCGCCGCCCCAGTCTTCTGCCAGAAGGCCTTCCTTGGACAGTTCTTCCTTGATGCGGTCCGGGTTGGCGCCGGGTTTATCAATCTTATTAATAGCCACCATAATGGGCACCCCTGCATTCTTGGCGTGGTGGATGGCTTCGATGGTCTGGGGCATAACGCCGTCGTCGGCCGCCACGATGAGGACAGCGATATCCGTAATCTGGGCGCCTCTGGAACGCATGGCCGTGAAGGCTTCATGGCCCGGAGTATCCAGGAACGTAATCTTGTGTCCCTTGTAGCGAATCTGGTAGGCGCCGATGCGCTGGGTAATGCCGCCGGCTTCGTGCATGGCCACATTGGTCTGGCGCAGCGCATCCAGAAGGGTGGTCTTGCCGTGGTCTACGTGGCCCATGATGGTAACCACTGCCGGTCTGGGTTTCAGGAAACGGGGATCATCGGGAGCCGGTGTGTATTCGGTAGGATCAGCTGCTGCGGCTGCTTCCTTCAGGGTGACGCCGAATTCTTCCGCCAGGATTTCGATGGTGTCCCGGTCCAGGTTCTGGTTGATGGTGGCCATGACGCCGTCCATCATGAGATGCTTAATGATTTCGCTGACTTCGCGTCCGAAGAGTTCCGCCAGTTCCTTCACCGTCACGCTGGGCGGCAGTTCCACTTCCGTAGGATAGGAGGCAGTCTTCTTTTCAGCTATATGCTTTTTCTTCTTGGTCTGGTTCAGGGATCTGGCCATCAGGGAGCCGCCTTCCTTTTCCCGGCGGCTTCTTTCCCAGTCCTTCTTGGACTTTTTCTTGGCCGGTTTTTCCCTTCTCTGTGCCGAAGCCGGTGCTTCTTCTACCGGAGTGGGAGCAGCGGGATGATTATTCCTGTCGCCGGTTCTTCTGTCCTGACGGGAGCGGTCATTTCTGTCATTCCTGTCCTGACGGGAATTCCTGTCATTCCGATTTTCACTCCGTTCACCGTTTCTGGAGGGTCTGCCGCCTTCGCTGCGGTTTCTGCCGTCCCTTCCGGAATGGTCATTTCGGTTATTCCTGTCGTTTCTGCCCTGGCGGTCATTCCTGCCGTCTTTGCGGCTGCCCTGCCGGTCGTCACGGTTCCGGATTTCCTTCTTTTCCGCCTTCGGCGCCTGTTTTGCCTCTTCATGAACCGGCGTCTTCACTTCTTTCTTCTCCGCCTTCGGTGCTTCCGCTTTGGGAGCTGCCTTTACAGGCGCTTCTGCCTGGGGAGCGGGCTTTGGTTCTTCCGGCACTTCAAAGGAAGAGTAGGATTTCCGTCCTGTTTCCTGTTTCTTCCGATCCGTAGGACGGCCCTGCTGGTCGAAGCGCACGGTGCGCATGGGCGGCCTTTTGGCCGGTTTCTTCTTGGCAGCAAATGCCTTTTCCAGAATGGCACAGCCATTGTCATCTACGCCGCTCAGTCTGCTGGTAATGTCCACATTGTGGCTTTTCAGTACGTCCAGCACCTCTTTCTCTGTTTTGCCATACTGTCTGGCTAATTCATATACTCTCTTTTTCTTCTGCATAAGCAGCCTCCCAACCTTTATGATTTCCGGCGGTCAATCTTTTCTGCGATTGCCTTTCCGAATCCTTTATCTGTAATCAGCGCTGCCGTCCTGACCCCTTTGCCCAGGGCCTGTCCCAGTCTTTCCTTTTCTCCAAAGATTTTTGAGGAAATATGGAATCGTTCAGCAGCTTTTATATATTCATCCTTTGTCCGCGGGGAGCTGTCTTCTGTAACAATCAGCAGGACGCCCTGCCCTTTCTTAAGTCCTTCCGACACCTGTTCATTCCCGGAAAGCAGCCTGCCTGCTTTCATGCAAAGGCCAAGCATCCTGTAAATGGGCTCATCCATTTTCAATCTGCGCCTTCAACGCTTCGTACACATCCTTGGACACCGGACGCTTCAGGGACTTTTCCAGACCATGGTTCTCATAGGCCTTGTTGAAGCAGTCCATGTCATCGCACACATATACGCCGCGGCCCGATTTCTTGCCTGTCCTGTCCACTTCGATGACTCCCGTAGGGAGCACTACGATACGGAGGAGTTCCTTCTTCGGTTTTAATTCCTTGCATCCCACGCACATGCGCATGGGAATCTTCTTTACCTTCATTCCCTATCCTCCTGCGCTTCTTCCACTGCCGGAGCCTCAGCATCACCGCCGGCTTCAATATCTCCCAGGATATCGTCGTCTTCCGCCTCATCGGCCTGGCCGAAGCCCTCTTCCTTGGCCTGGGTTTCGCTCTTGATATCGATCTTCCAGTTTGTCAGCTTTGCTGCCAGCCTTGCATTCTGGCCTGCCTTACCGATGGCCAGGGACAGCTGGTAATCAGGAACGATAACATAGGAGGATTTTTCTTCTTCCCATACGGAAACGGAAATCACCTTGGCCGGAGACAGGGCGTTGGCGATGTATACGGCCGGATCCTCATCCCAGCGGACGATATCGATTTTTTCATCATGAAGCTCGTTCACAATGTTCTGCACCCTCTGGCCCTTGGGACCTACGCAGGCGCCCACCGGATCCACCTTGGGGTCCATGGCGTAAACGGCAATCTTGGAACGGGAACCCGCTTCGCGGACCACGCTCTTGATTTCCACGGTGCCGCTGTAAATTTCAGGAACCTCCAGTTCAAAGAGTCTCTTCAAGAGTCCCGGATGGGTTCTGGACAGGATGATTTCCGGTCCCTTGGTGGTCTTTCTCACTTCCAGCACATAGCACTTGATTTTATCATTGGGATGGAACTCTTCCCCTTCAATCTGTTCCGCATAGGGAAGGATGCCTTCCACCCGGCCCAGGTCTACGAAAATAGTGCGGGATTCGCTCCATTTCACGGTGCCCGTAATCACATCGCCTTCGCGGCCGGAGAATTCATCATAAATAGAACCTCTTTCCGCTTCCCGGAGCTTCTGGATCATCACCTGCTTGGCAGTCTGTGCAGCGACACGGCCGAAATTCTTCGGTGTCACTTCGATGCGGAGCATATCACCTGCTTCATAGGACTTGTCAATCTTCTTGGCATCTTCCACGGAAATTTCATTCACCGCATTTTCAGAGGCCGGGTCGATTTCCTCCACCACCATCTTTTCTTCATAAATATGGTAATCTCCGGTCTCCCTGTTCAGGGTGACAGAGGACTTGGCATTGCTGCCGGTTTCCTTCTTGTAGGCAGTGAGCAGCACCATTTCCAGTGCATCAAAAACGACCTTCTCGTCTACCTTTTTCGCCTTCACCAGGCCCTTGATTGCTTCGATTAAATCTAAATTCACGATGTCCATTTCCTCCCGGAATCAAAATGAAAAATGCAGTCTAACCTGCGAAATCTTATCTCTACTTAAAGAAATGTTTCCCTCTTCCGTTTCCAGAAGAAGAGAGCCCTCCTCACCAAGACCAAGCAGTTTGGCCGTAAAGGCTTTGACCCCCTTCTTCCCTTCCAGGGGAGCAAAGAGCTTCACATCCACGTCCTCGCCGGTGTAGCGGATGAAATCCTTGTCCTTCTTCAGCACACGGTCAAGGCCCGGAGAAGAAACCTCCAGCATGTAATTATCCGGAATCAGGTCCGCCTCATCCAGAAGTGCCCCGGCCGTCTCGCTCACCGTCTGGCAGTCGTTCAAATCCACGCCGCCTTCCTTGTCGATGTAAATGCGGAGAATCCAATTCCTCTCCCGCACATATTCCACATCCACAAGCTCCAGGCCTTCACTCTCAAGCTTTGGCTCCAGCAGCTTTTCCACCGCTTCTTCCACATCCCTGCGCGCCATATGCCCTCCCTTATCCTTAATATAAGAAAGAGTGAGCCGAAGCTCACTCTACAGGAAACTCTATACACACACTTACAGTTAGATTATATCACACTATGTAAAGGGTGGCAAATCATTGGGGCCGCAAAACGGCCCGGGTTCCGAAGAAAAAGGTTCTTAAGATTAACCGGCCTTCCGGCCGGAGGGTTCGGAGGTTTGACACCGCCTGCGGCGGTGAGGGTTGTGGTATCGCCCTCCGGGCGATGAGCATAAAGGTGGCGTTACGGGATTACCTTCCCCATCAACTGCCATTCTAAGGAAGCGCTTCCTCAAATCATTGTCTGCTTTGATTCTTGAATTCCTATACACCGCAAGGCCCAAGCAGCGGTCTGATTTACTGTTTTCTCCTACATATAGTATGTATTTCTATTTTATCCATCAATATACGGTATAATAATTTTTCTCAAGGTACTTATAGAAAGATTTTAATACCTCCAGATGCCCATGGTATCAGCTTTCAGGGACTTCATCCTTTCCCGCATGGCAGGGCACGTTTTTTGACCGCCGTTCGATTCAGGTATAAAATATAGATAGAAAGCGATGAATAGTTCATTCATCACAATTTGATAAAGAAAGGTGGGCTGATGAAAATGTTGGAATTCAAAAAGATTCTCGTTCCTTACGATGGTTCTTCCTATGCGAAGAAAGCACTGGCTGTGGCTGCTGATACGGCCCGGCTCATTCCCGGCGCCGAGCTCTTCATTGCAACCGTGGCTCCTGCCGAAGAGCCGAAGGAAAAGGTTCGGATTACAAAATCCGCCGCTCCTGATGAGCCGCCGCCGAAGAACCCCGGTGAAATTCTTCTGGACGAAGCGGATAAGCTGGTGCCTGAGGAAATCCCCCGCCACCTCATCCTCCGTGTAGGCGACCCCGGTGAAGAGCTGGTGGCGCTGACTCTTCAGAAGCCATTCGACCTCATCATCATGGGCAGCCGCGGCAGAGGCGCCCTGAAGAGTCTCCTCATGGGTTCCGTTTCCAGCCACCTGGTAAGCAACGTGAAATGTTCCGTGTTCATTATTAAATAAATAGGTCAAGTCAAAAAGGGCCGTGAGAAAATGTAAATCATTTCTTCACGGCCTTTTTTCAATATTCACTTTCACTGAAAGCTTTAAGGAAGCACTGCCATCATTTTTTTGCCGCTTTTCCGCTTCCGCCGGAAAACTGCACCGCCGCCTGAATCACCCGGGCAAAGGCAGGGGGAATCAGTTCTTTAGAGAGGCTCCTTCCCAGGGTTCTTCCGATGATGACCCCCTTATTTCCATAAAGCCAGGCAAAGTAGTAGAACTCCAGGGCCTCCCGATTTCTTGGATTGATGTTTTTCAGCTTCACCGGCGGATAGTAGCCCTTGGGCAGTCCCAGTTTGGCACCTGCTTTTTTAATGAGGGACGTATTCACCGCATCGCCGGCGTCTTCCATATCCCCAATGACCTGGTCTAAGGCCTTCCTTCCCCGATGGGCAAGGCAGGACTTCACCACGTCCATTTCATAACAGATGAAATCGGTGAAAAACACATAGGGCGACTGCTTTGCCGTGCCCATGACGTCCCTGTCGTAAAGGCACACCGCCGGTATGTGGAAGCGCCGCACCAGCTGGGCGATTTTGGAAATGGAACTTTCTCCCCGTGCATTGATAAGACAGATGCCGTGGTAGTCAAAATTCACTCCCAAAGTCTTGGCAAAATAACCGAAGGAGCCGTATTCTGTCTCCCCTTCCACCAGGATGGTGCATTTGGAATACAGGGCTTCCTTCACTTCCGGAAAATGCATGATCAGGTGCTTCTCGATTTCCCTGTCAAAGTGGAAGGACGCGCCGCAGGCGGCCTGCACCTTCTTCCTGTCATCCCAGTAAATGCGGATAATCTGCCGGTAATCGTTCACCAGGGAGTCCGTGGAATGGGTAACCACGAAGAGCTGGCCGTTCAGCCCGTCCACTCCCAGTATGGTCTGCACCAGCTTCAGGAAGAAGGGTTCCTCGTTATTCAGAATGGAGCGGCAGAAGGCCAGCATAGCCCTCTGCAGGTAGGGATGGAGATGAAGCTCCGGTTCGTCGATGCTCACCGTCACCGGAAGGAAACGGCGCCCCCTTTGGTCGGTGATAATCATATTTTCAAAAGAAATGGCCCGGCTTTCCTTCTTCCTCATCATCTTGATAAGAAGGGAAACCCCGACGGCAATCATGAGCTTCATGGTAGAATCATAGGACGTGCCGATGGCGATGGAGCGGAAGATTTCATTGAACAGAACCAGGGTGGCCTTACGGGCATCATCCTTCGGGAGGGATAAGTGAAATCCCTTCTGGTTCAAAAGCCTTTCCACCTCTTCAATCACTTCGGGCCCACCGGAAAGGTACCCTTCAAAGATGGAAATGGTTTTCGCAATGTCCTCTTCGGAAATCATTTTCCGGGGCACCTCATCTAGGGCAAAATCAATATAAAAGAGGCATCGCGTATACTCCAGCGGCAGCTCCTCTCCGCTGTCCATGTTATACAGCTTGGGCACCACCTGCCGCACATGCTGCCGGAGTTCCAAATGGGCCGTGTCCTTCAGCCCGTCATCTTCAGAAGACAGGGTAATCTGTATGCGGATCGGTTCATCGGCATCCAGAAAATCGCTTTCCTTGAATCCGTATCCATGGGTGATGGATTTCAAAAGGGTGAGAAAATTACTTTTCCCGATATTGTTATCCCCTACGATATAATTCACCCGGCTGTCAAAGTGCAGCTCCACATGACGAAAGGTACGGTAATTTTCTACCAGCATATGGGATATAAACATGGCCCTGCCTCCTTCACATCTGCATTTTTCCTTTTCTTTATTATATCATGATGAAAAAGGAGGATTACAGGCGAAAGAAGATAGAAGGTAGAAGGTAGACGTCTATTTTCTATCTTCTATTCTTACCGAGATCCTCCGCTTTCGCTCAGGATGATGAGTGGGAGGCGGGGAGGCTGCCTCCATTGTCATCTCGAGCGGAGCAGCATGCGGTATGGGTGGTAAAGGACTTGGACTCATTGTTACTCTGAGTCGAGAGATCTCCTGCCCCATTGCGACGTGTTCCATTGGAGCGTGAGATTTCTCCACTCCGCTTCGCTGCGGTCGAAATGACAGCGGCAGGCGATATTGGTGTCATGAGAGTCTGGTATTTTCAGCCTCCCCGCCCACTAGTATTGACCGATATATCTGTCATTTACGACTCTTATCGAGATCCTTCGCTTTCGCTCAGGATGACGAGTGGGAGGCGGGGGCTGCCGAAATCCGGTCATGGCAGCGGCGGGAGGGGAAAACCGGCAACCCGCTTCCTCACACTGAAAAAGCGGCGCCTTCTATTTCAAAAGGCACCGCTTTTATCATTCCTTGCTACAGTCCCTTCTTACTGCTTTTCAAAGGGATCGTCTTCCGGATTCCGGTTGTTCAGGATTTCATCAAGCGTCTTCATGGGGCACATGGAGCCGCACATGGTGCAGGTGAATTCATCTTCCGGTTTGCTGCTTTCCCTGTACCGTTTTGCCTTGGCCGGGTCGATGGCCAGCGGAATCATTTCCTTGAAATCCACCTTTCTTCTGGCCCAGGACATTTTTTCGTCCCAGAGCGCCGCTCCTTTCACGCCCTTGGCCAAATCCGCCGCATGGCAGGCGATTTTGGAGGCCACAATGCCTTCATGCACATCGTCCACGTCCGGCAGGCGGAGATGTTCCGCCGGTGTCACGTAGCAGAGGAAATCGGCGCCGCAGGATGCGGAAAGGGCTCCGCCGATGGCGGCGGTAATGTGGTCATACCCCGGTGCCACATCGGTAACAATGGGGCCAAGCACATAGAGAGGTGCGCCGTGGGTGAGCTTTTTGGCCACTTCCACATTCATGCGCACATCGGAAATAGGCATGTGCCCCGGTCCTTCCACCATGACCTGCACGCCGGCCTTCCTGGCACGAAGCACCAGTTCTCCCAGATTGATGAGTTCGGAAATCTGGATGGCATCGGTGGAATCATGGCCGCTGCCGCTGCGGCAGCCGTCTCCCAGTGACAGGGTGACATCGTATTTCCGCAGGAGTTCCAGAAGGCGGTCAAACTGTTCGTAAAAGGGATTTTCCTTCCCGTGCATGTACATCCAGGCGAAAAGAATGGAGCCGCCCCGGGACACCAGATTGGTAATCCGCTTGTTCCGCATAATGTGCTTTGCGGTTTCCCGGTTCAGCCCGGCATGGATGGTCATGAAATCAACGCCGTCCTTCGCATGCCGTTCCACCACGGAGAATAAATCGTCGGCGGTCATATCCTTCAGTCCCTTGTGAAGCACTCCCTTCACATCGTACATGGGCACCGTACCAATGGTAGCGGGGCTGTTCTTCACCAGCCATTCCCGGAAAGGCGCGGTCTCCCCGTAGCAGGACAGGTCCATAATGGCCTCCGCCTTCATTTCCCAGGCCAGCTTTGCCTTGGCCTGCTCCGTTTCATAATTGCACACATCCTCTGAAATCCCCAGATTCACATTCATCTTCGTCCGAAGGCCCTTACCAATGGCATAGGGATGGAGGGACTTGTGGTAAATATTGGCAGGAATGACAATGGTCCCTTCTGCCACGCCCTGCCTGATAAACTCCACAGATACCCCTTCCTCACGAGCCGCCGTTTCCATTTCCTTCGTTATGATTCCCTGTCTTGCCGCTTCCAGCTGTGTCATAAGTTCCTCCCATGAAAAAAAGCCCGCCATGGCGGGCTTTGAACAAACAGATTTCCTGCTTCCTTACGTCGGTATGAACCGCATCAAGTTCAAAGGGTCGGATACCATCCTCTCAGTCTTTCGACTCCCCCAGCATGTATGTATGTATTATACCATACCGCGTCTACCGGAAATCAAAAACAATGCCTGGGGAAACAATTGAAAAAGAGGATAGAGAATAGAGGATAGAAGTCTGACGTCTGTCGTCTATTGTCAGATTGCCTCTCCCCTTCCTGTCATTTCGAGCTGATCGTAGCGGAACCTCGAAATCTCCTGCCATTATGGCACTTTGCCACGCATGACAGAAAAGTCACCTGCAAACAGGGAAGTGCTGATTAAATCGTTATCGGATTTCATTCTTGTGTTTTTATTCAATGCAAGGAATCAGTCGACGCGAATAGCGAGCTATTTAAGGAGACTTATGACGTAGCATTGGATAAAAATACATATGAAATTCGATTCTGC
>NZ_UPZP01000060.1 GCF_900538805.1 uncultured Dialister sp.
ACCGGCTGCTTGCTAGGCTTTGCCGGGCCCGGGCTTTCACCGGACTATACTATACACGCCGAACTGGCGCACACCTTTTGAACCCTTTGAACCTGGGCCGCCTCCGGCGGCCCTTTAGTCTTCATCGATTTCCACTGTCACATTCACCCTGGGTACTGCCACACTGCCGCCGGGCGGAGGGGTGACGGAGACAAGGCGGTGGATGTCGGCGCTGGCGCCGGTGACGTCGATGGGATCAAGGTCAAATGTCCTGTTATTAGCGAAGAAGGAGAAGGGAGCCGTCAGGGTAGCCACCGGCGGGGTGACTGTGATTTTACCTACTTTGTAGCCCTTGGCAGGGTCCCCTTTGGTTTCTATCTTGATGGGGAGGTTGCCCAGTTTGGTGGCCTCCTTCATCTTCACTGTCACCTTCACCTGGCTGGGCATGACATCCAGTCCGGTCACCGTATTTCCATCGGCATCCAGAATGTTGACGCTGTCAAATTCGGAGAAGCTCTTTTCCTTGCCCGCAATGTTGACAGATACCACGGCCCTGTCGGCCTTGGCAATCATGGTGGAGCTGCCGGCGATGGTTATGGTATCGGGAGTGACCTTATTGCTTTCTACGGAGAAATTCGTTTCCGGCGTTCCGAAAATCTGCACATTGGCAGGGAGTGTCTTCACAGCATAGGTATCCACATTCAGGTCGAAGGTTTTCGGCGTGACGGATACCACAGACTCATCACCCGGTACGGATACCAGGATGGGGGTATTGGGATAATCGCCGTCGGTGAGGCCCGCTAAATCCACATAGGCCTTGATATTGTCGGAGCGCATGTAAATCATGTCACTTCGGGACATACGAACCTTCACCTTCACCGTAGAGGGTACATTGGTTGCCACCAGGGAGCGGTCCAGATTTCTTGTTTCCACCGGTACGGTGTACGTATTTTCCACCTGGGGATTCTGCTCGTTCATCACATACACCCACAGGGCGCAGGCTGCGATGAGGCAGAGGAGTTTCGGAAGCCACCATTCAAATCTTGTGTATTTCATTTCAGGGGCCTCCATTTCTGCAGTACATCGCTGACGCCCTTCGGTTTACTGGTGACCAGATAGTTCCGAAGGATATTCTTCAGACTTTCCGCATCCTGACCGCGGTAAATATGGCCGCCGTAGGTGTAGGAAACGATGCCCGTTTCCTCACTGACCACCACGATGACACAGTCCGCCTGCTCGGACATGCCGATAGCCGCACGGTGACGGGTGCCCAGCTCTGTGGACAGGTTATGGTCACGAGTCAGCGGCAGGAGACAGCCCGCCGCCATGACCCGGTTCTCGCGGATAATCACGGCGCCGTCGTGGAGAGGCGTATTCACGATGAAAATATTTCCAAGAAGCTCTTTGGAAACGAGACCCTCAATGCGGATGCCCGTGTCAATGCGATCATCCAGCCCCACGCTCCGTTCAAACACGATAAGAGCGCCGATTTTATTGGCGGACATGGTCATGGTGGCAGCCACCACATCATCGATGACATGGTCCCACTCCACCTCATTCATGACACGGGAAGAAACATAGAACTTTCCCCGGCCGATCTGCTCCAGCGCCCGGCGAAGCTCCGGCTGGAACACCACCGGCAGCGCCACGATGAGCACCGTCATCAGCTTGTCCAGAATCCAGCTGACCACATGAAGCTGCAGCCACCCGGCAATCACCGTAAAAATTCCAAGAAACACCAGCCCCTTCAAAAGAGCCGTAGCCCGGGTGTCGCGGATTAAAATGTAAATACGATATAGAAAAAAGGCAACCACCAGGATATCCAGAATATCCCAGAGCCTCATAGTCATAAACAATCCCTGTATCTGCGTGAGAAACATAGGCATTCTCCTTTATAGCAAGCCGCATCAGCGGTCACATGATTCATATATTTAATGTTTTTATTGTAGCATGAATAGGAAGAGAAAGGAAATGGGATTTGAAGGACGCGCGGAGCGCGTCCTTGTCCGGCCCCTTGGGGTGCCGGACGGTTCTTAGGATTAACCGGCCTTTTGACACGCCTGTCGGCGTGAGGGTTCAGAGGGTTCAGAAGGTTCAGAGGGGTCAGAGGGGGTGGTATCGCCTTCGGCGATGAAGTTTTATAATTCTGCTTCGCAGAATAGAAAACCATACAACCGGGCTGCGCCCGATGGAAATGCACCCCTATCCCCGCCTGCGGCGGTACTTCCCCCGGAGGGGGAAGTTATAACAGCTATATGCTTTGTGCTACTTATGAGGTAATAAGCTGAGCGTAGAGCAAATCTGCCCCTCCGGGGAAGACGCCGCCGAAGGCGGCAGAAGGGGTGCATTTCCGGCGCCCGCAGGCGCGGTTGGCTTGTTTTCTCTACGCCCACAGGGCGGTTGTATGGTTTTCTAGTAACTGACGGCGCAGCCGCCCACCTTCCCCTCTGAACCTTGTGAACCTTTTGAACCCTCTGAACCTTCACGCCCTCAAGGGCGTGTCCATAAAAGGCGCCCACCAGAACCCTCGCGCCAAAGGCGCGTCAAACTTAAGCCCCTTAAGAACCTTCGGCCCGAAGGGCCGTCAACCCTCACGCCCGCAAGGGCGTGTCCCAAAGCCCCTTTACCATTCCCCTCTTCTCCATTATACTTACCTATAAGAGGAGGTCTTTCATATGGCTTTTACTTTAATCTGCCACGCCTGCGGGCAGAAGCTGACTTTATTTGATTTGGACGTGAAGAAACGGAAAGGCACGGTCCGCTGCACACGCTGCGGCGCGCGGATTTCCTATGATTTAGATAAAAGAAATATCCAGCAGTCCGGTTTCTGGGCTGCCGAGGAACCGGCCTTTGACAGCCGGGCGAAGAATCGGCTGGTGAACCAGCTGAAGCGGGAGGAAGCACGGAAGGCGAAGGCCGAGGGGAAAGACGCACCGGATGTGATTTCCATGGATACAAGCCCCTCCCGGGTCCACGATTTCGACGAGAACCCCTTCAGCGCCAAAGCGGGCTTTGCGAAATTTGACCTGAAAACGGGGCAGATTGTGGGAGACAATCCGAAAGAGCCTGCTGCCCCCAAACTTCGACCGGAAAAGGATGGCATTACCTTCAAAGTGGTGGACCGGAGTCACCAGAAACGCACCATCCGCGCCGCCCACTCCGCCCTGCCGTCCATGAAAAACGAAGCGAAAACGGCAGAAAAGACCTTTACCCCGCCGCCCCGTATCGTCACCCGCACCGCCCACCGGAACATGCAGCTCGTCCGCCAGGCCAGCACTGCCCGGGCGCCCAAGGCGCCGGTGAAAATTTCAAAGATCCAGTCCTTCTGGCAGAAGGTGAAAAACTTCTTCTCCTTCGGCCATCATTCATAAAGGTTTATTTCCAAAGGAGGAAATACCATGCACCACGCCATCTTCCTGTGCTTCGCACTTCTCATCCCCCTGGTCTTCCTGGGCGGCTGCGCTCCGTCCGCATCTGACGCCTACCACAAAATCACACCCCAGGCAGGCCATGAAATGATGAAAAAAGAAAACATCACCTTAATCGACGTAAGAGAACCAGCGGAATACCAGCAGGGCCACATTCCCGGCGCCCGCCTCATTCCCCTTGGCACCATCGACGACACCGTCACCGCCAAACTGCCGGACAAGAAAAAGCCCCTCATCGTCTACTGCCGCTCCGGCGTCCGCAGCAAAAAAGCGGCCATGAAACTGGTGGAACTGGGCTACACCGACGTGAGAGACATGGGCGGCATTCTGGACTGGCCCTATGAGGTTGGGAAATAAAGGGACCGCTTTGAGGCCCGGGTTCAGAGGGGAAGGTGGACAGCCGCTCCGCGGCTGAAGGGGCTTTGCCCTTCGGGCAAAAGGTTGTGTTCGCTCTCGCTCAGGGGGCGACGGCCCTTTGGGCCGAGGGTTGTGGTATCGCCCTTCGGGCGATGAATATATATGCCGCCAAGGGCGGCAGCAAAAACCGTATAACCGGGCCCACGGCCCGTTAGAAATGCACCCCTATCCCCGCCTGCGGCGGTACTTCTCCACAGGAAAGCATGTCACTGGATTCTCAGGTCGCTTCCCTCCCCTACGAATCCAGTTCGCTGGTGTAACTCCAGTTCCTTTGCCACCCCTGACGGGGCACTATGGATGCCAGGCAGCGTGCCACATGTCTCAAAGAGCAAGCGCCGCTAAAACTTCCCCCTCCGGGGGAAGTGGTGCGAAGCACCAAAAGGGGTGCATTTCCCACGCCCGCCAGGGCGGTTGTTTGGTTTTATCATAAGGGCGCCCCTTTTTTTGAGAGCGCCCTCCACGGCTTTTGCCCCCGCCGTGTCAGCGGCCACAACTCTTGGCCCGTGCGTTAGCACAAGGCCATATGCCCCTCTGCGCCGAAGGCGCAGGCCCCTACGGGAATACAGCCGTCCCAATCCCGGCCTCGGCCCGAAGGGCCCCCAAACCTCTCGCCTTCAAGGGCGTGTCATTAAAAAAACTCCTCCCTGAAAAGAGAGGAGTTTTTGATTGCCTTGAAACAATCAGTTGAAGTAGATGTACACACCCTTGAGGTCGATGAGGTCCAGGCCCATTTCTGTGTAGCCCACGTAGAGAGCTTTTTCAGAGAGGGACACGTTTTTGGTCTTATCGCCTGCGCGGACCACTTCTTCTGCTTCCTTGTCCTGCGGATGAACCTTGAGGGAAACGCCGTTGTATTCCAGCTTGAAGGTGCCGCTGCCTTCCTCGGTGGACAGGGTGGTGGTGAAGGTTCTTTCTTCATCAGGCACCTGGTCCGGTTCCGGCAGTCTCATGCCGGTGGCGGAGAGGACGAGCTTGTCCTCGTCTTCCCTGTGTTCCACGCCATAGGTTCCGTACTGGCCAACCTTTGCATCTTCCACGCGGAATACAGGAAGGGACGTTTCGATCTTGTTCCGCGGACGGTAACCGCCGCTGTGAGCCCATACATCAGGCTTTACAATGGGGTTGAAGGTGAGCTGGACGATACCGGTGGAATGGAAGATGTAGTTCTTTCCATAGGGGTCTACATCGGTGGTAGAACCATAGGTCTGTGTGCCATTAATGAAACTGTTCACATCGAAGATCTGATCATCATAGGAAATCAGATTTCCCGGCTTATAAGTGAAGTTTACACTATCACCATTAGCCATCTGGTCTTTCGGATCTTTCAGGATTGTCCAGGTCAAATCGTTCAGAGTAGAACCTTTACCGATTACCTCAGTGTAGATATCTTTTGGATGAACTTTGGCTATTCCTTTGATAGTTACATCATAGTTCTCGTAAGCATCCGTTCCATCACTGTGGACAATTCCACCACCGCTGTATTTCAAAGAGTCCGCATATTCTCCCACATCGGCTGTATCGCGATTTTTACGTTTTTCATTATATGGTGTGTTTGGATCTTCACTCAGGGAAATAGTAAACTTAGAGTCTTTAGAAATATCAAGCTTATCTCCATTTGCAAGGTCCGGGCGAACGATTTCGCTAAAAGTTGTACTATCCTTTTCACCATAAATCTGGTTCATTTCATTTTTAACAGTAATGGCTTTTTTGGAAACAATAGAGTTGCCTGGATTCACCACTTTGATGTTGTAGTTGTCCAGCGTCTTGGAGGTAGTACCTGTGATCTTGTAGCTGCTGCCTGCATCCTGAGTCTTGACATTTTCGTTATTGGGATCGGATTTTGCCCCACCGTTCACATAGGTGAAGTCGCTGTCTTGGAGGACATCGGTGATGGCCTTTGCGTCATCACCATTAGTCAACCCCTGGAGATCAGACTTGTCCTTTTTATACCCATAGGTCTTCTCATCAAACTTCTGACCATAGGTGGTAGAGACATCTTTCAATGTCAAGGTCAAGTCTGCCTTTTCAATCTTTTCTTTACCTACAACACCTTCCGTTACCGTATAATTCGTCAGGTCAGTCTTAAATGCAGCTTTGATGTCATAGCCTGGATCTGTATTCGCATTACCGGTTTTAACCTTACCGTCGTCACCGGTAACCAAAGCATCAGATTTTGTGGACAGATTCATTTCTTTCAGGATATCATCATAGCTATCGCCATTGACCGTCTGCGCTGTGCCGCCTGCCACATGGAAGCTAGCTGCATTGTCCACATTAATATCATTGGCCACGTTGGTCACATCACCGTACGTACGGGTCTTTCCCGTTGTATCAACCACCAGGACAGCCTTGTTTACGGTTGATTTACCAGATGTAAATGTCACCTTGTAATCCTGCAGAGAAATCGTATCACTACTAGAAATCGCGTAATTCGCACCTGCATTAGCCGTGTAAATACCTTTTGTATTTTTATCGGCGTCTGTCACAGCACCGGTGTTATTGTAGTGGATTGCATCGTTTTTGATGTTATCTGTTATTACAGAAACATCATCGCCATTTTTCAGGAGACCTTTCAGATAATCAGTATCCTGATTATACCCATAGGTCTTCTCATCAAACTTCTGACCATAGGTGGTAGAGACATCTTTTAACTGAAGAACCAAATCTGCCGGCTTCACCGTGATGGTACCACTGCCAGTAACTTCGTAGTTAGCGGAAGCATCGCTGTCATCGCTGGCCTTTATTTCTGCGCTGGAAGTCAGGTACTGTTTTTCATAGCTGCCTGCGTGAGCCGTATCGTTGCTGCCTTTGCTGGCAGCATAGCTACCGTCGGTGGCAATGGTATATTGGATATCGCCCAGTGTATCTCCGTTCACCAGCTGGGTTTTGTCGTAAGAAGGCTTCCCATTGGTCACCGCAGTATTGCCATAGGTCTGGGTGCCATCGGTGCTGATATTCAATGTTTTCCGCTTGATTTCTACTTCCCCATCATTGGCAGCCTTGTCGTACCCGTTCAGTGTCTTGACTCCATCCTGATAGGTCACATCCATCACATAGAAGGCTCGGTTGTCATCGTCAGCCTTCTTGTATTCATTCGTTTCTTTTCCATCTGTACCTTTTACTTTTTCATTTCCTTTGGTACGAGTGGCCGTTTCTTTAGCTCCGTCACTGGATACGCTGACCGTAGAGAGGCCTTTCTTCGTGCCGCCTGAACTGGTCACATAGGTCAGATAATCGGATTCATTAAAGTTTTTGAAGCTGGTAACATCAATGTCATTCTTTTGGGAATACTTGTAAGTTGCCTTAGAGGTCAGCGTGTCCGCCATTGCTTTTTCAGACAGGGAATCTCCATAGGTCTTGGAAGCATAGCCACCGGAAATGGTGATCACCGGAGTCACCTGGAAGATGAACTTGTTGCTGCTGTTATAGGTATCGGTATAGTTCGTCAGCATTTTATTAGAACTATTGGTAGTCACGGTGGTATTGGCAGTGGATTTGGCCGTCCACTGGGCATTGGTACCGCTGATCAGATTGCTGCCCAGGCTAGTACCGTAGTCGCTGGGGGAATTCACATAGACCTGCCAGGTACCGTCGGTACCGGTAGTAATAGCAGAGTATTTCGGATCCGTAGAGTTGACCAAAGAGCCCTGGCTTCCCTGGGCATCGATAACGACAGCTCCCTTCTCAGTGCTGGCAGCAGCCAGGGTGCCTGCCGTAGCATTACCGTCATAGTCAACGCCAGCTCCCAGAGTAATTTTGCCTTTGTCTCCGGTAGAAGTAAGGCTGATTTTGCCGCCGCGGGTAGTCGCTGTACCATCAGTCTTAGAGACATTATAGGTATTGGACGTAATACCGTGCACTTCGATATTACCGGCAGATTCAATAGTTACGCTATCCTTGTATTTATCATCCAGGGTAGTAGAAGTATCCGTTTTAGGACTTTCACCAGAATGGATTTCTCCGCCTACGGTGACGCCATTTCCGGAAATGTACAGCCCATGGTCCACATATACAGTACCATGATAATAATTAGTAACGTTGTTATTGTCTGTTCCTATAGTCACTGCGCCGGTGCTTTCGATATTTACTGTATCGAGAGCCTTAGCTTTACCAATATCTCCCTGAAGTTTGACTTCACCGTTTCCGGCTTTGATATTCAAGCTGGAATTGACCAGGTTCTTTTCCTGAACAAAACCTTTAGCCCAAGCACTCTCAGCACCACCATAGCCGCCAGCCATAGAAGAATCATCCCACTGGCTATTTGCACCATATCCTACAGTCAGGAAGGGGCCGCTGTTATCCGGCTGTGTTCTTGTAACTCCACCTGCAGGCCAAGTTGACCAGTTGACGAATCCGTATACATCGGTTCCGCTGTTATAAGTAGTATTTCCCTTAGAATCTTTGTAAGTTTTCGACCAATCAGAGCCAACATTGCTATAGAACTGTGTGCCTTTACCATCATTAGCTTTCCCTTCAGGACCAGTTACCCAGTACATACCATTTGAATACAGTGGATCATCCGGTAAACCATAGTAGGAATAGGGCAATTCCCTATCTTCGATTGTACTCCCTTTCTTGTTAAGAACGCCAGACCCCCTGGCGCCAACGAAGAGCGCGGTTGATGATTCAGGAGCAGACAAAGAATTTTCCAGTATCGTGGTGAGGGTGGCCAAATAGGTATCACCAACAGTAGAGCCGCCTTTCGTACCTCCCTGTGCCAAGTTCTTAGCAACAAACCAGTTGACAGATAGCAAATCATTAATATCTGCTGTCAAATTAGCCAGCAAAGTCGGATTCGACTTGATTGCTGCCACAATTGTTGCATTATCATCCTTTGTCGGATCGACACTGCCGTATTTTGCTTTAAAATTATCTGGCGCTGCTATCTTATAATACGTAAGGAATTCTTTGACTGTCATGCTGTCTTCAACACTTGTCCCAGTCACTTCCACAGATGTCCAACCGGTACCTTTGGTAGGTGAATACCCTTGTCCATTTCCAGTCCAACGGGGATCTTCTGTATTAGCTTCACTATAGGTATAATGCGGGCCATCAATCACTTTAGCCTCTGTAGTCGTTTCATAGTTACCATTTGCATCGACCTTGTACGTTCCATCCGGGTTTGTCACATAATTGACAGCCTTATAATGATACGACGGAACTGTACCTGCTGCTAAGTATTTGTCAACAAGACCAGATTCCTTAATCAGGTCGTTCCATGCATCTGTTCCATAAATATATGTAGCATAGCTGTTACCGGAGTTAATAATTCCTGTAACTGTAACACTGCCACCTATAGAATGACCATCAGCATCTTTTACAGTATTTCCATCTGCACCTTTCTCAGTAGAATCCAGATTCAATGTACCACCAGCAAGACCGATGGCCACTTCACCATTTAAAGTAATACTACCGCCTTTGGTTGTGATAGAACGATCAGCCTTAGATCCATCTGCCACAAACTTATCATTAACATTACCAAAATATGTACCCACAGTAACCTTGCTTGAATCAACATTGGAATCTTTACCAAGTGTTCCTAAATCATAGCCTTTTGTCGTGCTGGTAGCCTTAGGCGTATACACAATATTTCCACCACTGGTAGATGTGAAATTACCACCATTCGTATTAATATTGGCATTAATAATAACAGCACCGACTTTATTGCCATTGGTATCGGAATTCAAAAATACATTCAATTTACCGCTCTTCGATGTAATATCCTTATTAATAGTAATATTACGCATGGCATCCATGGTTAAAGTAGCATCAGTCCCTGATTCTTTAGTAATGGGAGAGTTGACTGTAATATTTGCCACCCCGTTGGTCGCTGCCGCCTGAATGGTTACATCTGTTCTATTATCGAGCAGGTCTTTGATTGTCTTCGTCTTAATCCATGTAATACCAGTGCTTGTAGCCGATGCATCAGCAGTTTCCTTAGAAACTGGATCGTAATATCCAATCGTTGTATTGCTGGATAAGCTGCCATCTGTCTCATATTTTTTTATATCATATTTCGTTGAATCATAAGTCGTTGTCGGGTCCTCATCCGCAATAATCACGTCCAGCGGGTCCAGGAGCCATTCGCCGGCTTTGCCGTTTACGCCTTTGGCGTCGATGTTCAGGTTATCTCCCAGGTCCAGTACGTCACCGGAGGTTTCGATTTTGCCGCCGTTTACATCACCCTTTGCGAGGAGGTTTGTGCCGTCGTGGACGATGGTTTTCTGTCCGATGACTTTGATATTTCCTGCATCCTGGCCAACACCTTCGCCGGAGGCGTCGAAGGTGCCGCTGACTTCTACCTGGCCTTTATCGTTTCCTTCGAGGAGAATCTGACCTTTTTCGTTTTTGCGGAGGGTCCTGGCCTGGAGGGTGCCTTCGTTGTTGACCACGGTGCCCATGACGTCGGAGGCGCTGTCGGCGGTCATGACGATGGTGCCGCCGTCGGCGGTGATGGCGCCTTTGTTGAGGGCGCTGGCTTCGGCCACTTTGCCGTCTACGGTGAAGTTCAGTTTGCCGTCGGTGTCAGGGGTGAGGGTGAGGGTGTCCGTTGCCGCCATGAGGACGGAGCCGCCGTTACTCTTAATGGTGCCGCTGTTTTCTACTTTGGCAGCATGAAGGGCCACCAGGCCGCCTTCGGCGTTGATGGTGCCTTCGTTGATAATTTTTCCATCGGAAACGCCGCCCAGGGTGAAGGCGCCTGTGCTGTTTCCGAATTCTTTCATGAAATTATCCTTCACATGGGCCGTGGAAGCCACGAGGCCTCCTACGTCGATGGAGGCATTTTTGCCGATGACTACGCCGTTAGGATTCACCAGGAGCACATGGCCATTGGAGAGGAGACTTCCGTCGATGACGGACTGCTGATTGCCGGTAACGCGGTTCAGGGCCAGTGCATCCTTTCCGGGCTGCTGGAAACGGACGGTTTCATCTTTTCCTACGTTGAAATTGGTCCAGTCCATGGCCAGGTGTCCGGAGTCCTGGCGGATGGTCATTTCCCTGCCGTTCTGGGAGACAGCGCCTTCACCGGAGCGGATGACACCGCCTTCCGGCATGGCGTCTACGCTGGAGGCACCCAGAGAAAGGGCAGACATGACCAGAAGAGCCAGTGTCTTTTTCCAATGTCCATAGTTGTGCATTTTCGTTTTCTCCTTGTATGATGAATTGGTTTATAGTAAGGCCATGAGGCCGTTTTTATTTTAATAAAGGGGCGCGCCTGACGGCGCAGGTTGTATAGAAAGGTTGTGTTCGCTTCGCTCAGGGGGCAGCATTGGAGCCGCTCTGCGGCCCGGGTTCAAAGGGGTCAGAGGGTTCAGAAGGTTCAGAGGGTTGTGGTATCGCCCTGCTGGCGATGAGTTTTAAAATTTCGCTTCGCGAAATGGAAAACCAAACAACCGGGCTGCGCCCGTGGAAATGCACCCCTTCTGCCTACGGCACCTCCCCCGGAGGGGGAGGTTTGCTCTACGCTTAACTTTTATCTCATATGTCGTGGACAGCATTTCGGAGATTAGCCACCTCCGGTGGCTTTCCCCCCTTTGGTGCCTTACGGCACCACCTTTCCCCCTGACGGGGGCACTATGGATGCCAGGCAACGTGTCACATGTCTCTAAGAGAAAGCGCCGCTGAAACCTCCCCCTCCGGGGAAGGTGCCGCCGCAGGCGGCAGAAGGGGTGCATTTCCAACGCCCGCTAGGGCGGTTGGCTTGTTTTCCCACGCCCGCAAGGGCGGTTGTTAAGGTTTTATCCAAACTGGCGTCCCTTATTTCAAAGGACGCCTACCACCACCCTTTGAACCTTGTGAACCTTTTGAACCCTCTGAACCTTCAGGGAAGCTCCGCTTCCCTGTCCTTTAGAAATAGAATCCGCCGCGGATCCAAAAGCGTCCGTTGTTGTGGCTGGTGTCGCTAACGGGGTCTTCTCCGCCCAGTTTCCATGCGTAGTCGGCGCGGATAAACCAGTCCTGCCAGCGCTGCCAGATGATGCCTACGCCTAGTCCCTGGAGGTTTCTGTGGTTTTTACTGCCGGAGTTTCCTCCGTTTCTATCGATCCACACGCCGCCGTGTTCTGCGTAGAAGGCGAGCTGGAGCTGCTGGTCGTGGGCTTCTACGGGGATGAGCCAGCGGTATTCGGCTCTGGTAATGTAGCCGCTGTCGCCGGAGCCTTCACTGGTGGGGTAGGCTTTCACGCCGTAGGGACCGCCCAGGGAGAAGTGTTCCGAGGAGTCCAGGGGCGTGAAGGCGTACTGGCCATAGGCGGAGAGGAGGAGGTAGGAACGGTTGTTAATGTTCTGGTGTCTTTCGATGCGTCCGCGAATCTTGGAGTAATCACCGTTGGTGTCAGGGTCGCCGGCCATCCAGCGGGCGTAGAGGTTATCGGAGTGGAAGGCTTTATTATTGATGTGGCCCAGTTTCCAGTCCACCCTCCAGTCCGTCATGCCGGCGGTGTCCTGGTCGTCGCCGTAAAGGGAGAATATCAGGGCGTTTCCGTTCTTGTCACCGTAGGTGGCATCGAAGGCTCTGTATTCGTCCTTGATTTCACTGTGTTCGAAGCGGATGCCGGTGTACAGGTTATGGCGCCGGCTTCTCCGGATGGCGTAGTCCAGGCCCAGGGAGGTGACCCGGGAGGTGCCTACGCCTTTATACATGGCCCATTCGTCGCCCATGTCGTAGCTGAAAACGTTGTAGCCCACGGTGAGCTTCAGGCCGTCCTTGGCAAGGGGCATAATGTAGTTGGCGCCCCAGTTGAACATGTGGCGGCCGGTGGTGGAAATGGATGCCATGAGGTGGTCCCCGTTTCTGGCGGGGTTCCAGAAATCATAGTCCAGAGAGTATTCGTTGTAGCCCATGGCCCGGCTGCCGTAGTTATCGGCGGAAATGAGGCCGTGTTTGCCTACATAGGGCTCCACAGTCATGTCCAGTTTCACCGTGCCCGGCTGGCTGCCTTTGCTCAACGCCACGCGGGCGTCGGCGCCGGCCATGTCGGAAACGAGCCACACCGCTCTTTCCAGCTTGTCCCGGGTCACGTATTCCCCTTCCTTCACCGCCTGGGCCTGTTTCTCGATGGCGCTGTCCCGGATATTCGTCTTGTTCGTAATGGCTGGCCTGTCAAAGCGGCCGATTTCCACGCGGTAGTGGACGACGCCGGCTGTCACATCCTGGGGCGGGATATAGGTCTTTGCTACGATATATCCTTTCTCACGGAAATAGCGGGTAATCCGGTCCGCTCCGTCCTGGATATCTTTGAAGGAGAGTTTTTTCCCTTTCTTGTCGGCCAGAAGGGCCTTCAGCCTGTCTTCCGGGTACACATCCTGTCCATCAATGATGAAATCCTTCACCAAAACCTTTTCCGATTCAGGAATGTTCAGGGAAGGCGTTTCCTCTTCCGGTGTTTCCACCTTTGACACGCCGGTCCGGGTTTGGGAAATCTGACGCTGCCGGTCCTTCCATTCATTCCGCCGCATCATAGCCTCTGCCTGGTTTCTCCCGGCCTCCATGGCAGTGCGGGCAGAGTCCGGAATCACCGGCGGTTCTGCAGCCAGCGACACAGCCGGCATGGCAGCCAGGGCGGCCAGGACAAGAAGCATTCTCTCTTTCTTTCTGTTCATGATAACGTATTCCCCTTCAGCAAAGAATTGATAACATTTTGAAAATCAGAAGTTTCCTATATGATTTATTTTCTATGAATAATGATAATTATGTGCATCATTTGCATCATTCATTTAAGTCATGTACTTTTATACATGTATTATATACTAAAAAATAGGCCTACTCAAGAAATTTCATGGATAACAATGCATATTTCTTATTTATTTCTTTAATGATTTAAATGAGCAGCTTTCGAAGCGTATTGAATATATTCATTCTATTACTTCTAATATCGAACTACATCGAGTATTATAGTTGATAAAAAATGCATA
>NZ_UPZP01000061.1 GCF_900538805.1 uncultured Dialister sp.
CCAATCAGCAGAATGTTTATCATGCTATATGATACGGGAGTCCCGTAACGCAGGTCCTTCCCCAGGAAGGAGCTGGGCGAAGCCCTGAGGAACACCGAAAATCTGCGAAAGAACTGACGCCCCTATCCTCCGTCGCCTAACGGCGCCACCTCCTTCCTATGGAAGGAGGCTCCTGCTCTTCGTCATGGAGCACTGGAGACACAAAAGCAAGTCCCGTAACGCTGATTATATACTTATCGCCGAAGGCGATACCTTCCCCTCTGAACCCTCTGAACCCTAACGCCGCAGGCGTGTCATAAAAAAATAAAAAATGTATACTCCATTTTTCTCTTAAATATGATACAATAAGAACAACTGTGAAAGAGAAAGTATACTATTGTGGAGGCATACAATGAACAGACAACTTTCTATGGAATTTGTAAGAATCACGGAACAGGCAGCTCTTCGGAGCGGCCGTCTCATGGGCGTAGGTGACAAGGAGGGCGCTGACCAGGCTGCTGTGGACGGCATGCATGAACAGTTTGCCAAGACCCCCGTTTCCGGCACCGTCGTTATCGGCGAAGGGGAAATCGATGAAGCGCCTATGCTCTACATCGGTGAACATGTAGGCGCCGGCGGAGAAGAAGTGGACATTGCCGTGGACCCGGTGGAAGGCACTAACCTGGTAGCCAAAGGACAGAACGGCGCCATTGCGGTGCTGGCCATTGCGCCCAAGGGCTGCCTGCTCCATGCGCCGGACATGTACATGCAGAAAATCTGCGTTGGCCCCCGTGCCAAAGGCCGTATCGACATTAACGCATCGGTTACGGAAAACCTGAAAAATGTGGCTGACGCTATGGATCGTGAAATTTCCGACCTCACCGTTGTCATCCTTGACCGCGAAAGACATGAAAAAATCATCCGCGAAGCCAGGGAAGCCGGAGCCCGCATCCGCCTCATCACCGACGGCGACGTAGTCCCCTCCATCGACTGCGGCATCCAGGGCAGCGGCATTCACATGGTATTAGGCTCCGGCGGCGCTCCGGAAGGCGTTCTCTCTGCGGTAGGCCTTAAATGCCTGGGCGGCGACATGCAGGCTAAACTCCTGCCCCATACGGACGAAGAACTGAGAAGGCTCCACGCCATGGGCATCGACGACCCCAATAAAGTCCTCACCCTGGACGACCTGGTCAAAGGGGATGACTGCATTTTCTCCGAAACAGCCATCACCGACTGCGCCATGCTTAGAGGCGTCCGCTACTTCGGCGGCGGCGCAAGAACCTCTACCCTGGTTCTCCGCTACAAAACCGGCACCGTCCGCTTCGTGGACACCATCCACCGTTTCGGCGACCCCAAGCCGGCCGTCCGCCTCTGGTAATCAGGAAATAAGAAACAGCCCTTTTCGGGCTGTTTTTTTATTATGGACACGCCCTTTCGGGCGTGAGGGTTGACGGGCCTTTCGGCCCGAGGTTTGACGCGCCTTTGGCGCGAGGGTTCGAAAGTTTGACACGGCCTTCGGCCGTGAGGGTTGTGGTGGGCGGCTTCGCCGCCAATATAAATAAAACCTTTAAAACCGGGCTTCGCCCGTGGGAAAACATGCAAACCGCCCTTACGGGCGGGGAAAAGCGGCCCCCTTTGGTGGCTGGCGCCACCACCTTTCCCCCGCAAGCGGGAGCACAACAACCCGTGATTTACTTTGTGCCACTTATGAGATAATTGCTTCACGGAGCTTTATTGTCCCACCGCTTCAGCGGGGGGAAGGTGGTGCCGTAGGCACCAAAGGGGGGAAAGCCGCCGCAGGCGGCTGATTCATCGGAATGTTATTCATAACATATGACACCAAGAAAAAGCATAGAACAGCCTTCCCGCCGAATTGGTATTTAGCACTGATTATCGCAAACTCTCCACGTACCGAGATTCTTCGCTGACGCTCAGAATGACGATGCCCGGCGGGAAGGTTAGCACGAAACGCAGTCTGACATCTGATTTCTGACTTCTATCGTCTAATCCACGCTGTTCCTCCGTCTTTTGCTCTTCGTCATGCAGCACTGGAGACACAAAAGGCAATCCCGTAACGCTGACTATATACTCATCGCCGAAGGCGATACCTTCCCCTCTGAACCCTCTGAACCTTTTGAACCTTCTGAACCCTCACCCCTAAAGGGGAAACGACTCACTACATTTTGCGCGTCGCTAACGCTCCTTCAAAATGTGTTCGCTGTGCACGCCGTCAGGCGTGTCATTTTTCCCTGTTTTACACGCCCCATCCATGGTATAATAATACGAATCCATTGGAAAAGGTGGTATGAACAAGTATGTTTTCCGCAATGTTGAATTGTCTGGGAGTGGATATGGGTTCTTCCCAGGTTCGTATATATCAGCGTGACAAGATTATATTGGAAGAGGCTTCTACGGCAGTGGTGGATAATATCAGCGGCCAGGTGCTTGGTTTCGGCACGGACGCTTTGATCCGCTATCATAAGGAGCCGGAGAATAATACGCTGGAGTGGCCGGTGAAGAACGGGGTCATTGCCGATTATGATATGACCAAGTCCATGCTCCGCTTTTTTTTGAATAAGGCGCTGCGCCGGTCTGTTTCCCGTCCCAGTCTGATGGTGGCGATTCCCTGCCAAATTTCTTCGGTCACCCGCCATGCGCTGGTGGATGCGCTGATTCATGCCGGCGCCCAGGGGGTGTATCTCATCCCTTCGCCGGCGGCGGCAGCCATGGGGGCGGGGAAGGATTTGTCCGTGCCTTCGGCGGCTCTTTCCCTTGTCATCGGCAGGGATGTGTCGGATATCGGCATTTACGGATGCGGCGGTATCCTGGCGCAGGAGGGGATTCCCTTCGGCGGCCATGATATCGACCTTGGCATCTGCCGTCATATCCAGGACCGGTACAGCATGATGATCGGCCTGGAGCAGGCGGAGAAATTGAAGAGCGAGGTGCTGTCCCTGACGGGCAGTGGAAGCGGCAGCGCTTTTACGGTGCGGGGACGCCGTCTTTCCGACGGTGTGGAAGTGGTGGTGGAGCTTTCTATCGATGAAATGAGCTCTGTCATGCAGAATATCATGCAGCCGGTGCTGCTTCTCATCCGCCGTGTCATGCGGCGGGCTACGCCGGAGATGGCCGATGATTTTTTGAAAAGCGGCATGCTTCTTTCCGGAGGCAGCGCTCTTCTGGACGGTCTTCGGGACTGGCTTTCCATGGAGCTGACCATGCCTGTCACGATTCCGGAGGATCCTTCGGCGGTGATTGCGAAGGGCTGTTTTGCGGCGTGCATGATGGACAAGGACCATTCCCTGCTCATTGAAAATGGTGATAAATACTATGGGGGAGCTTGACTTTGATATTCTTCAGTAAGAAAAAAATGATAAGCATTGTTCTGCTTTTCGCTTTCATGGGCGGCTGCGGATGGTTCTGGCGGCACAGGGAGTATATTCCCTTCGTGTCCCAGCCTTTGTCCGTAGGGGCCGCTCCTTTTGAATACGGCGTGTCCCGGGCCGCCTGGATGGGGGAGAACGGTATCGGTCTCTTTAAGCAGGTCTTTTCCAACTGGAAGGAACTGGACGAGCTGAAGAAGGAAAATGAGAGCCTCAAGGCGGAGCAGGATCACTACAGTGAAATCCTGGCGGAGAATATCCGTCTCCGGAATCTTTTGAAGTTCAAGCAGGGCTACACCAGTTATAATCTTCTGGGCGCTTCTGTGATTGAAAGGGATTACGGCGGCTGGACCCACACCATGGTCATTGACCGGGGCGAGGACAGCGGCCTTAAGAAATACATGCCTGTCATTGTGCCGTCGGGCATTGTGGGCTTTGTGAGCGAGGTGTACCTGAATTCCGCCAGGGTGCAGCTTCTTCTGGACCCAAGGACCACCATCGGCGGCATCGTGCAGCGGCCGGCGTCCCGGGTGGTTTCCATGGTGAGCGGCAACAGCGGCAATCCGGGGTATCTGTCCCTGGTGTCCCTTCCCAAGGAAGCGGATGTGATTAAGGGGGATACCATCGTTTCTTCCGGCTACGGCGGCGTGTATCCCAAGGGCGTGGTCATCGGCACGGTGGAGCAGGTGAATGTGGATGCCGAAGGGGGCACCCAGTCTGCGCTGGTGAAGCCGGCCGCCGATTTCTCCCATCTGGAGGAGGTTTTCGTGATTACGGACCATATCCAGAAGGCCAGCCCGGAAAGCATTACGGTGAAGCCGCCGAAGATTGAACCGCCTATGAATCCGAACAAGCAGCAGGCAGGTGATAAATGATGAGTACCTACAGCCTTGTGGTTTTAAGCGCTGTTATATTTCTTCTGCAGTCCTCTTTTCTGCCCTTTCTTTTCAACGGCATCATGCAGCCCGATTTATGGCTTACGGTGACTGCCCTGTCCGCGGTGATTCTGGACAGGAAATCGGCCCTCATCCTGGCCGGGGTGGGGGGATTTCTCCAGGACATTGTGACAAGCAATTTCTTCGGTCTCCATCTGCTGCCGTACCTTGTGATTACTATTCTTTTTCTGAAATTCGGCAGGGACCGGTATAACCGGCACTGGTACGTATCCCTTCTGTCGGTGCTTCTGGCGTCTGTCATTTATGTATGTTTTTCCAGTGTCATCATGGGATGGGCCGGCAGCCGGTATCCTTCCATGTTTTATTTCGTCTATCTGGGCATTCCCCTGGTTCTTATGAACGGCGGATGTGCCCTGGCTTTGCATCATCTTATCTGGATGCTGAAACGGGAGGAGGAACCCCGTTGGTGAAGAAACATATTCCTTCCATCCTGAATTCGCTGGTGAAGAACCGGGAGGAGTCGCGGTATGGCCGCATGATTTACGCTGCCATCCTTCTGCTCTGCGTTCTGGGGGCGCGCCTTTTCTGGATGCAGGTGGTGGAGGGAAGCTATTATAAGGAAGAGGCCGACGGCAACCGTATCCGCCATCTTCCCCAGCAGGCGGCCCGGGGCGTCATGTATGACAGGAACGGCGTCATCATGGCGGGCTCCCGTCCGGCCTACAGCGTCATCATGCCGGTGGAAAGGAAGAAGAATACCCTTTCCGACGATGAGCTCTCCCGGCTTTCCCAGCTTTTAAAGGTGCCGGTGGAGGAAATCAAAAAGAAAATCGACGATAACAAGCTGGCCTTCGGCGCCATTTATCTGGCCAACGATGTGGGCATCGATGTGGCCACCCAGATTGAAGAGAAAAAGGACGATTTCCCGGGCATTGAAATCGAAGTGAATCCGCTGCGCGTGTACCCGCTGGCAGCGGCGGGGGCCCAGGTGCTGGGCTACGTAGGGGAAGCGGGCCCGGATGACCGGGATGCGGAAGGAAATCCCTATACCACCGCCACCCTGGTGGGCCGTTCCGGTCTGGAAAGGCAGTACAACCAGTTCCTGGAAGGAAAGAACGGTTCCAAGACGGTGGAAGTCAATGCGTCGGGCCAGCCGGTGCGCTATGTGGAAGGGACTCCTGCCGTTTCCGGAAATAATGTGCGTCTCACGCTGGATGCCAATCTCCAGAAGGCGGCGGAGGACGCCATAGAGTCCCAGGTGAGGACCCTGGCCCATTCCGGCGTTTTCCCCACCGGCGCTTCTGCCGTGGCCATCGACCCCAATACGGGGGCGGTGCTTGCCATGGTCAGCTGGCCCAGCTATGACCCCAACCATTTCAGCAAGGGCATAACGGCAGCGGAATGGAATAAGATTATCAATAACAAGAACCATCCCATGCAGAACAGGACCATTGCGGCCATGTACCCTCCGGGCTCCCTGTTCAAGGTGATTACGGGCTCTGCTGCCCTGGAAGCCAAGGTCACCACGCCGGAGGAAAGGATATTCGACTCCGGCAAGCACTGGCTGGTGGATAAGAGAAACTCCGAAGGCGAGGCCTTCGGCTGGATTAATTTCTACGAAGCGGTGGAAAAGTCGGATAACGTTTATTTCTATGAAATGGGACGGCGTCTGGGCATCGACCGCATTTCCGCCATGGCCCGGGAGTACGGCCTGGGCAAGCCTACGGGCATCGACCTGGCAGGGGAAGCGGAAGGCAATGTGGCCAGCGAGGAATACAAGAAGAAGGTATTCAAGCAGGACTGGTACCTGGGGGAAACCATGGACGCCGCCATCGGCCAGAGCTTTACCCTCACCACGCCTATCCAGATGGCCATGGTGTATTCTTCCATTGCCAACGGCGGTTTCCGGTACAAGCCGTACCTGGTGAACCGCATCGACAAGCTGGACGGCAGCCCGCTTAAGATTTATTCACCGGAGAAGCTGGGCACTCTGCCGGTGTCCAAGGCCACTCTGGATGACCTGCACCAGGCGCTCCGCATGGTTATGAGCAAAAACGGCACCGGCGGCGCCCTCTTTGCGGACTATCCCATCGCCATGGCCGGCAAATCGGGCACCGCCGAAACGAACGGCCTTGATAACGGCTGTTTCGTGGCCTACGGACCTTTTGACAAACCGGAAATCGTGGTGCTCTGCATGTTTGAACACTCCGGCTTCGGTTCCGAATCGGCGGCGCCGGTGGTGAAACAGATTATGAACGCCTATTTCCATTTAGGCGATTATGCGCCCGGTAAGATGAAGGACGATAAGAAGGACAGGAATGGAGGGAAACCCTGATGGCAGTCATACTTTCTACAGCTTCCGGCAAAGGCGGGGTGGGAAAGACCCTCATCACCGCTTCCCTTGGCGTCACCCTTTCCCGGCTGGGAAAGAAGGTGCTCCTCATTGACGGGGACATGGGCCTTCGGAACATGGACCTTATCCTGGGCATGGAAAACGACTGCTTCTACAATATATGCGACCTGGCGGAGGGGGCCTGTTTTCTGGAGGACGCGGTGCTTCCCGTCACGAAGGATCTTGATTTCCTGCCCGCTTCCCAGAAGGAATCCTGGGAAACCGTATTTCCGGCGGCCATGGACACGGTGCTTGATGATATCCACCGCCGCTATGACTATATATTCATTGACTGCCCCGCAGGCATGGGGAAGGGCATAGAAACGGCCTTCCGCCTGTCTGACACCATCCTTCTTCTGGTGGCGCCGTCCTGGTCTTCCAGAAGGAATGCGGACCGGCTCCGTCCCCTTGTGGGAAAGGGGAAATCCCTGAAGTATGTGCTGAACCGGTTCACGGAAAAGGATGGGCCCGCCCTTTCGTTTCAGGAAGTGTACGATACGCTGGATGAAGAATCCTTCGGCGGCGTCATTCCCTATTCCGTCATGGCGGACACTTTGGGAAACCGCGGGGAGATTGCCGATTTCAAAGAAAAAAGCGCCTACGGCAGGGCGCTTTATGATGTGCTCCGCTCTGTGCTGAAGGATAAGGACATCCCCCTTTCAAGGTGGATGGGCACCCTTCGGCTGGGGGATCGGGAGAATGAAGAAATAGAAGGAGAAAATGATAGAAATAAAAACATTGAAAAGCCTTCCGGTCTTTCCTGGCACTCTTCCAGCAGCGCCTACAAGTGGCGGCGGAGGAGATGAGAGACCATGAACCTGATTCGTTACTGGCGGAGGATTGACAGCACCCTCCTTATGACTGTGCTGGGACTGGCGGTGGTTTCGCTGCTTATTATTTCCAGCGCCACCCATGCCAATGTGCCGGACCATCCGGGGCAGTTTGATTTCGTCATCAAGCAGGGGGTGTTCCTTCTTCTGGGCCTTTCCGTGGCCGGGGCGTCCCTTTATTTTGACTACCGGAAACTGTACCGCTTTGTTCCTGCGCTCTACGCGGTGAACGCGGTGATGCTTCTGGTGGTGAAATTTGCAGGCACCAGCGCCCTGGGTGCCCAGCGGTGGATCCAGATAGGGCCTTTCACCCTGCAGCCTTCGGAATTTGCCAAAATCATCATGATTATCTGCCTGGCCCGGCTTCTTTCCAATAATAAAAACGGCTACCGCACCTGGAAGAGCCTTCTTCCGGTGGCGGGGCTCATGGCGCTGCCTACGCTCCTCATTTTCATCCAGCCGGATCTGGGCACCAGCCTTGTATTTGCGGCCATTACCTTCGGCATGCTCTACATCTGCGGCCTTAACATGTCCCTGGTGAAAAAGGCGTTCATCGCCTTCGTGGCGGTGTTTCCGCAGATCTGGTTCTTCGTGCTCCACAGCTACCAGAAAATGCGTATCCTTGTGCTCTTCAACCCCTCTGTGGATCCCTACGGCTCCGGCTACCACGTGATCCAGTCCAAGATTTCCATCGGCAGCGGCGGGTTCATCGGCCAGGGACTCTTTGCAGGCACCCAGAGCCAGCTGAATTTCCTTCCTGAAAACCATACGGATTTCATCTTTTCCGTTATCGGGGAGGAACTGGGATTTGTAGGGGCCATCTTTGTGCTTTTCCTCTACTTCATCCTTCTCTATAGGGCCATTATGATTTCCCGCTCCTCCGGCGATGCCTTCGGGAGCCTTCTGGCCTGCGGCATTTTTTCCATGTGGCTTTTTCAGATTTTCATCAATGTGGGAATGACCCTGGGCATCATGCCGGTTACCGGCATACCGCTGCCCTTCATGAGCTACGGCGGCAGCGCCCTGTTGATGAATCTCCTCTGCGTAGGACTTTTGATGAATATTTATATTCGGCGTAAAAAGCTGATGTTTGATTAGGAGTGAACATGAATCCTGTAAAAATTGATCCCGTATGGCTGATGCATATCCAGAAGCCTGCCCGCTACATCGGCGGTGAATGGAACAGCGTGGTGAAGGACCATGACAGCGTGGATGTGAAGGTGGCCCTGGCTTTCCCCGATGTGTACGAAGTGGCCATGAGCCATCTGGGGCTGAAAATCATTTACAGCGTGCTCAACGCAAGAAACGACACGCTGGCGGAAAGGGTGTACGCCCCCTGGGTGGATATGGAAGCCCTCATGCGGGAAAAGCATATCCCCCTTTATACGCTGGAATCCAAATGTCCGGTGAAGGACTTTGACGTGCTGGGCTTCACCATGCCCTTTGAAATGTGCTATACCAATATCCTTAATATGCTGGATCTTGCCGGCATCCCCCTTTTGGCAAAGGACAGGGGAGAGGATGACCCCATCGTCGTTTCCGGCGGCCCCTGCGTGTACAACGCGGAGCCGGTGGCCGATTTCTTCGATGTATTCTTCATCGGCGAATCGGAAGAGGCCATCGGAGAAATGGCGGACATCGTCAAGGCATGGAAGAAGGAAGGAAAGCCGGGGGGACGAAAGGAAATCATCCGCCGCATGGCAGGCATCAAGGGCTGCTATGCGCCGTCCCTCTATAAAGTATCCTACTATGAAAACGGCATTTTCCGCTCCATTGCCCCCGTCGATGAAGCGGCCCAGTTCCCGGTGGAAAAAAGGCTCATTTCCGACTTTGACAAGGTCAAGGTGGACGACAAGCCCATTCTTCCACACATTGAAATCGTCCATGACAGGGCAGTGCTGGAAATGTTCCGCGGCTGCAGCAGGGGATGCCGTTTCTGCCAGGCCGGCATGATTTACCGTCCGGTCCGTGAAAAGAGCGAAGAGAAGCTGCAGGAAATCGCGGACACCCTGATCCGGAATACGGGGTACAATGAAATTTCCCTCATGTCCCTGTCCTCCGCCGACTATTCCTGCCTGCCGGAGCTGGTGGACCATCTCCTGGAAACCTTCAAGAACCGCCGCGTATCCGTAAGCCTTCCCTCTCTCCGCGTGGATTCCTTCTCCATCGACATTGCCAAGAAAATCCAGCAGGTGCGGAAGAGCGGCCTCACCCTGGCCCCGGAAGCCGGCACCCAGCGTCTCCGTGACGTCATCAACAAGGGCGTGACGGAAGAGGATATCATGGGCGCCTGTGCCAATGCCTTCAAGAACGGCTGGAGCAAGGTAAAGCTCTATTTCATGATGGGCCTTCCCACGGAAACCGACGAAGACCTGAAGGGCATTGCGGACCTGGCAGGCCGCATCCGCGAGCTCTACCACACCATCCGCGGCAGGAACGACTGCCGCATCACCGTCAGCGTGGCCAGCTTCGTGCCCAAACCTTTCACCCCCTTCCAGTGGATGCCCCAGTGCAGCGTGGAGGAAATCGAAAGAAAACAGCAGTACCTGAAGAGCCTTTTCACGGACCGGCATATTAAGTTTGCCTACCACGACGCCAAGACAGGCCGTCTGGAAGCGGTGCTGGCCAGAGGGGACCGGCAGCTTGCCAAGGTCATCCTGAAGGCCTTCGAAAAAGGCTGCAAGTATGACAGCTGGACCGAATTTTTCGACTACGACCGCTGGATGGACGCCTTCGAGGAATGCGGCGTGGACCCGGACCTCTATGCCTGCCGGAAGCGGGATGAATATGAAGCGGAACCCTGGGACCACATTGACTGCGGCGTAAACAAGGACTATCTCAGAAAAGAATGGCGCCTGGCCCAGCGGGGCATCCTGACCCATGACTGCCGCCACCTTGCCTGCAACGGCTGCGCCGTATGCCCGGTGCTGGACGTGAAACCTATCGACCATAAAGAGGAGAATGCACATGAAAAGACTGTTTTTATCTATCACGAAAGGTGAGGAGCTCCGTTTCCTGGGGCACCTCGATTTCCTGCGCACCATGGAAAGAGCAGTCATGCGTTCTGAAATCCCCGTAGCCTTCTCCGAAGGCTTCAACCCCCATATGAAACTTTCCCTGGATTCCGCCCTGGGCGTAGGCGTCACCGCGGATCCCCTCTATCTGGAAATGAAACTGGAAGAGGACATGCCCCTTGAAGAAGTAAAGGAGCGCCTTTCCCGGCAGCTTCCTAAAGGCATCACCATCCATTCCATTGTGGAAGCGGAAAAGAACTGGCCCAAATTTGTGGCTGTCTTCAATGAAGATGCCTATGAAATGGAAGGCCCCGTGAAGGAAGGGACTGCAGAAGAGGACTTTGAAAAAGCAAAGGCGTCCCTGGAAGAATTCAACAAACTCTCCTCTTTCCTGTATAAAAGGGTGACCCCGAAAAAGATAAGGGAAATGGACGTGAAGCCCATGATTTTAGAGCCCATGAAGGTGACCTTCACTAAAGACCGGGCCTACCTCACCTTCTCCCTCATCCGCAGCAATACGGGCACCGTACAGCCCAAGGATATCTGGAAAATGCTCTCCGAATCCTTCCACATGCCCTGGACGGAAGGAGAATTCATCTGTTCCCGCACCGGCACCTATCGAAGGCTTAATGGAAAACGGCTTACCCTGTCGGACGAAGGCGTTTTTGAGGGTTTACTGAAAGGAAATTGAAATGAAACAGCTTCTTCTCCATGTAAGACCGGACCAGACGGTGCTTGCGCTCCTTGACAATGACATTCTTTCCGACCTCTTTGTGGAAAGAGCGGGGGAAGAAGACATTGTGGGAAGGGTATACAAGGGCATTATCAAAAACGTGGTGCCCTCTTTAAATGGTATGTTCGTGGATATCGGCATCGGACGGAACGCATTCCTAAGGACAAGGGACACCCTGAAGGGCGGCCCCCGCACCGAAGGAAGCGCCGTGCTGGTGCAGGTGGAAAAGGACAGCACCGAAACCAAGGGCCCCCTGGTGACGGAAAAAATCAGCTTCGCCGGACGCTATGCCGTGGCCCTTTTTGGCACATCCTACATCGGTATTTCCAAAAAAATCACCGATGAAAATAAAAGAAACTTCCTCCGGAGCCACGCCGCCGCCATCTGCCAAAAAGGCACGGGCCTCATTGTCCGCACCGCCGCCGAAACGGCGGGGGAGGAGGATTTCAAAAAAGACTTGGCCTCCCTTTCCCGCATGATGGACGTGGTGACAAAAAGGGCGGCCATTGAAAAGGGACCGGCCCTTCTTTACCGGGACGGAGATCTGGCGGTGAAGAGCCTTCGGGACTACCTCACCGGCGACGTGGAACGCATCCTGGTGGACGACAAAGACACCTGGCAGCGCCTTTCTTCCATGGCGGAAGAGGAAACGAATATTTCCAAAGACCGCATCCTTTTCTACAACGAAAGAGAAAGCCTTTTCAAATATTTCCATGTGGAAGAACAGATACACGCCCTCTTCGAAAGAAATGTGCCCCTTCCTTCCGGCGGATCCCTCGTCATCGACTACACCGAAGCTTTGACGGTGATTGACGTGAACTCCGGCTCCTTTAGGAGCAAAGGCATACCCCACGACCAGCTGGCCTTCCTCATCAATAAGGACGCGGCCTTTGAAATCGCAAGGCAGATACGGCTTCGCGGCATAGGCGGCATCATTATGGTCGACTTCATCGACATGGAAAAGAAGGAAGAAAAAGAAAAACTTCTTCACATCCTTCGGAGCGAAGTGAGAAGGGACCATGTAAAAACCGTGGTCCTCGGCATGACCTCCCTGGGCCTTGTGGAAATGACAAGGAAAAGGACCACCAAAAGGCTGTGGCAGTACTACTACGACACCTGCCCCGCCTGCGGCGGCACGGGCCGCATCCTTTCCGCCGGCGCCGCTGCCGACAGGATTCTGGAGGATCTGGAAAATAGAAGAAGGTCGGGCCCCTTCAAAACCGACCTGGAAATCCGCTGCCAGAAAGACGTGAAAAAAGTGCTGGAGAATTCCCCCTTCAAAGAAAGACTTGCGAAAACCGCCCTGCGGGACGTCACCATCACCGAAGAACCGAATTTCACCCGTGACACATATACCATTCTATCGATGTAAAAGGAGATAACATGATTACAGAAATCCATTCCGACGCAGATTTAGATAGAGAATTCGTAGACAAAAAAGGCTTCGTCCTCCTGGAACTGGGCGCCTCCTGGTGCCGCCCCTGCCAGGTCATGGCCCCCGCCTTCACGGCGGTGGAAGAAGAATTCAAAGGAGAAGTCCGCCTCTGCCGCATCGACGTGGACGAAGCAGAAGAAATCGCCGACCGCTTCGCCCCCCAGGGCATCCCCACCTTCATCTTCTATAAAGACGGAAAAGAACTGGGCAGAATCATCGGCTATCGGCAGAAAAATAAATTCTTTGAAGATATAGCCAAAATGATGAAATAACACGCCCTGCGCGCGTGAGGGTTGACGGCCCTTCGGGCCGAGGTTTGACAGGCCTGCGGCCTGAGGGTTCTAAAGTTTGACGCGGCCTTTCAGGCCGCGAGGGTTGTGGTGGGCGCCTGCGGCGCCAGTATGAATAAAACCTTTACAACCGGGCTTCGCCCGATGGAAAACAGGCCAACCGCCCTTGCGGGCGTGGAAATGCGGCCCCCTTTGATGGCTGGCGCCACCACCTTCCCCCCGCAAGCGGTGGGACAATAAAGCTCTGCGAGGTTGTATTCTCATAAGTTACTCTAAGCAAAGCACGGGTTGTTGTGCCCCCGCACAGCGGGGGAAAGGTGGTGCCGTAGGCACCAAAGGGGGAAAAGTCGCCGTAGGCGACTAATTCACCGAAATACTGTTCATAACGTATGACACCAAGGAAAAGCATAGAGCAGCCTTCCCGCCGACCGGTATTTAATAGCATTTGTCTCATATGCTTCGAGTACCGAGATTCTTCGCTTCGCTCAGAATGACGAGTGGACGGGAAGGTAATCCCGTAATGCCTTTGCGTCCCCTTTAGGGGAAGAGGGCCACGTAGTGGCGCAGGGGTGTACGACGCTGCAAGCCGGATTGACACTCTCTGCTGCCCTGACTGCCAATCGGCAGCCTTCCCGCCGATTTTTATTTAACATCATTTGTCGCATAAGCGGCACGTACTGCGCGCATTCTGCATAGAATGCGCGAGTCGACCAAAGTTGGCCCTGTGTAGAGCAGCAATGGAGCAACATTGTCATTCTTAA
>NZ_UPZP01000062.1 GCF_900538805.1 uncultured Dialister sp.
CTATGAGCCAAGAATTGTATCAGGCCTTTATGGTCATCATTAATTTTGCTGCTCTGGTGGTCGCCATTATTGCACTTGTTAAAAAGTAGCAATTGAAAAAAGCCATCCAATGGCTTGGAAGGCTCCTTTCAAATTAATTAAATTCTGAGAGAGCCGTTTTCCAGACCAAGGATGCCAGCTGTCTCTTTCTATGCCCATTATACCATAGAAAAGGTAAAAAACAACAGTATTGGTTTTTGATATAAGTGCCAATGATAAATGATTTACATACTTTATCATTACGCTCTCAGCGCGTTGACCCCTTTATACTGCGGCGGAGCCGCCACTGCAGCCCTCAGCCCTGAAAGGGCTGTCAAACCTCCGAACCCTCCGGCCAACGGCCGGTCAATCTTAAGAACCTTTTCACTTCAAAGTGATACAATATATACAGAGAGCCGATTGGCTCACACTGTCAAAAGGAGGATGAGAGAAATGGAAATCAGAAAAATTACCATTGCCGGTGCAGGGACCATGGGGTATTCCATGGCGGAGATTTTTGCACGGAAGGGCTATGATGTGATTCTCTGGAACCACCGGGGTGCCACTTTGGAACGGGCAAAGACGAAGATTGCGCCGGACATGGTGGACCATATTTCCTACACCACGGACCCCGCTGCTTTTAAAGGGCGGGACCTCATTGTGGAAAACATTGTGGAAAATCTGGCGGTGAAGTCGGAATTCCATAAAACCTATTCTCCCATGGCAGACGAAGGGACCATCATCGCCACCAATACCTCCGGCCTTTCCATCAATGCACTGGCAAAGTCGGTGACAAAGCCGGAGCGGTTCCTGGGCATGCACTGGTTCAATCCGCCCACCCTGATTCCCCTCATTGAAATCATCAAGAATGACCGCACAAAGGATGAGGTGGCAAAAACCATTTACCACCTTGCCCTTGCCATCGGAAAGAAACCGGCCATTGTGGAAAAGGATGCCCCCGGCTTTGCGGCCAACCGCATCCAGCTGGCGGTGATCCGGGAGGCCCTTTCCATGGTGGAAAAGGGAATCATCAGCAAAGAAGGTATTGATTCGGTCATGAAATACGGCCTGGGCTTCCGCTGGGCCTGCCTGGGCCCCCTGGAAACGGCGGACTTCGGCGGCCTCGACGTATTTGCTCACATCAGCGAATACCTCATGCCGGATTTGGAAGACAGCCATGAAGTGCCATCCCTTCTGGCAGAAAAGGTGAAGGAAGGGCACCTTGGCGTGAAAACGGGAGAAGGTTTCTACAAGTACGACGGCAATAGGGCGGCGGAAGCGACAAAGGAAAGGGACAGGAAACTGAAGGCAGTGTATGAGGCGCTGTATAAGTAATTAGTTAGCTAGTAAGCTAGTGGGCTGGTGAGCTAGGGAAGCACTGATTAATTCACAGAGTCTGCTTTCATAAGAATCTTTATGCACTGCTTCGTCATGGGACTCCTTAAATAGCTTGCTATTCGCGTCATCCCATTCCTTGCATTGCATAAAATTTCAAGAATGAAAGCAGACGCTGATTTAATCAGCGCTTCCCTAGGCGGCTATAAACTGTGGCGTCAGCCGCCACCACAACCCTCAGCGGCTTTGCCGCTGTCAAACCTTAGAACCCTCCGGCCAAAGGCCGGTCAATCTTAAGAACCTTTTTCCCTTTTTGTGAACCCGGGTCGCAGAGGGGCCCCATGTGATACAATATTCACAAGAGGTGGTTTACATGGACGGGGAAGAACGGCGGGAGAAAATCCTGGAAATCCTGAAAGGCAGAGATGGCAAAGTGCGGGGAAGCGAACTGGCAGACCGGCTGGAGGTGAGCCGCCAGGTCATTGTAGGTGACATGGCCCTTCTGAAGGCCCGGGGACTGCCGGTCATGTCCACACCCCGGGGCTACTACCTGGACACAGGCCATCGAGAGGGGTACAGAAAGACCCTGGTGTGCTGCCATGACCGGGCCCGCACGGGTGAAGAACTGGCTTTGATTATTTCTGCCGGCGGCATGATACACGACGTGTCCGTGGAACACGAAGTCTACGGAACCCTGACCGCCAGCCTGGAAATCAGGAGCCTGGAAGACATGAATGCTTACCTCCAAAAGATGAAGACAAAGAATGCACCCCTCCTTTCCTCCATCAGTGGAGGTATTCACAGCCATCTGGTGGAAACAAAGGGCAAAGAGGACATGGACAGGGTGGAAGAAATCCTCCGCAAAGCGGGATTTCTTTATGAAAACAGATAGGACGAAACTATGAAATCTTGGATCGTATCACAGACCGAAGCAGGTACCACCACCTGGAAATATGTGACCCGCCTCCTTCCGGAAGCGGCGGGAGGCCTGCTCCGGAAAAGCATGAGGAAAAAGAACATCACCCTGAACGGGAAAAAGATGGAAGGAAAAGAAAAACTGGCTGCCGGCGACAGGATAGACATCTGGTTCTCCGATGAAACTATTTCAAAATTTCAGGGGGAAACCAGTAAAACAGAGAAAAAGGGGATGACTTTTTTCCCATCCTGCATCCTCTACGAAGATGAAAACGTGCTGGTGCTGAATAAGCCGGCCGGCCTCCTTTCCCAGGGAGACGGCAGCGGCAGCCCCTCCCTGAATGATGGACTTCTTTCCTATTTAAAAGATGAAATCACCCCGGCCTTCCGTCCCTCCATCTGCAACAGGTTGGACAGAAACACCAGCGGCATTGTGCTGGCAGGAAAAAACATGGCCGCCCTGCAGCAGCTGAATGAACTCATCCGCAAGAGGGAAGTCCGGAAAACCTACACTGCCGTCGTTTTCGGCAAAACAGAAAAACAGGGCACCTTCAAGGGCTGGATGATAAAAGATGAAATCAAAAATAAGGTCCTTTATCTGGACCATGAAGAAACAGGCGCCAGATCCGTGGAAACAAGATATGAACAGATGGCAGTGAAAAGATGGGGCAGTGAGCTCTTAAGTGTAGTCAAAGTCCACCTCATCACCGGCCGCTCCCACCAGATCCGCGTCCACTTCGCCAACGCCGGCCATCCCCTCCTGGGAGATAGGAAATACGGCACAAAAGAGAGCATTGCATTATCTACAGCCTGCCACATCAAAAGGCAGCTCCTTCACGCCGGAGAAATCCGTTTTCCCGATAACCTTCCTGCGCCGCTCAATGCACTCTCCGGAAAAACATTCACCGCAGATCTGCCGGAGGATATGAAGGATTTTATGATTTCGGGAATTAGCGTCAATCACGAAAATGATAAACTATAAATTATAAAGAAAAAAATCAGCTCCCTGGGGGCTGATTTTTTCTGTAAAAAGGCAGCACAAAAACACGGATACAAATCCGTGCCACACAGTATGGCAGACTCATGTTGCAAAGGATGGTATCCGTGTTTTTGATTGGTTGTGAAGCTTTTTTACGAATCTGCAGAATCCGTTCCGGCTTCCCTGTGCCCCCGGGAAGTCGGGGAGGAAAATCAGGAACCTGTATACAGGGATTCGTGGTTTTCCTTCTGCCAAAGCTGCATTCCGGCCGGAATATTCGCGATATACATGACAGATGGGAATAGAATCCTTCCATGGAGTTTCCGGATTTCCTTCTCCATACATTTATATTGCATAAGCACCCCTTTTTTACAACCTTCCTTAAGAATTTCATTTTGAAAATATGCACAGTCCTGCCCTCCTGTCATTTCGAGTGGAGCGCATCGGAACCCCGAGATCTCCGAATGGATTGAGGTTTCCGTGGCACTAATCCTTTGCGTCCCCTTTAGGGGAAGAGGGCCACGAAGTGGCGAAGGGGTGTACGAGGGCCAGCAGCGAATTGATACTCTTTGCTGACCTGACCGCCGACTGGTATTTACCAGCAAGTGTAACACAATCGACAAGTACCAAGATTCTTTGCTTATGCTTAGAATGACAGTGGACGGGAAGAAAAGCACGTAACGCAGGCTCCTTCCCGGAAAGGAGCTGGGCGGAGCCTTGAGGAACACCAAGAAAATTTATAAAAATATTTTCCCAGGGGGTCTAAAAATCGAAACTTCTGTGATATTAATAATAGAGGGATGAAAAGACCTCATGAGATGATGTATCCGATTTCCAAACTGCCCTTCTCCACATCCGCGGTAAGGAGAAGGGCAGGGGAATGAAGAAACATCAGGAATTCCATCTTTTCAATCCTCCCTCCTTCTACAATCGGCCGATGATAGACAGAAGGAAATGCAGTACCAAAAAAAGAAGACAGAAAAGCAATAAGGAAGAGGCCCCATGACTTTCCTCTCTTTAGCGACAAGTATCGAGCAGCACCCACGTAAGTGGGAGGGCCAAGGCGCGGACGCCGTATCTACTGGTTGAATTTACTTGGAGACTCCCCTGATAGGCTTTTCTGTTTTTTGCGTGGGAAAAGGGCAGTGATTTCTGAATCGAATTCGGAAATTACTGCCCTTTTTCTTCTGATATGGTACTATATAGATTAAGAATATCTATTTGACCACAGCTCGTTTTCAGCATTCCCAATGACACGCAGGTGACACCATGGATAAGAAAAGTCTTAGCGAAGAGGATATCAAGAACCGGTTTATCACGCCGGCCATCGAAGCAGGCTGGGATAAGCAGCATATCCGTATGGAAAAGGCCATTACCGACGGCAGGGTGAATATCAGGGGAAATCTGGCGGTGCGGGAGAAGCCGAAGCGGGCGGATTATGTGCTCTACAAGGACGGGGTATATCCGCTGGCCATTGTGGAAGCCAAGGACAATCAGCACTCCCTTTCCTTTGGCCTGCAGCAGGCCAAGGAATACTGCCTTATGATGGATGTGAAATTTGCTTACAGTTCCAATGGCGATGGATTTGAGGAGTACGATTTCCTTACCGGCGTAGAAAGGACGCTCACTTTGGATGCCTTTCCGTCGGAGAAGGAACTGATGGAGCGGTATGTGCAGGAATCGTCCATGACGGAGGATGAGCTGAAAGCGCTGACACAGCCCTACTATGTATCTGCCAATACCTATGCACCCCGCTATTATCAGCAGGTGGCGGTGGACCGTACCATGGATGCCATTGCCAGAGGACAGAAGAGAATCCTTCTTGTCATGGCCACGGGCACCGGCAAGACCTACACCGCCTTCCAAACGGTGTGGAGACTTAGAAAAAGCGGTCTGGTGAAGAAAGTGCTCTATCTGGCGGACCGGAACATATTGGTGGACCAGTCCATCCAGCAGGATTTTGCCCCTTTGGAAAAGGTGATTCACAAGGTGAACTTTGCCAAGGATGACCGGACGACTTTGACTTCTTATGAAATCTATTTCGCCCTGTACCAGCAGATGGTAGGAAATGATGAGAAAGAGCATTTTCGTGAGCTCTTCGACCCCGATTTCTTTGATTTAGTCATTGTGGATGAATGTCATCGGGGCTCTGCCAAGGAAGAAAGCCGGTGGCGGCGGGTGCTGGCCTATTTCGACAAGGCGGTGCAGATAGGCATGACCGCTACGCCAAAGGAAACGGCCTATGTCTCCAGCACCGACTACTTCGGGGAACCGGTGTATACCTACAGCCTGAAGCAGGGCATAGAAGACGGTTTTTTGGCGCCCTTCCGGGTCATTAATGTACATACCAATATAGGCGATGGCTGGCGGCCCAGGAAAGGGCAGCTGGATGCCTTTGGAAATCCGGTGGAAGACCGCATTTACAACAATCTGGACTACGATAAAAATATAGTCATTGAAGACAGGACCAGAGAAGTGGCAAGGCAGATTACGGACTACCTGGAAGCCACCGGGCCCTACCAGAAGACCATTGTTTTCTGTGAAACCGAAGCGGCGGCGGAACGGATGCGGGCGGCCCTGGCCAAGGCCAATCCTTCCCGTATGAGGGAAAATCCGGACTATGTGGTGCGGATAACCGGCAGTGACGACTACGGCAAGAAAAAGCTGCAGTACTTCATTTCCGTGAGCTCCCGGTATCCCGTCATTGCCACCACCTCGGAGCTTCTCTCCACCGGCGTGGACTGCAAGATGGTGAAACTCATCGCATTGGACAGAAATATTGCCTCCATGACCCTTTTCAAGCAGATTGTGGGGCGGGGCACCAGGCTCCGCACGGAGGATGGAAAGTACAGCTTTGTCATCATGGATTTCAGGGACGTGACGCGCCTCTTTGCAGACCCGGACTGGGACGGTCCGGTGGAGCCGAATCCCGATTTCGGCAGAAAAAAGAAACCGGGCATAGGGGAAAGGAAAACTCCCTATGGCGGTGAGGGGAATGATGACGATGATGACGATAAGCCGAAAAGTATTCCTGTCATCCGCCCTGACGGCTGCCGGGTGTATGTGCTGAACCGCACCATTTCCATCTACGACAGCGACGGAAAACTGCTGAAACAGGAAGATATCATCGACTATACGAAAGAAAATGTGCAGGGCACCTTCGGCAGCCTGTCCGCCTTCATCAGCACATGGAACCGGGAAGACAAGAAAAAGGTGATTGCCGATATCCTGGCCAAGCAGGGCATCGACCTGGACAAGCTGAAAAAGAGCCAGCACATGGAAGATGTGGACGACTTTGATTTCATCTGCCACATTGCCTATGGACAGAAGCCGCTGACAAGAAGAGAGCGGGCGGAACAGGTGAAGAAGAAAGACATTTTCCACCGTTACGGCGGCGCTGCCAGGGAAGTGCTGGATATCCTGCTGGATAAATACATGAACCTGGGCATCAAGGAAATCGAAAAGCCGGAAATCCTGAAAATGAAGGAATTCCGGAAATACGGCACCCCTGCCGGCATAGCCCGCCTCTTTGGCGGCAGGAACGGCTTCTTTGAAGCCATTCGCGAACTGAAAAAAGAACTCTATGAAAAGGATGTTGGATAAATGGCAGCAAACCTGAACGGCCTGGTGAAAAGGCTGAGAGATATTATGCGCATGGACAGCGGTATCAATGGCGATGCCCAGCGCATTGAACAGATAGCATGGATTCTTTTCCTGAAAGTCTATGCAGCCAAGGAAGCGGACTGGGAAATGGACGAAGGCTATGAATCCGTCATTCCCGCGCCCTACTGCTGGGAAAACTGGGCCGTAGACGACGGAAAGGGAACAGCCCGGACCGGCGAAGACCTGCTGGACTTTGTGAATGGTATGTTCCGGGTGCTGAAGGACCTGCCGGTGACACCAGATATGCCCCAGAAGAAAACCATTGTGAAAACGGTCTTTGAAGACGCCAACCAGTACATGAAAGACGGCGTACTTCTCAGGCAGGTGGTGAATACCATCGATGCCATCGACCTCTCCAGCTATGACAATATCCATGCCTTGGGAGACATATACGAAACCATTCTGAAGGACCTCCAGTCCGCCGGTTCTGCCGGGGAATTCTATACCCCAAGGGCAGTGACCGACTTCATGGCGGAAATGATTCACCCAAAGCTGGGAGAACGGATGGCAGATTTTGCCTGCGGCACCGGCGGATTCCTGACCAGCTGGCTCAAAGGACTGGCGCCCCAGATTCAGACGCCGGAAGACCAGAAGACGTACAATGACTCCATTTACGGCGTGGAAAAGAAACCCTTCCCCTACCAGCTCTGCATTACCAATATGCTGCTTCACGACATTGACGAACCCCATATCGTCTACGGCAACAGCCTCATGAAGGACGTGCTGGACTACACGGACAGGGATAGATTCGACGTAATCCTTATGAATCCGCCCTACGGCGGCAATGAAAAAGCGGACGTGCAGAAACACTTTCCGGCGGACCTGGCGGACAGCGAGACCGCGGACCTTTTCATGTCCGTCATGATGTACCGTTTGAAAGAAGGGGGACGGGCCGCCGTCATCCAGCCCGACGGCTTCCTCTTCGGCACTGATAATACGAAGGCCAACATCAAGAAAAAACTGATGAAAGAATTCAACCTGCACACCATCATCCGTCTGCCGGCGAGCGTCTTTGCGCCCTATACAAGCATTACCACCAACATCCTTTTCTTCGACCACACCGGCCCCACGAAGGAAACATGGATTTACCGTCTCGATATGCCGGAAGGATACAAGCACTTCTCCAAAACAAAGCCCATGCAGCTCTCCCACTTCGCCCCTGTCATCTCCTGGTGGAACCACAGGGAAGAAATCACAGAAGAGGGCTGGCCCAAAGCGAAATGCTTCAGCGCCGAAGAAATCGAAGGGAATGGGTATAACCTGGACCTCTGCGGCTTTCCCCATGAGGAAGAAGAAATCCTCCCGCCCCATGAACTCATGGCCGCCTACCAGCAGAAAAGAAAAGACCTGAACGAGAAAATCGACACCATCCTGGCGGACATAGAAAAAGAAATGGGGGAACCCTGATGACCGGAAAAGAACTATGGGGAAGCATTCTCCAGAAAGCCATGGAAGGGAAACTGGTGCCCCAGAGAAAAGAAGAAGGAACGGCGGCGGAGCTCCTCAAGGAAATCCGGAAAGAAAGAGCAAAGCTGGTGAAAGAAGGGAAGCTGAAAAAAGCAAAGCCTCTTCCGGTGGTGAGGGAAGAAGAAAAGCCCTTTGACATTCCGGACAGCTGGGAATGGGTGAGACTGGGGGAAGTGGGAGAACTTATTCGGGGGTCTGGCATAAAGCGAAGTGATGTTGTCAAGCTTGGTAAACCATGTATACGGTATGGTGAATTATATACGACTTATAAGACCAGATTTTCCAAAGTGATGTCATTTACAACCGTTGAGGTTTTCAATAAATGTCATAAAGTTCACCATAACGATATTCTTATGTCATTAACTGGAGAAAATAAATGGGACATTGCGTTGGCTGTTACCTATGAAGGCAATGAAGAAATTGCAATGGGTGGGGATATGACTAAGTGGACTAATCATCGAATGAATCCTCTTTATCTTACGGCTGTAATGAATTCTTCTTACGGTATTGGATGTAAAAGAAGCAAAGCTACGGGGGATATTATCGTCCATATTTCCAATAGCAAATTAGGTGAAATCTTACTTCCGATTCCTCCTTTGGCTGAACAGCACCGCATTGTGGACAAGCTGGAAACCCTGAAACCTTTGGTGGACGCCTATGGCCAGGCGGCGGAGGAGCTGGATGAACTGAACCGGAAATTCCCGGGGGACCTGAAAAAGAGCCTTCTCCGGCAGGCCATGGAAGGAAAGCTGGTGCCCCAGAGAAAAGAAGAAGGAACGGCAGCGGAGCTTCTACAGGAAATCCGGAAAGAAAAGGCAAAGCTCTTAAAGGAAGGTAAACTGAAAAAAACAAAGCCCCTTCCGGCGGTGAGTGAAGAAGAAAAGCCCTTTGACATTCCGGACAGCTGGGAATGGGTGAGGATTGGGCAGATTTTTGCATTACAAGCAGGCAAGAATATTACCGCATCCGAGATTTCGAAAAATAGAGATGAAAAACATCTTTATTTATGCTATGGGGGAAACGGCATTAGGGGATATGTAGGAAACTATAATAATGAAGGCGATTTTCCGCTGATTGGAAGGCAAGGAGCATTATGTGGCAATATCAATCGGGCTAATGGAAAATTTTATGCTACGGAACATGCAGTTGTTACCCATACTTTCGCGGATACGAATATATCATGGGCCTGCTATTTCCTAAAAGCATTAAATTTAAATCAATATGCTACAGCTACAGCTCAACCAGGTCTGGCAGTTTCTAAGGTTAATACTGTTCTTATCCCTCTTCCTCCTCAGGCTGAGCAACACCGCATTGTGGAAAAGCTGGAATCCCTGCTGGCCCTCTGCGACAAGCTGCAGCCAGAGGATTGATTGGAAAGAGACATATTGCCCCTCTTCCGGACTGTGTATGCAGAGAAGCGGAGAACCTGAGAACGGCCGCACGCCCTGCCTGCGCGTATCCATGGAATGCAGGATGGCCGGAAGAAGGGGATGCTTCTCCTCAGCCGGCTGAACATCATAGATAAACTTCCTCCCCTCCCGAAGGGCTTTCGGTATCCCTCTTCGGGAGGGGCAGGGAGTTTTTTTGCGTGTGCTGGGGGATAGTGGGCTGGTGGGCTGGTGGGCTGGTGGGCTGGTGGACTAGTGGACTAGTGAGCTAGTGAGCTGGGAAAGCACGTGACGTCAGGCTCCTTCCCCAGAAAGGAGCTGGGCGGAGCCCTGAGAATAGGTCCGCCTTCCCGCCGACTGGTATTTACCAACATTTCTGTCACTTACGATTTTTACCGAGATTCTTCGCCTGCGGTTCAAAATGACGATGAAGGCGGGAAGGGGGAGCACGTAACGCTGCTTTTATAATTATCGCCGCAGGCGATACCACACCCTCACAGCCGCAGGCTGTGTCAAACCTAAGAACCCTTGGGCCGATAGGCCCATCAAACCTCGGCCCGTAAGGGCCGTCAACCTGCAAAAAAGACCGCGTCCGCGGTCTTTTTTGCCATTCAGCAGATTATATTTTTCTGTTTCCCATCTACAAAGCTGACAACGTTGTCTGCTACGATGACAGCTCTCCTCTTCATGGCTTCTTCCGTATCAAAGCCTACGTGAGGGGTGAGGACTGTGTGGGGAGCGGTAAGGAGGGGATAGTCATCCGGGAGGGGCGGTTCCATGTCGAATACGTCGATGCCGGCGCCGGCGATTTTCCCTTCTTTCAAAGCCTGTGCCAGGGCTTTGTTATCGATGACGCCGCCTCTGGCGGTGTTGATGAGGATGGCCTCTTTTTTCATGAGTGAAAGTTTTTCCCCGTTAATGAAGTGTCTGGTTTCGGCGGTGAGGGGGAGGTGGACGGAGACGATGTCGCTGGTTTTGAGAAGGGTGTCAAGGTCGGTGTAGGGGATGTCATCATGGTTATGGGAGCGGTTATAGCCTATGACTCTGGCGCCGAAGGCTTTGGCCAGCTGGGCGGTGCGGTATCCGATGGCGCCGGTGCCGATGATGCCTACTGTGCGGTCTTTGATTTCAATGCCCCGAAGACCGGCGCCTGTTTTTCCATGATGGGCGGCATCGGCTCCTTCTGCCTGTTTGCGGTAGAGGGAAAGAATCATGCCCATGGCCAGTTCCGCCACGGACTCCGTGGAGTAGCCGGCGCAGTTGGAGACGGCGATATGTTTCTCTCGGCAGGTTTCAATGTCCACATGGTCCACACCGGTGAAGGCGACGCAGAGGTATTTGAGGGAGCATGCTTTATCCAGGGCCTCTTTTTTCAAGGGATAGTTGGCAATGACTGCCAGGTCTGCTTTGGAAATCCGATTTCCCAAATCTTCCTGGCCTGCAGGAAGGCTGTCCCAGAGGGTGAGGTGGAATCCTTTATCTGTGAGGGGTGTAAAGAGGGTGTCCAGTGTTTCTTTGGACACGCCCAGGGGCTGGGCGATAACGATTTCTTTCATTCTGTTCTCCTTTCATGGGCTGTGAATCTGATATAATAAGGAAAGCTTTCTCTATTATACCGTAAGGAGTATGTATATGAAATATCGTCTGCTTTTGCTGTCGGCGGCGCTCATCTGGGGCTTTGCTTTTGTGGCCCAGGTGGTGGGCATGGATACGGTGGGGCCTTTTACATTTAACGGCGTCCGCTTTGTTATCGGTTCTCTGGCGCTTCTGCCTTTCCTTTATTTCCACAGGGAAGGGAAAAGTCCTGTACCCACGTCCATTCCCCTGTGGGCGGCTTTCCTCATGGTGGGGGTTCCCCTTTTTCTGGGAGCTACCCTCCAGCAGGTGGGGCTGCAGTACACCACGGCCTCCAAGGCCAGCTTCCTCACGGCCAACTATCTTCTCATGGTGCCTATAGCCGGCCTCTTTCTGGGGCAGCCGCTGCTTCGGAATCATCTGATAGGCGCCATTCTTGCCATGGCAGGGGTCTATTTTATTTCCATTACCGACGATTTTTCCATCAGTCTGGGGGATGGCCTCATGCTGCTCTGCGCGCTGGCTTTTACGGTGCAGATTCATATGCTGAACTATCTCACCCAGCGTTTTTCGCCGGTGCTCCTGTCGGCGGGGCAGTTCATGGTGACGGGAGTGCTGAATCTTATTCTGGCTTTCCTCTTTGAAACGCCCACCCTCACCGGCCTCCAGGGGGCCATGTGGCCCATTCTTTATACAGGCATCCTTTCCACCAGCGTGGCCTATACCCTGCAGGCGGTGGGGCAGAAATACATGCCCCCTACGGAGGCATCCATGATTCTCAGTATGGAAATGGTATTCGGCGGGCTGTCGGGCCTTCTCTTTCTGGATGAATCCTTCACCCTTCGGCAGACCATCGGCGTCATTGCCATGACCTCAGGCGTCTTTCTTTCCCAGATTCCAAGTCCCGTGCTTTTTTCCGGCCTTCGCCGGGAACGCTGATTTTTGAAAGGAGTTTTCTATGGCTGTTCGTTTGATTGCCATCGATCTGGATGGCACGCTGCTTCATGATGATATGACCATTTCCGGCTACTCCAGAAATGTCATCAAAAAGGCCCAATCCCAGGGCTATGAAATCGTGGTGGCCACAGGCCGTATGTGGGACTCCGCACGGAAAAAGGCGGAAACCCTCCATCTGGGAAATGTGCCTCTCATCTGCTACACGGGAGCATGGATCATGATGAGTGAAACGGGAGAGCCCGTGCGGCAGGATGGCCTTTCCCCGGACTTGGCTTCGGAAATTCTTTTGGAATCCAAAAGAAGGGGATGGAATGCCACCTCCTTCATGGACGATGTGATTTACATGGACAAGCCTAACGGCACGGAAGAAAAATACCAGAAATACCGCTCCAAGAAGCCGGTGTACATAGGAGCGGAATTTTATCACCCTGATAAACTTGTGACGCGTATCGTCTTTGCAGACCCCTCTTTGGAAAAAAGACTGGCCATCCGGCAGGTGGTGGAAGAAAAATTCAAAGGCCAGGTGGATGTGGTCTTCCCGGGAGATGATTTCGTAGATGTCCATAAAAGGGGCATCAACAAAGCCGCCGCGGTCCGCTTCCTCTGCGATAAAAAAGGAATCACGCCGGAAGAGGTCATGGCCTTTGGCAATACGGAAAATGACGTGCCCCTTCTTCAAATGGCAGGCCTCTCCTATGCCGTCAGCAACGCCGACGAAGTGGCTAAAGAGGCGGCCCGGGCCATCTGCCCCTCCAATGAAGACGACGGCGTGGCGAAGACGATAGGGAAGGTGCTGCTGTAGGGACAGGCCTTCGGTGTGAGGGTTCAGAAGGTGCAGAAGGTTCAAAAGGTTCAAAGGGTGAAGGTGGGCGGCTACGCCGCCAGCATTGATAAAACCTTCATAACCAGGCTTCGCCTGTGGGAAAACCATACAACCGTGCCTGCGGCGCGAGGGAAAACAGGCAAACCGCCCTTACGGGCGATGGAAATGCAATCGAGTAGAGATTATTCATCCCTCTCACACCACCGTACGTACCGTTCGGTATACGGCGGTTC
>NZ_UPZP01000063.1 GCF_900538805.1 uncultured Dialister sp.
TCGCGTCGACTGATTCCTTGCATTGAATAAAAATACAAGAATGAAATCCGATAACGATTTAATCAGCGCTTCCTTAAATGGAAACGCCGCGCTCTGCGGCGTTTTTTTGATTGGCCCATGGGGCCAAAAGCTCGAAATGGGAAGGTTGACGGGGCCGGCGGCCCCGAAGTTTGACGGCCCATGGGGCCGAAGGTTCTTAGGTTTGACAGCGTCCTTTGGCCGCTGAGGGTTGCGGTGTCGCCCTACGGGCGATAAGCATAAAGACAACGTTACGGGATTTCCCGCCGGACACAGTCATTCTTAGCCGCAGGCGAAGAATCTCGGTACACGGCGATATAGTCCACCAGCCCACTAAAGAAGCCCGGCCAGCGGGAAGTCGACAGCCGACAGCCAATAGCTGGCCACCTCACTGTCTCACTGTCTCACTGTCTCACTGTCTCACTGTCTCACTGTCCCGCTATCCCACTGTCCCACTGTCCCACTTATCTTCCCCCTTTTCTCCCCTTCCAATATAGGCTATAATGGGTAAAAATATAATAAAAGCATAACAGATGGGTTCCCTGCAAAAAGCACTTGACCCTTTGCAGGGAAAGATGTATATTTATCCTTAATACCCTGTTATGGAATTTTTTTACTCAAGGAGGAAATGATGGCAACCTACATTAATGAACCGGCACATACCTTTAACGAATATCTCCTGATTCCGGGATATTCCGATACGAACTGCATTCCTGCAAACGTGTCCCTGAAGACACCGCTGGTGAAGTTCAAAAAAGGTGAAAAACCGGCTATTACATTAAACATCCCCATGGTTTCTGCAATCATGCAGGCCGTATCCGGTGAAAGACTGGCAGTGGAACTGGCCAGGAACGGCGGCGTTTCTTTCATCTACGGTTCCCAGACCCCGGAAGAGGAAGCAGCCATGGTTGCCAGAGTTAAAGCCCAGAAAGCAGGCTTTGTTCCCAGCGATTCCAACCTTTCCCCTGAAAACACACTGGCCGACGTGCTGGCACTGAAAGCAAAGACCGGCCATTCCACCGTAGCCATCACCGACGACGGCACCTCCGGCGGCAAGCTGGTGGGCATCGTTTCCAGCCGTGACTACCGTGTAAGCCGTATGGACAAATCGGAAAAGGTCAAAAATTTCATGACTCCCCTTGAAAAACTGGTTACCGCCAAATACGGCATTACCCTTTCCGAAGCCAATGACATTATCTGGGACAACAAAATCAACTCCCTCCCCGTGCTCTTTGAAGACGGCAAACTCTACGGCTTCGTATTCCGCAAAGACTACGATTCCCATCAGGAAAACCCGAACGAAATGCTGGATGCCCAGAAACGCTTCATCGTCGGTGCCGGCATCAACTCCCGGGACTATGAAGAACGGGTGCCGAAGCTGGTAGACGCCGGCGCAGACGTGCTCTGCATCGATTCCTCCGAAGGCTTCTCTGAATGGCAGAAGATTACCCTGAACTGGATTCATGAGAAATACAACGGCAAAGTCAGAGTAGGCGCAGGCAACGTGGTAGACCGTGACGGCTTCCTCTTCCTGGCTAAAGCAGGCGCTGACTTCGTCAAGGTAGGCATCGGCGGCGGTTCCATCTGCATTACCCGTGAAACCAAAGGTATCGGCCGCGGCCAGGCAACCGCCCTCATCGAAGTATGCCAGGCAAGAGATGAATACTACAAGGAAACAGGCATTTACGTACCGGTATGCTCCGACGGCGGCATCGTTTATGACCACCACATCACCCTGGCCCTGGCCATGGGCGCTGACTTCGTCATGCTGGGCAGATACTTCGCCCGCTTCGACGAATCCCCGACACAGAAGAGAACCGTAGGCGGCACGGTGGTGAAGGAATACTGGGGCGAAGGTTCCAACCGTGCAAGAAACTGGGGCCGCTACGACCTGGACGGCTCCAAGAAGCTGGCCTTTGAAGAAGGGGTGGATTCCTACGTCCCCTACGCAGGCCCACTGAAAGAAAACGTGGAAAAAACCTGCGCCAAGATTAAAGCCACCATGTGCAACTGCGGCGCCATCACCATTCCGGAACTGCAGAAAAAGGCAAAACTCACCCTGGTCTCCGCTACCTCCATCGTAGAAGGCGGCGCCCACGACGTCATCCGGAAAGAAAAAGACGGCTCCGACCGTTAATCATTATCACAAGGAAATCAAAAAGGAAGCACTTTTCGGAGTGCTTCCTTTTTTGGTATCAAGGCAGCGAAGAGAGAAAAAAAGCTGCCCATAGAAAACTCTGATTCAGCGGGCTCTTCCCTTGCAATTCATAAGAACCCTTTGTAAAATATACATGTATGGGGACGTAGCTCAGCTGGGAGAGCGTGCGGTTCGCATCCGTAAGGTCGAGAGTTCAATCCTCTTCGTCTCCACCATACCATACCATTACGCCCTGCGGGGCGTTTTTTTTTAGAAAAGCGGTATTGCTTAAAAACAATTTTATGAATGAATCAATAATCAGTGCTTTCTCAGGGCTTGCACTGCTTCCTTTTTCCCCACAGCCAGAAAGGATATCCGGTCATACATTTTCCGATAAAGAAGCATGAAAAGCCCCACTTCCATGGGGAAGCAGATGAGATTCTTGATAAGGCGGCTCATAAAAATGGCAGAAGCCGCCTTGTCGTAATAAAGTACCAGCCACAGAGTATTCAGCCCCAGATGGATGAATACCATCACCAGGAAGAAGGGAATGCACACATAGGGAAGGGTGAGTCGGTGTCCATAAAAGAACTTCCCGTAAATCCAGCCGGTAAGAAATCCGGAAAGCAGGAATCCCGGAAAGAAAATACTGGTACCCAGGCAGGCGGTGCCTATGAAATCAGAGAGAGCCGCCACCAGGCCTCCCTTCCAGGGACCGTAGAGAGCCCCTGCCAAAGCGATAGGCAAAAAGCCGAAAGTGATTCTGACAAAGGGTGTCTGGACGGCAAAGACATAGGACAGAAGCACTGCCATCGCCGTCAGGATACCCAGAACCACCATTTCCTTCTCTCTGTTTTTCTGCATCATAAAAAGACCTCCTTCATGCATGGCTGCATGGAAAGGGGTCTCCATGCAGCAGCGGGATGCAGCATGGGCACCGCAAGCCATGCTTTTCGTCCGGATGACAACTCCCCGTCCATCCGGCACTAGGGGAAAATGCTTTTCCCCGCGCGCCCATACTTACTCTGCTAAGGAAGCGCTGATTAATTCGTTATTTGCTTTTATTCTTGAATTTTTATGCAATGCAAGGAATGAGGCGACGCGAATAGCGAGCTATTTAAGGAGTCTCATGACGCAGCAGTGCATAAAAATTCTTATAAAAGCAAACTCTATGAATGAATCAGTGCTTCCCTAATATAAATATGGTTCAGTATAGCACGCCGGTCAAAAAATGCAATAAAAGAGCTGCCAAAGAAATAAGCGGCCATCAAGTGAGCCAAACATCACACGCCACTCTGTCATTTCGAGCGGAGGGAAGCGCCGGAATGATGCAGGCGGTTCGTGGAGATAGTGAAAAGGAGTCGAGAAATCTCCTTCCGGGCTGGCACTCCGCAGGATGGCAGGCAATTTCCGGACTCAAGAGCTTTAAGCCCCCAAAGCATTCATCATTCATTCCACAGCTCCGCTGAAGATGACACAGCAGCAGGCCCCTTACAGCCATCCCGAAATTCTATCTTTAGTCATGGTAAAAGCAAAAGGACTATGAAGAAATGATTCATATTCTTCACAGTCCTTTTTTATCGTTTATTTTCAGATTTTATAAATCAGTACAGCTTGGCTCCGGCAGGGATATGGCGGTCTACCATGAGGAGGTTCAGTTTTTCTTCCCCTTCTTCATGATGAACAGCGGAAAGGAGCATGCCGCAGGAGTCGATGCCCATCATCTTCCTTGGCGGAAGGTTTACGATGGCAATCAGTGTCTTTCCTACCAGATCTTCCGGTTCATAGTAGGCATGAATGCCGGAGAGGATGATGCGGTCTTCCCCTGTGCCGTCGTCAAGAACGAACTTCAGCAGTTTCTTGCTCTTGGGCACTGCTTCACAGGATTTGACTTTCACTGCCCGGAAGTCGGACTTGCTGAAGGTGTCAAAGTCCACATAGTCCTTGAAGAGCGGTTCGATTTCCACCTTGGAGAAATCGATGGGTTCATTGTCTTCAGCCTTAGCCAGTTCTTCAGCTTCCCTGGCGGTCTTCTTTTCCAGTGCCGTTTCCGGTTTCATAGCCGGGAAGAGGAGGACGTCGCGGATGGAAGCGGAGTTGGTCATGAGCATGAAGAGACGGTCAAGGCCAATGCCCAGTCCGCCGGTAGGCGGCATGCCGTATTCCAGGGCGGTGAGGAAATCTTCATCGATAGGATGGGCTTCGTCGTCGCCGTGCTTTCTTTCTTCCACCTGCAGTTCAAACCGTTTTCTCTGGTCGATGGGGTCGTTTAATTCGGAGAAACCGTTGGCCAGTTCGCGGCCGTAGATGTAGGATTCAAAGCGGATGGTATAGCGGGGATCCTTGGTATCCAGCTTGGAAAGCGGGGATACTTCGATGGGGTGCTTGGTGATGTGCACCGGCTGGATGAGATGTTCTTCCACATAGGCGTCGAAGCATTCGGAGAGAATCTTGCCGAAGCCGTCGAATTCGCCGTATTCCACATGGAGCTTGTCCGCAATGGCTCTGGCCTCTTCGATGGTCTGGCAGGCATCGAAATCTTCGCCGGTATATTTCTTCACTGCTTCTGCCATGGTAAGCCGCGGCCATGGCGGGGTCACGTCGATTTCCGTGTCCTCATAGGTGAATTTCATGGAACCGTAGGAAGCCATGGCGCAGGCAGCCACGATCTGTTCTGTCTGGTTGATGACGTCTTCGATATCGCCATAGGCCTGGTAGGTTTCGATGGCGGTGAATTCCGGATTGTGGCGGGTGTCCATGCCTTCATTTCTGAAGTTTCTGGTGATTTCAAAAATCCTTTCATAGCCGCCTACGAGAAGTCTCTTCAGATAAAGTTCCGGAGCAATGCGCAGGTACATGGTCATGTCCAGTGCATTGAAATGGGTGGTGAAGGGCTTGGCATTGGCGCCGCCGTAAAGGGGCTGCAGCACCGGTGTTTCCACTTCCAGGAAGCCATGGTCCGTGTACCATTTGCGGATGGCAGACATCATGGCCGCTCTCTTCACGAAGGTTTCCCGTACTTCCGGGTTCATGATGAGGTCCAGGTATCTCTGGCGGTAACGCTGTTTCTTATCTGTCAGGCCATGCCATTTTTCAGGCAGCGGGCGCAGGGACTTGGAAAGCATGGTGAAATGGATGACCCGTACGGTGAGTTCGCCGGTGTGGGTGGTAAAGACGGTGCCTTCAATGCCCAGGATATCGCCGATATCCACCAGTTTGAAGAGGGCCCATTCATTTTCCGGAAGTTCATCTCTCTTGAAATACACCTGAATGTCGCCGGACTGGTCACGAAGGACGCAGAAGGCTGTCTTGCCCTGGCCGCGGCGGATCATGATCCTGCCGGCAATGCGGACATGGGTTTCTTCCTTTTCCAGCGTTTCCGCTTCTTTCCTGATATCCGCTGCGTGGTGGTCCCAGTCGAATTTCTGTCCGTAGGGTTCCACACCTAATGCACGGATTTTTTCCAGCTTTTCGCGGCGGATAAGCATCTGGTCATTCAGTTTCGGACCGCTGTGCTGTTTATTCTGGTTTTTATTGTCTGTCATTCCTTAACCTCATTTCCTATCAGTCAAATCGAATCATTCTTCAATCGAAATGACTTTGTATTTCAAAACGCCGTTCGGCGTTTCTGCTTCCACCGTGTCACCGGCCTTGGCACCCATGAGGGCACGGCCCACCGGGGATTCGTTGGAAATACGGCCTTCGAAGGGATTGGATTCAGTGGAGCCTACGATGGTCACCTTTTCCTTCAGATGTTCTTCCATATCTTCAATGACCACGGTGGAACCTACATCTACCCGGTCCTTGGTCACTGTTTCAATGACCTGGGCGGTGCGGATCTGCTGTTCCAGCTGGAGGATGCGGCCTTCCAGGAAAGCCTGGGCATTCTTTGCTTCATCGTATTCGGAGTTTTCGGAAAGGTCGCCCATGGCAATGGCTGCCTTCAGGCGCTGTGCGATTTCCGTACGCTTTGTGGAACGGAGTTCGTCCAGTTCCTTCTTCATTTTTTCAAGGCCTTCTCTGGTGACCAGAGTACGCTGCATTTCTGCCATAAGAATCTGCCTCTTTTCTTTAATACTTATACCTTATATAGACTGTCATATGGTAATTCCTAAACAGGGCATATTTCATAGTATATAGCAAAATGAAGGGTGTAGTCAAACGATTTGCACAGAGTTTCCCATTTCCATGGCGTCCGGTGTCATAATACAGCCATGCTGTCCCCGCTGCCTGAATCTACTAAAATATTTTTCATATAAATGCATTATGACTGTCACCGTGCACACCCATTCCCCAAACCGCCTCCCGCCTGTCCTGATTTTCATCCCTGCTTTCTCACCGGAAGGCAGGGATTTTTCATATCTTTTCCTATAAAATATTTCTCTAGGAAACCCAAGAAAAAATATATTATTCTCATTTTCTCCCGCTTTTTCTCAATTTTGAATGAAAAATTTCCCCTGTGGGGTTATTTGGGGCAATTTGGGCCCGTTTCAGGCGGCACAGGGCTAATAGAAATTTACGCCTTTTTTACATAAATGGATTTTTATACACTTCTGATTTGTTTTTATGCATGATATTCATATTCCCGCCGACCCTGAAAACCCCGAAATGCCCATGATTGGGCCCTTCCGGGGTTTTTGTGATTTTTACCATGAAATTTTACAATACATCATGATGTATCATTCCAATCCATGCCAAACCATGATGGCCATTATTTTTTAACGTTTTTCTCCTTTTTCCTCAAAAGTTCTCAAAAGTCCATATGAGTTCGGTGAAAAAATTTTACAAAAAATTTTGTAAAAAAGTCTTGTCATCTGATTTCATTTATGGTATATTGCAGTAAATAAAAATTCATCGCGCCCTGCCCCGTGTGCAGTTGAGCAGCGAACCGTTACCAGATAACGGATGGTTTTCTTTATGCCCTGTTTCTTTCACCTTTATAGAAAGCAAATGGGGCTCGTGCATGCCTTGATGATTTCATGACTGCATCATCCGGTTTACCCCGGGACAATATTTTCCCCCAATACGCTTCATGCGGTTTGGATTAAGAAAGAAGGGAACAACCTTGTCTAAGAGCAAAAAAATGGGAGTGGTACAACTCACAACAGTAACAGCCATCAATATGATGGGTTCCGGTATTATTCTTCTGCCTGCTACGCTGGCGGAAATCGGAACAGTTTCAATTTTCGCATGGATTCTGGCCTCCATCGGCGCCACCATTCTGGCCTATGCCTTTGCACGCTGCGGCATGCACACCTCCAAGGTAGGCGGCATGGGCGGCTATGCAGAGTACCGTTTCGGCAGAGCCGGAAATTTCCTTTCCAACTTCTGCTACACCATTTCATTAATCATTGCCAATGCAGCCATCGCCAGCGGCGTCGTCAGCTACGGTTCCTACGTATTCGGCCTCACCCTTTCCCCTGTGGAAGTGTGCATGGCCACCATCGGCGTCCTCATCCTGGCAGCCACCATCAGCCTGGTAGGCCCCAAGAAATTCGGCAAATTCAGCTCCCTCGGCGTTTTTTGTGTCGTATCTCCAGTGGTAGGCCTTCTCCTCTGCGGCTTCTTCTTCTTTGATACCGGTATCTATACAGAAGCCTGGAATCCCGGAAACCTGCCATTCTATGAAACCATGAAAGACTCCATTGCCGTCATCATCTGGGCTTTCCTTGGTCTGGAAACTGCCTGCGCCAATTCCGATACCGTTGAAAATCCGGAAAAGAATGTGCCCATTGCCGTACTGGCCGGTACACTTCTGGCAGGTGCCTGCTACACCACTTCCACTGCTATCATCGGCGGCCTCGTACCATACCAGGAACTGATGAAATCAGGAGCTCCCTTCGGACTGGCCTATGCTACCATGTTCGGTGAAAAGGCAGGATACATCGTTTCCTGCATGCTGGTATGCTCCTGCTTCGTATCCCTCACTGCATGGCAGTTCACCGTTTCCGAAGTAGCAAGAGAAGCTTCCTCCATCGGTCTTTTCCCGAAATTCCTGTCCAAGGTCAACCGTTTCCGTTCCCCCTATGTGGCTATCGGATCCCTGGTGGCCATCCAGGTCATCATGACTCTCTCCACCATGAGCCCCACCCTCTTGAAGCAGTTCAATGTGCTCATCAACCTGGCTGTCATGATTAACCTTATCCCCTACCTCCTGGCCATGGGTGCCGTGGCGGATCTGCAGAAAGCAGAAGGCATTCCCCATGACAAAGCAAAGCTGGCCAATGCAGCAGCCATTGTGGGCGGCATTTACAGCTGCTACGCCGTATACGGCTGCGGCTGGACCGTCATTATGGAAGGCGCCTTCGTGGCAGCCATGGGCCTTGTGATTTACGCCCTCATCTCCTCCCGCCTCCGCTATGCGCCGGCGCCCAGAGTTTCCACCTATCCGCCGATTGATAAGAAATAAAAACGAAGAAAACTCCTTCGGATATCCGGAGGAGTTTTTTAGTGGGGATTCATGAGCTGGTGGGACAGTGGGACAGTGGGACAGTGGGACAGTGGGACAGTGAGACGGTGAGACGGTGAGACGGTGAGACGGTGAGACGGTCAGAAGATAGAAGATAGATATCAGTGTTCCCTATGTATGTTCAGCCCCCTTGACAACAGCGCCGCCGCCATGGTACAGTATGCACATATTCATATGAAACTCTTCCCTGTCACCGGATGGGGAGCCAAGAGGGTTTATTCCTGCTGCAGGTGGATATGGCGAAAGCCATTGAAAGGCAGGAATAAACCCTCTTTTTTTTACAGGAGGTTATACCATGAACATTAAACCCTTTGCCGTAGAAGAATGGATGAACGCCTATGAAACAGGCGCCAGGTACAACATTGCAGAAACCTGCGTGGATTCCGTTTCGCTGGATGAGCTTTTTGAACTGTCCGGAACCGATAAGGCATCGTTCCTTAACAAACTCTGCGCCCGCCGCCTCACCTATGGCGCCATCGAAGGCTCCCCGGATTTGAAGAAGGGCATTGCATCCCTGTACCGCACCATAAAGCCCGGTGAAATCGTTCCCACCCACGGCGCTTCCGGCGGCAACCACCATGTGTTCTACTCCCTTATCAATCCGGGGGACAAGGTGATTTCCATCATGCCCTCCTACCAGCAGCTCTACTCTATTCCCGCCTCCCTTGGGGCTGATGTGAAAATCATGCACCTCCAAAAGGAAAACCGATACCTTCCGGACGTGGAGGAACTGAAAAAGCTGGCCGAAGGCGGCGTGAAAATGATCTGCCTGAACAACCCCAATAATCCCACCGGCGCCCTGATTCCGGAGGATATCCTTGAAGAAGTGGTGAAGATTGCCAAAAGCTGTAACGCCTACCTTCTGGTGGATGAAGTATACCGCCACCTCACCCAGGACGACGAATGGCAGCCCTCCATTGTGGATATGTACGAAAAGGGGATTTCCACCTCCTCCATGTCCAAGGTATTCTCCCTGGCCGGTGTCCGGCTGGGCTGGATTGCCACCCACCACAAAGAGGCACTGAAGCTGCTGTGGTCCCACCGGGACTACAACCTCATCAGCTGCGGCATGATTGACGATGCCATTGCCGCCCTGGCTCTGGCTTCCAGGGAAAAAATCCTTGAAAGAAACAAAAAAATCGTCCGGGAAAATTTGACCATCCTGGACGACTGGATGAAAAAGGAACCCCACCTTTCCTATGTGAAGCCCACCGCCGGCACCACCGCCCTGGTGTACTACGATTTTCCCATAGACTCCTACACCCTCTGCCGGCAGATGTATGACAGCTGCGGCGCCTTCGTCACTCCCGGCGACTGCTTCGATGAACCCCGCTCCATGCGTATCGGCTACGCCGCCGACAGGGACACATTAAAAAAAGGCCTTCAGGCCATGAGCACCTTCTTCCGCTCCCTGGAAACAAAGTAACTCTCTATCTTCTACCTTCTATCGTCTATCTTCCATCTTGCCTTTTCCCCTGTCATATGGTAGACTGCAGACAATAAAACCTTCATGGTTGTGGATTTTTTCAGAAATTTCTGTTTTCGCCGCACAGTACTTCATAGAAGTGCTGTGCTTTTCTTTTGGAGGAAATATGCACAAGGGATTCTATGCATTGATTGTATTTTCTGCCGGTGCCTGCTACGGGGTGCTGTCTGCCTTCGTGAAAATGGCCTATGCCGCCGGCCTCACCCTCACCGACGTGAGCGGCATGCAGTGCCTTTTCGGCATGGCCTTCCTTTGGCTTTCCGCCCTCTTCACCGTAAGAAGGATACCCTCACCCTTCCAGATTCTTTCTCTCATGTCCATCGGCATTCCCATGGCCCTCACCACCATTTTCTACTACCATTCCCTGGAAAGCCTGTCCGCCTCCCTGGCGGTGGTCTTCCTCTTCCAGTCCATCTGGATGGGCAGCGCGGCGGAATCTTTGATTTTCAGAAGGCTGCCGGAAAGGAAACAGGTCATTTCCATCATCCTCTGCCTTACGGGCACCCTGCTTTCCGCAGGGCTTCCGGAGGGGGAACCCCATTTTTCTTTTTCCTCCGGCATGGTGTGGGGCCTTCTTTCCGCCCTGTCCTACACCACCATGATGTGCGCCAGTTCCCTTCTGGGAAAGGGCGTGCAGCCTGCATTGAAGGGCGCCCTCATGTCCACCGGCGACACCATCCTGACCTTTCTTCTCCTGCCGCCGGTGTTTCTCCTTGACGTCTCCTCCTGGCCGGTCCTTCTGCCCTACGGCCTTCTCCTTGGCATTTTCGGCGTAGCCCTGCCGCCCTTCCTCCTGGCCTGGGGCATGCCCCACGTGGGCCCGGGCCTTGGAACCATTCTGGCGGCGTCGGAACTCCCAGTGGCCCTTCTCATGGCCCTCCTGGTACTGGGCGAATCCATCACGCCTCTCCAGTGGGCAGGCATCGTCCTCATTGGTCTGGGAATTGTGCTTGGGAAAATAAAAAAGGGCTGTGAAAAAATGATTGATTTCTCCCCAGATAGTTAGACAATTTGGCGGCAGACGCCTTATCATAGGTCTGCAAGGAACAAATTGACGCAAACACTCATCCCGCTTCATTGTCATTTCGACCGAAGCCGGTCAGCCGCCAATAGGAAAGCCTCTTATTGGGCAGGCTAGAGGCCAACTTCGGCTGACTTGGAGACTCCATGCAGAGTCTCCACAGAGTGGAGAAATCTCCCTCTCCCAATGGTACAAGCCGCATTGGGGCGGAGATCTCTCGACTCAGAGTCTCAATAGAGCCAAATACCTTTGCTTTCATATCGACATGCAGCTCCGCTCGAGATGACAATGCGGAGAACAGCTTACTGTTATTTTTGGCAATTTTCTGAGTCTATAACCGAAGTGGAAAAGGGGCTGTGAAGAAATGTTTAAACATTTTTTCACAGCCCCGGGTTCAGAAAAGTAAAAGTTTAACGGCCCTGTGGCCCGAAGGTTCGAGCTATTTAAGGAATCCCATGACGCAGCAGTGCATAAAATTTCTTATGAAAGTAAACTCTATGAATTAATCAGTGCTTCCCTAAGGGTTCTTAGGTTTGATGCGCCTATTGGCGCGAAGGTTGTGGTATCGCCCTTGGACACGCCTGCGGCGTGAGGGTTCAAAAGGTTCAGAGGGTTCTGGTATCTCCTTCGGCGATAATTATAAAGACAGCATTATATACTTTAACGCCGGACACAGTCATTCTGACCCCGGGCGAAGAATCTTGGTGCCCGCCCATATTGATGCCCACCAGCGTACCAGCTCACCAGCTCACTATCTCACTATCTCACTATCTCACTATCTCACTATCTCACTGTCCCACTAATCCCCCAGCTTCATTTTCCCCTCTATTTCTTCCTTTGCCTTTCTTACGAAGGAGAGCATTTCTTCGTCCAGGGGATAGCGGATGACGCAGCCCGGAGAGAGGATGACCTTTCTGCCGCCGGTCTGCTTCAGGGTTTCGTAGATTTCTCTTTCAATTTCATTTTTATGGTGCTCCGTAATATCCATCCGCTCCAGGCCTGCCATGATGCACCTGCCGGTCATGAGCTGGGCTTCTGCGATTTCCGGCAGGGATTCCCATGCGTGCCAGTTGAAGACCTGCACCGGATATTTTCGAAGGAGGGGGAACATAATGTTTTTCCCGTGGGCATGGAGTACATTGCACCAGCCGGAGGAAGCGGAGAGTACCGCCAGGTCATAGGGCATGCCGTATTCCCGGTAGAAGGATTCTTCCGTTAAATTGTAGGAAGAAAGCTGGGTGGCGAAGAAGATGCCGTCGGCTCCCAGTTCGATGACCCGCTGCACCAGAGCGCAGGTGGTTTCGGTGATGACCTTCAGCGCTGCCTTCACCTTGTCTCCATGTCCCTCACGGATGTGGTCCATCATGGAGGGGCAGAGCTTATTGGCCGTGGTTAATGGGCTGAACACCGTAAATACCACCGGCACTTCCCCCTTTGTTTTGTTCAGGAGAAGCTTCAGGTATTTCTGCTCCCTGGCCAGGGCGCCTTCATTCACAGAAACGGGCCTAAGCTTCAGCCAGTCCTCCGGCGCCTTCACCGGCGTCTCCGTAATCCTGGCTACACCGCCTTTGGGTACGTCGCTGAAATCGGTTTTTGCGCCGAAGTCTTCTACGCTGTACATGCCGTTGTTCATGGTTTTCAAAATATCCACGTCATACTTTTTATAAAAATCATAGGTATGCTCTGCATTGCTCACCGGATCCAGGTCAATCATGGGCAGATGGGTCCACAGGGAATAGGGAACATGGTCCACCGCTTCGCCGCTAATAGCCGCCTGGATGCGTTCCTTTTTCGTCATGGCAGAAATGATTTTCTTTTTCATAGGATTCCTCCTTAGGGATAAGGCGGCTTCGCCGCCGGGTTCATAGGGTTCAGCGCCCTTCGGGCGCAAAAGGTTCTAAAGACTCTCGGGCCCCAGGCCCGAGGGTTCTCAGGTTTGACAGCGGCCTTTGGCCGCTGAAGGTTGTGGATTGCCCTCTGGGCAATAAATATATATGCCGCCTTCGGCGGCAGACTCGCTGCGTTCGCCCCCTTTGATGCCTGCGGCACCACCTTTCCTAAAACGGGGGCACTAGGGAAGCGCTGATTAAATCACTGTCTGCTTTTATTCTTGAATTTTTATGCAATGCAAGGAATGGGACGACGCGAATAGCGAGCTATTTAAGGAGTCCTATGACGAAGCAGTGCATAAAAATTCTTATAAAAGC
>NZ_UPZP01000064.1 GCF_900538805.1 uncultured Dialister sp.
TGCATAGGATACGCAAGTCGGGAAAAGTTGGCCCTTAGTCTGCACATAAAAGGGCCTTCCCATGGCTTTCCCGACCGTCCATGTTCCGAGCAGCACCTACGTATGTAGGAGGGCCAAGGCGCGGACGCCGTATCTACTGGTTGAACTTACCTGGTGGGGCAGCGTCGGCTTGATGGCTGTCTGATTTTATTCTTGAACTTTCAGCCCCTACAAGGAGCAGGGTGACGAGAATAGCGAGCTATTTAGGAATCCTGGGACGCAGTAGGGGCTGAAAATTCTTATAAAACGAGACTCTGCCATTAAGCCGATGCTGCTCCGATACTCCCCTGATAGGCGTTTCTGTTTTTGGCATAGGAAGTTTTTGATTCAATATAAAACGGACGGATGATAAATCCGTCCGTTTCTATATGTTATCCTAAAATTTTCTTTACAAGTCCAACATGAAGTTTCACGCCGTTTGGCAGGGCGGAGTGGTCGAAATGCATATTTGGATCATGAAGGCCAGGCTGGGCATCTTCACCCAGAGCGATAAAGCCTGTTTTCAGTTCAGGCTTCTCTTTGGGATACCAGAAGAAGTCTTCACCGCCAGCGGTGGTAATAGGTGGAATTAGGGCCTGCGGTCCAAGTTCTTCTTTGATTACTTCAGCGATGATGTCAGTTACTTCTGGAGTAATGATGGAAGCCGGTGTGCGATGAAGGATATTTTCTACGGCTTCAGCCCCAATAGATGCTGCTGCGTTTTTAGCGGCAGTAGTTAATCTCTTTATCATAAGGTCCATTACGTCATTGCTCTGGCTACGGAGATCGAAGGTAACGGTAGCATTGCCTGGGACAGCATTGGGGACGCCTGCATCTGCATGAATTTGCGTAGCTTTAAGATTGTAAACAACATTAGAATCAAAGCGGAGTGCGTTGGCGGCAGCTACGACAAGGCAGGCTGCATCCAGTGCGCTAACGCCGAGATAGGGGCGTGCACCGTGGGACTGTTTGCCGATGATATCGTAACGTATATGAGTAGCTGCACTGTAGTATAGGGCTGGAGCAGCCTGGCCTACACGGCATTCTTGGATTGGCCTTCCGTGCATGCCAATGAGAATGTCAATATCATCAATAGCACCGCCTTTCAGCATAGAGAGAGCACCTTCACTTGTTTCCTCTGCAGGCTGGAAAAGGATTTTCAATTTGCCTTTATGGACCAGCTTCTGTTCTTTGATGATTCCGGCAGCAGTAAGAAGCATGGCCATATGACCATCATGGCCGCAGAGATGAGCAGCGCCGCCGTCTTTAGTGCCAAGGGCATCCATATCAGCACGAAGGCCAAGGACGGGACCGGGTTTACCACTGTCATAAATGGCAACTACACCGGTACCACCACCAATGTGTTCATGTACCTCGTAGCCCATCTTTTTAAGATGATCTGCAATATAGGCAGAAGTCTTGAATTCATGCATGCCGATTTCCGGTATTTTATGCAAATCTTCGAAATATTTAAATACATCATCCATAATTTTTGCCTCCTAAATAGTGATTAGCCGAAAATAGCCATATATATCTTCATGATAAACATGCCGATAACCGCATTAAAAATACTTATAAGCATAAGCATGGGCCAATATTTTTTAGGGATATCAGCGGTGCCGAGAAGTCGTCCCATATATTGAATCTGCGATGCCATTAAAAGCAGGGCAGGCATAAGGATGGAAATATGATAGCCGTCAAGAATTCCCTGTGAATAAAAGGATGCAGCAATCCCGACACCAGCAGAGCAGGAAAGCCAAGTAGTGAGGAGAACAACAATGGCCTGACCAGGAAGTCCGAAAATTGCCATAACCGGACCGAACCAGTGTCCGATGAAATCCATAACACCTAAGATATTGAGAATATAAGCAAGAACATAAGCCATTATGATATTGGGCACCAGATTCTGGGTACCGATGGTCCAGCCTTTACGGGCGCCTTCAATAAAGATATCAAATACATTAGGCTTATTCTGTGGAGTTTTTTCTTTTACTTTGACTGCTTCAGTTGTCATGCTTGAAGTCTCCTTTGTAAATTGTATCTAAAGCGATGCGGCAAATGATTGCGCCTACAAATTTCATAACGAAAATAATGGCTAATGGAATCAGTATAGGGCATGCCATGAAGCCAAACACTGCGCCTGCGATAGCAAAATAATTGTTAATCATACCTGCACCGGAATACTGCCAGGCAGCAATAATAGTTTCTTCTCTTTTATCTACCAGTCCTAAATCATATAATTCCTTTGTAAGGGCGGCTCCTGCATCTGTACTCTGTAAATCAGTAATCAGAGTAAGACCGACCAAGCCGGGAACGTCCATCAGTGGTTTAAATAAAGGAGTCATCAGCTTCTGTGCAGCGGATAAAGCACCATAATGCTGGAGCACATTTACAATTCCAATGGCAAGCATAATAGAGGGAATAAGGGAAAGAGCAAATAAGAATCCGGCCCTGGCGCTGACACCGCCTGCACCGATGAATGTATTTTTTGCCGGGTCTTTCATGGTACCGAATTTACCGATTAAAGTGCTGTAGTCGAAGGCTTTAAGCCACTCGTAACCCTGAATATGGGCAAAAACTCCGGCAAATATTAGAATTCCAAGAATCAAGGCGACGATTCCACCTATTGTAAATTTTGGGAGCGCAGTGAATTTTTGGGCTCTTTCATCATTACCTGGTGTTTGTTCATTTTTCTTTTCTTCCATAGTCAGTTCTCCTGGATATAAAATTTTCTATCTTATGCTCATGGTTTTCGTAAAAAAGCCGGAAATGTAGTCAACTCCTTTTCCTGTCCGGACACGAAAAAGGCCACACGAGAAAACTCACAGTTTTATAGGAATGTAAGTTTTTGTGTGACGCCGTTGTCATTAATATTAACTTGAAGATAGAAGGTGCCTTTTAATTTAAAGTATACGTATACTCTTGTCAAGTGCTTTTTCCTAATGATACATTTTTAGTATAATGCTATCTCTCAGAGGTATAGAAGAATTAAAGGTATATCAAATCAATTATTATATCGCTTGATATCTTTAATAACCGGAAATAGAAATATTATCAATGCGGTTTTTCTTCCCTAATCTGTATATCGCTTTGACATGTACTGTCGCTGCTTTTGTGCGAGCACCAATCCTAAAAAATTCTCTTGACATTTTCTACCTCCGGTGGTACAGTATTCACAACAAAACGATGAAGAAAAGAGTAGGCATACCGATGACGGCCAAGCGAGTCCGGAGAGTGAAAGCGGACACGGGTAGGGTGCTGAAGTGCATTTCTGAGTTAGGCAGGCTGAACTGTAGTAGGTCTTCCCGGGAGCTCCCGATACAGAGCCAGGGTTTGATAGAACCTCTTAAGGTATGTCCGGTGACGGGCATATGAAATTGGGTGGAAACACGAAGCACAGCTCTCGTCCCTTATGGGACGGGAGCTTTTTGATTTCTAGGAAGAAAGGATGAGAAGGAATGGGCAGACTGATTGCTAAGAAACTGAATGAACTGGAATGGGGTCTGGCTGGCTGCCTGCTGTTCCTGGGCATCTCTTCTCCGGCGTTTCACCAGTTTTACAAGAAGTAAGGTTACAGACTGACAGGGATCGGAAAGGCTCCGCCAAAAGCGGTAGAACGGGTACCATGACCCGATTCGAAGGAGCGCGATGACCTTGAGCAGAGAAATAGGAGCAGGACCATAAGGCCTGTATCCACCATGTCCCGGGCCTAACCGGCCCGGGGACATATTTTACACAGTACATTTTTCACAGCAGGCGATGAAGAAAAGAGTACCTTTCTGAATACGGAAAAGCGAGTCCGGACAGTGAAAGCGGATACGGATAGGAAGGGGAAGTGCATTTCTGAGCTGCAGGGCTGAAAGAAGTAGGTCCTGCCGGGCGGCCCGATACAGCCGGGGCACCAAATGGTGCCGCTGAGACTGGCCTGTGAAAGGCCGGTGAAATTGGGTGGAATCACGAGACCTCGTCCCTTTGGATGGGGTCTTTTTTATATACAGGAGGTTCAAGCCATGAATGGAAACCGCCGATGTTTAAGAACAGCTCATCTTACATACTTGAAAAAAACCGGAAACAAGAAACTTTCATAAAAAAGGAGTTACCACATGACAGAGAGCAGAAGAGATTTAATCGCCAAAGTTTTCAATAATGAAAAAGCAGACCGGGTGCCGGTGGGATTCTGGCACCATTTCCTGGGAGACGAAATCGGTTCAGACGCCTTCGCCCATCCGGAGCTGACGGACAAGGTGCTGGCAGGGCAGGCCGATTTCTACAAAGCCTTCCAGCCGGACCTCATTAAGATTATGACGGATGGTTATTTCAGCTATCCCATCGATGAACTGAAAAAGCCCCTTTCCTCTCCACTGGATTTGAAGGATATGAAACCGCTGGGCAGGGATTCGGACTGGTTCCGTTTCCAAATCGGCTATGCAAAGAAGCTGGTTTCCCTTTATGGAAAGGAAGTGCCCCTGTTCTACAATCTCTTCGCTGTGCCAAGAACCATTGAATTCATGCAGGCTGCCATTGGCCCTCCGGTGGACATCGCTTCCTGGCTTCAGGAATATCCGGAAGAAACGGCCCATGTATTCGACGTGATTTCCAAAAACTACGCAGATCTGGCAAAAGCCCTCATCGAAGAAGGCGGCGTGGACGGGATTTACCTTTCCGTCAACAATATCAGCTATGACAGGCTTACCGAAGAAATTTATGAAAAACTGGTGGCGCCCTATGAAATCCGGATTCTGGAGGCGGCCAATGAAGCCGGCGGCAGCAATATCCTTCATATCTGCGGATACCACGGTTTCCATAACCATCTGGAATGGTACAGAGATTATCCGTTCAAAGCAGTGAACTGGGCCGCTAAGGTGGAAGGGGTTCCCCTGAAGGAAGGGAAGGAACTCTTCCATGGCAAAGCGGTGATTGGCGGTTTTGGCCAGACAGAAAAGGATGTCATTTATACAGGAAATAAAGAAGAAATCGAAGAGGAAACAAAGAAAATTCTGGATGAAGCCGGCACCACCGGCGTAGTCCTGGGAGCTGACTGCACCATTCCGCGGGATACCGATGTAAACCATCTGGCATGGGTTCGTGAAGCGGCAGACAGATACGTGAAATAAAGGAGAGGGATTCAAATGAAACTGAAAACAATCATTAAAGCGGCACTCATTGCAGGTACAGTCGGTATTGCGCTCACCGCAGCAGGATGCGGCGGAAATAAGAGCGATTCCGCCAAGGCGGCTTCCGGAAACGGCGGCAAGAAAATCGTAAAAGTGGCCCACACGCCCCACTATTTCCCCTATGATTTCGTAGACGACAACAACAAATCCGACGGCATGGAAGTGGCGGTGATGAAGGAAGTGGCCAAGAAACTGCCGCAGTACGAATTCCAGTTTGTGCCTACCTCGGACGATGACCTCTTAATCGGCGTGGAATCAGGGAAATACGACATCGGCACCAAGGGCGCCTGGAAGACACCGGCCAGGGAAAAGAAATACATTTTCCCGAAAAATAACATCGCCGCCAGCGTCATCGGTGTCACCATCCGCAAGGAAGATGCCAATACCATCAAAAACCTGGATGACTTTGCCAAGGCCGGAAAGAAATTGGTGCCCATTGCTCCACAGAATGCCCAGTACCAGGTCATTGAGGATTACAACGCCGCCCATCCGGACCATCCGGTGAAACTGGAAGCCTCTGAAAACTTCCAGGTAGCCGATGCCTACACCTGGGTGCTGGAAGGAAGATACGACGGCTACTTTGCCATCGAACTGGCCTACAAGAAAAACGTAGAAGCCCCGGATGCTCCGTACAAGGACTTCAAGGACAAACTGAGCTACTTCCGCTATAAAGCCATTCCAACCTACACGGTAATCAACAAGAACGATAAAGAACTGGCAGAACAGGTAGACAAAGCCCTGGGCGAACTGAAACAGGAAGGCAAGATTGCAGAACTGGAAAAGAAATACTTCGGTGAAGAAGTGAGCAAGCTCATTGATGTGAAGTAATCAAAAGTTTAGAGGGTGAAAGCGGGTGCCCTTTAAATCATAGAGGGCACCCTTATGATAAAACCATATAACCGCCCTTCGGACGATGGAAAAGCCGCCGCAGGCGGCTCCTTCCTCAGGCATAAGTCTTCTGTAGGACTTCTGCCTGAGGAAGGAGACTAAAACCTGCTGCGAAACGGCAATACTACAACCTTCAGACGCCAAGCAGCCGTTTTTCCACTAGCTCACTAGTACACTAGAACACTATTTTCCTAATAAACAGGAGGTGTTTTTCATGCAGACCAGACCATTTAGTCCGGATATTATCTTTACATCTATTCCGGCCCTTCTTCCTTACCTGACGGTGACGCTGGTGGTGGGGGTGACCAGCATTCTGACAGGATCTATACTGGGCATGCTGCTGGCTTGGGCCAAGCTGTCGGGAAATAAGGTGATCCGTGCTCTGGCGGATGGATATACCTATATCATCCGCTGCACACCTTCTATTGTCCTTCTTTTCATTGTGTTCTACGGCCTGCCGAAATTCATGGAAGCGGAATTTGGCATAGACCTGGATGATTTGTCCAGAGCCGTATTTGTCATCATTACCTTTACTCTTCTCTTTGGAGCCTATGTGTCAGAGGTGTTCCGCTCCGCCTATGAAACGGTGGATAAGGGACAGTACGAAGCAGCGGTGACCATAGGGTTGTCACCGAAGCAGGCGTTTTTCCGGGTGATGCTTCCCCAGGCTGCGGTGATTGCTCTTCCTAACTTTGGGAATTCCGTGATTAATCTGATGAAAGAAAGCGCCCTGGCCTATACCATCGGTCTTATCGATCTTCTGGGACGGACAAATCTGATTATTGCCAAAAATTATGGTGCCTATGGCATTGAGCTCTATGTGGCATGCCTCCTCATTTACTGGGGGCTCAGCCTTGTGATTGAACAGGCCTTTCTCCGCATGGAGTCCTACCTGGACCGCGGACGTTTGAAAGCATAAGGAGGAAAATGATGGAACTTGATTTTTCATTTATGCAGCATGCCCTGCCTTTCCTTCTGAAGGCTCTTCCGGTAACCCTTTTTCTTACGGCTCTGGTGCTGCTGCTTTCCCTGGCGCCGGCCTTCCTGATAGCTCAAAAAAGAATCGGTGCCAAAGGGTGGGGAGAAAAGGTCATTGCTCTCTATGTGTCCTTTATCCGCGGCACGCCGCTGGTACTGCAGATTCTTCTCATGTATACCCTGCTCCCCAGCCTTCTGAATGCTGCCTTCAAAGCGGCAGGCAGCTCTTTTGATGTATTTCATGGCGTGAATCCTCTATGGTATGCCATCATCGTTTTTACCCTGAATACCACAGCTCTTCTGTCGGAAGTATTCCGCTCTGCCATCCTGAGTGTGTCGGCGGGACAGATGGAAGCGGGCCTCACCATCGGCCTTTCCCGTTTCCAGACCTATGTGCAGGTCATTATTCCCCAGGCATTGACGTCCGCCCTTCCCAATATCTGCAACCTTACGGTGAACCTGATTAAAGGTACGTCCCTGGCCTTCTTCATGGGCATCAAGGATATTATGGCGGCAGCCAAGATCCAGGCTTCCTTCGGTTATAACTACATCGAAGCGTATCTGGAAGTATTCGTTCTCTATGTGATCGTCTGCACGGTGGTGCAGGTACTCTATAAAATTTTTGAAAAGCATGTGGGCTTGTACCGCCATGCCGGACTGGAGGGGTAAATATGCTTGAAATATCTCATGTGAAAAAACATTTCGGTAAGCAGGAAGTGCTGAAGGACGTGAACCTGAAGGTAAACAGGGGAGATGTCATTGTCATTCTGGGACCTTCGGGATCCGGGAAAACCACATTTCTAAGAAGCCTGACCTTCCTGGAAAAAGCGGACGAGGGCACCATGGTTTTCGGCGATAAACAGCTGGACCTTCACAGGGCAAAACAGAAAGATATTGCCTGGGTGAGGAAACATACGGCCTTCGTATTTCAGAACTACAACCTTTTTGCCAATAAAACGGCCCTGCAGAACATTATGCTGGGCCTTACCGTGGGCCGGGGGATGCCGAAGGCAGAGGCGGAAGCCATTGCCAGAAAGGCACTGCAGGAAGTGGGCCTGGCGGACCGGGCCGATTACTATCCTTCCCAGCTTTCCGGCGGCCAGCAGCAGCGGGTGGGCATTGCCCGGGCCATGGCAGTGAAACCGGATGTGATTTTCTTCGATGAACCCACATCTGCCCTGGATCCGGAACTGGTGGGCGGCGTTCTTTCTGTGATGAAGAAACTGGCTGCCGACGGCGTTACCATGGTGGTGGTGACCCATGAAATGAAATTTGCCAGAGAAGCCGCTACCCGGGTGGTTTTCATGGATGGCGGCGTCATTGTGGAAGAAGGAAGCCCGGAAGAAATTTTCACCAGGCCGAAAGAAGCAAGAACCCGGCAGTTCCTGCGCCGCATCCTGGACCGGGAGCCCGGGAAATTGGAAGAAACGCCGGAGCCCATTCCCGTGGCTGCGCCTATTCCCGGTGTTCTGCCCAATATGGCATAAGGAGGACTTTATGAAACGATTTCAAAATAAGGTGAGCCTCGTTACCGGAGGCAACCGGGGCATAGGAAGGGCTATCGCCCTCCGCCTGGCCTCCGAAGGAAGCGGCATCATCCTTTTCGGCAGAAATGAAAAGGACAATCAATCGGTGGAAAAAGAAATCACGGACACCATCGGCGTTCCCGTGAAAAGCTATGTAGTGGATATTTCATCCAAGAAATCGGTGGAAGAGGGAGTCAAAGCGGCTATTTCCCATTTCCACCGTATTGACGTTCTCATCAACAACGCAGGCATCTGCCGCCTTTCCACACCCTTCACGGAAGTAAAGGAAGAAGACTGGGAAGAAACCCTGTCAGTCAATCTCTATGGCGTCATTTATGCCACCAAACTGGTGATTCCCTATCTTGCCAAGGAAGGCGGTAAAATCATAAACATCGCCTCCCTGGCCGGTGAAGTGGGCGGCATTGCCACCTCTGCCGACTACGTGGCCAGCAAGGCCGCCCTCCAGGGCATCACCAAATCCCTGGCTCGGGAACTGGGGCCGAAGCATATTAATGTGAATGCCATAGCGCCGGGCTTTGTCCGCACCCAGATGACAGAAAAAATGAGCATCAATCTTTCTTCCATTCCTTTAAGACAAGTGGCGGAACCGGAAGACATAGCAGCGGCTGCAGCATTCCTTGCTTCCGACGACGCCCGGCTTATTACCGGCACCACCCTGGATGTGAACGGCGGATTGTACATGAACTGAATCTGCTGCCAACCCGCCCACTGTCATTTCGAGTGAAACAAAGGGGCGTTGAGAAACCTCCTCGGTGAAAAGTTTCCTGTCGGTAAGAAACACAGCAGTTTCATGTCGAGCAGAATCCCTTCGCAAACAGTTTCCTGCAGCGATGAAGTACAGTGGTACCACGTGCCCCTGTCATTTCGAGCGAAGTCGAGAAATCTCCCGGCGAACAGTTTCCTATCGAGATGAAACACAATGATATCAAGCCGGACAAGAAACCCTTCGCGAATAGTTTCCTGTCGGTAAGAATCGCAATGGTATCAAGTCGGACAGGAAACCCTTCGCGAACAGTTTCCTGCCGCAATGAAACAGGGTGGAGCCAAGCCGGACAGGAAACTATCCGCAAACAGTTTCTTGCCGGAATGGAACACAATGGTACCATGTCGAACAGGGAACCCTTTGCAGTTCCTGTTTTGTGCTGAAAGGAAATGAAATATGAAATCATTTGGAAAACCTCTCATTATAGAAGGGCAGGGCAGCTTTGCTGCCGGCGGTACCATGATCCATGAGAAAGGTACTTATGATGAATCCCATGCCCTGTCTCCGGAGGGGCAGGAAAAGCATGTGGACCATGGATATGTGTTTTACCAGATACCGAAAAATGCCCGAAAGAATGCGCTCCTTTTCCTTCATGGCGCTGGACAGAGCGGCGCTGGCTTTGAAACTACGCCGGATGGAAGAGAAGGTTTTCAAACGATTTTTCTCCGTAAAGGTTACAAAGTATACCTTATGGACCAGCCCAGGAGGGGGAGAGCCGGAAGCAGCGGGATAGAAGGGAAGATAACACCTACAGCGGATGAAGCACTGTGGTTTGATATTTTCCGCTTTGGTCATTATCCTCATTATTTTGAAAATGTGCAGATTCCGCAAGGAGAAACGGCGGAAAACCAGTTCTGGAGAAAGGTAACGCCCAATACGGGAGCCTTTGATCCAAAGCTGACTGCTTCTGTCCTTTCGGATGCTGTAGATCGGGCAGGAGATACCATTCTTGTTACCCACTCCCAGGGAGGTTCTCCAGGATGGCTGGCGGCAATAAAGAATAATAAAATCAAAGGCATCATTGCCCTGGAGCCGGGAGTGGGCTTCGTATTTCCGGAAGGAGAAGTACCGCCGCCTTTGGAATCATCCAGTCCCTTTGGCCCTTTGAAGGGCGTGGCCGTTTCGGAGAGTGATTTTGAAAGGCTCACCCAAATCCCCATCCTTATGATTTTCGGCGACAACATACCCGAAACGCCAAGCCCCCATGGCGGGGAAGATAACTGGAGAGTCCGTCTTAAGGAGGCCCGCCTTATGGCGAAAACCATCAACCGCCACGGTGGGGACGCCAAAGTCCTGCACCTGCCGGACATAGGCATTTATGGAAATACCCATTTCCTCTTCGAAGATAAGAACAATGAAGAAATTGCAGAAATCATGGATCGGTGGATTGAGGAAAAAGGACTGGGAAATTAGACGATAGAAGACAGACGATAGAAGATAGATGGCAGAATGTCGGTTATCCAATGCCTTCTGACCGTCGCCATGAATCTCAATGGTACCACGCTTCCCTGTCATTTCGAGCGAAGTCGAGAAATCTCCCGCGAAAAAGATTCCTGTCGCAATGAAACACAGTGCTGCCACGCCCCTTTTTAAACTGCGGCGGAGCCGCCACCACAACCTTCGGCCCAAAGGGCCGTCGCCCCCTTGAGTGAAGCGAACACAACCCTTTTACACAACCTGCGGCGTCAGCCGCGCCCCCTTCTTAAACTGCGGCGAAGCCGCCACAACAACCCTCGGGCCAAAGGCCCGTCAAACCTAAGAACCTTCCGGACGAAGGCCGGTCAATCCTTAGAACCTTGTCAATACCCGCCAAGGCGGGTATTGACAACAGCCTTTATCCATGATAAAGTAGACATATCAATAGAAAACGATGAAGAAAAGAGTAGCCATACTGAAAACGGTGAAGCGAGTCCGGAGAGTGGGAGCGGATACGGATAGGGTGGTGAAGTGCATTTCTGAGTTTGGAAGGCTGAAGGTCAGTAGGTTTTTCCGGGGGCTCCCGATACAGGGCAGGGGTTTGATAGAACTCACGAAGGTATGTCCGGCGACGGATATATGAATTTAGGTGGAATCACGGGTCTCCCGTCCTGAAAAGGATGGGAGACTTTTTGTTTTGAATGAAATCATAATAAGGGGGAAATCTTTATGAGAAAATCTGTAAAAATCGCTTCCGTAGCACTGGCATCTCTTCTGGCGGCAGGTATTTTTGCCGGCTGCGGCGGTGACCAGAAGGCCGCTTCTTCCAAGGCAGCTGCAGCGGCCGATGGGAAAACTTCCGTAAAACTGGTGCTTTCCAGCACGGAAAGGCCCCTTTCCTGGGCTGATGAAAACGGCAAGCTCCAGGGCTATGAATACGATATTTGGCAGGAAGTCAATAAAAACCTGAAGGATTACCATCTGGATATCCAGGCCGTTCCGCCGGAAACCCAGGATGTAATGATGGAATCCGGCGATGCCAAGGTGGCTTCCGGCGGATACTACCGTACACCGCGCCGCGAAAAGGACTACATCGTTCCCAAGACGCCTATCGGCGTTTCTTCCGTCATGGTCTACATGTCCAAGGAAAATGCCCAGAAGTACCACAGCCTGGAAGATGTCATCAAAGGCGGCGGTAAACTGGTGCCCAATACGCCTAACGGCGGCATTTACAAAGTCCTCACCGACTGGAATGCAGCCCATGACAACATGATGAAGGAAGTGCCCATCCAGGACGGCCTCACTCCGGCAGAACGGATTACATCTCTGAAAAACGGCCAGTATGATGCCCTGGTATACCCGAATAACCTGGGGGTTGAAGATATTGCCAAAGCCATGAATTTTGAAATCGTGGCTCTGGACAAGCCTATCAAGGTGAACGAAACCGTGGTCATCGTCAATAAGAATGAACAGAAACTGGCGGATGAAATCGAAGCGGCCCTGGAAAAACTGTCCAAAGACGGTACGCTCCAGAAGATTTCTGAAAAGTGGTATCACCGGAACCTCTTCGACCAGCTGAAGGACGCAGGTAAATAATTTCATATTATATATGTATTATATAGAGGGGAGAGGGGGACTCTCCCCTCTTCCTCATTCCGGTGAACATGACCGGATGCAGCCTGACGCATGCTACCTCACCCACTGGTATGTAACAATCTCTGCCCCACTGACGTCATGTACCGAGATCCTTCGCTTCGCTCAGGATGACTGGGGGCGGCGGGGGCGCCTGGGGTATTCAGGCTCTTTCGTAATGACCGTATGCAGTCCGCCGCCATGTCATTTCGAGCGGAGCTGCCTGCGGGTGTGGGTGGCAAAGGCTTTAGGCTCATTGAAACTCTGAGTCGAGAAATCTCCGGCCGCCATGCTGCCCATACCATTGAGAATGGAGATTTCTTCACTCCACTTCGTTCCGGTCGAAATGACAGGGGGACAACTGCCCGCTGCATGCCACCCCGCCCACCGGTATGTAACAATATCTGTCTCACTGACGCCATGTACCAAGGTCCTTTGCTTCGCTCAGGATGACAAGTGGGCGGCGGGGGCGTATATGGTATTCGGCGCCCTATCTAAATGACCGTAAGCAGCCTGCCGCCATGTCATTTCGAGCGGAGCTGCATGGCGGTATGGGTGGTAAAGGCTTTAGGCTCATTGAAACTCTGAGCCGAGAAATCTCCGGCCGCTATGGTGCCCATACCATTGAGAAAGGAGATTTCTCCACTCCACTTCGTTCCGGTCGAAATGACAGCGGGACAGCTGCCCGCTGCATGCCACCCCGCCCACTAGGGAAGTGCTGATTAAATCGTTATCGGATTTCATTCTTGTATTTTTATTCAATGCAAGGAATCAGTCGACGCGAATAGCGAGCTATTTAAGGAGAC
>NZ_UPZP01000065.1 GCF_900538805.1 uncultured Dialister sp.
AGGCTCCTTAAATAGCTCGCTATTCGCGTCGCCTCATTCCTTGCATTGCATAAAAATTCAAGAATAAAAGCAAACAATGAATTAATCAGCGCTTCCCTGGAAAAGAGCCATCGGTACGCACCAAGATTCTTCGCCGGCGCTTAGAATGACGAGTAGGGCGGGAAGGGAAGCACGTAACGCCTTGTGCCCCCTTTAGGGGTGGCAAGCGAACACGATTCGTAGGGGGAGCGATAGCGACCTGAGAATCGTGTGAGACGCTTTCCCGTGGAGAGAGGGCCACGAAGTGGCGCAGGGGTGCACTACGCTGCAAGCCAGAAAGATACTCCACGCTGCCCTGACTGCCAATCGGCAGCCTTCCCGCCGACTGGTATTTATCGACATTTCTTTCACTTGCGATTCTTAACGAGATCCTTCGCTGCGCTCAGGATGACAAGTGTCCGGCGGGAAGAAAATCCCGTAACGCCGACTATAAATTGCGGCGCTAGCCGCCACCACAACCCTCGGCCCGAAGGGCCGTCAAACCTAAGAGCCTTAAGAACCTTCGGCTCAGGGAGCCGTCAACCCTCACGCCCGTAGGGCGTGTCCATGGGCGATACCACAACCCTCGCAGCCACAGGCTGTGTCAAACTTAAGAACCTTCGGGGCGAAAGCCCCGTCCATCTTAAGAACCTTTCCCTTCTGAACCCGGGGCCGCACAGCGGCCCCTATTCCCTGAAATACCTCTTCGCCAGGTTCCAGGCGAAGCCGAAGGATTTCTGGAAAAGCCACAGGTACAGGGCCTTTTGGGGATGAATGAGCCAGTAGGCCTTTGTCACCGGTTCCAGGGGCTTTAATATATCCGGCACGGAAGAATCGGGCCTGGCTTTTGCAGTTAATATGTCCTTTGCCTTTGGTTTCATCTTTTTGGATACCGCAGCGGCCGCCAGGGCCAGGAGAAGCGCTTTCACCAGTTTTGACAGATTCATACATATCCCTCCTGTGCAAATCAGTTTCTTTTATTTATATGTATCATAGCAGATTCAGGGGTGGAGTTCAAAACGGGGTTTCTAGGGAAGCGCTGATTAATTCGTTATCGGATTTCATTCTTGTATTTTTATTTAATGCAAGGAATAAGTCGACGCGAATAGCGAGCTATTTAAGGAGACTTATGACGCAGCATTGGATAAAAATACTTATGAAATTCGATTCTGCGAATGAATCAGTGCTTCCCTAGGAAATCAAAAACTTTGTTGCATTTCGTCCGGTTGTGGTATACTTTTAAAGGGTGTTATCTGAAAGAAAAATATCCCGTTTTCTTTCTAAAAAATGATAGTTGGAGGATTTTATGAACGCTGATTCGAATGTATTGCTTTTGCCACTCTGCTTTTTCGGGTTATACATGATTCTGGAAGCAGCGGACTGGGGGCTGTGCCTTTCTGCCCCCCTGGTCTGCCGCAGCCGGGATGAAAACAGGGCGGTCCTTGGTCTCCTTCGTCCCTGCCTGGATGGCAACGAGCTTTGGTATTTCCTGGGCCTCTTCATGATGGGCGCTGCTATTCCCGGTGTTTCGGACAATCTGTTCCACACGGAAAATATCGTCCTCATTGTGCTGGTAGCAGCGGGAGCCCTTCTCCGCATGGCGGCTTCTCTTTTACGAAACCAGTTCAGCCAGCCGGCGGTGATGAAACTGATTTCCGCCTTTTCCTATGCGGCACTGGCGGTGATGGGGCTGGCGGGCTCTTCTCTTCTGATGAATGACGGCGCCAAATTTTCCATTCTTGGCATTTTCTGCGCTTTGTGGATGATTCTGGCCGCCTTCCAGCTGGGCACCCTGTACGGGGCGGTGAAGGCAGTGAATCCTTTGGCAGAACGGTTCCGCGCCGCTTTCCTGGTGTCCAGTGTGCTGAATGTGGTGGTCTATATCATTCTGGCCATTCTTTTGAAGAGTCACGCCGGTGATTCCAATACCTACGGCAGCTTCTTCTGGATCAGCCTGGTGGCAACGGCCATTCTTTTCGTGCTGGCTTTCTTCATGACCCGTATGCGTCACGTAAAGGTGGGGCTGGCAGCGGCTTATATTTCTTCCTTCTTTGCCATTGCCATTTACCTTTCCGCCTATGCCGCCGTGCTTCCTTCCCTTTTCACGGTGGAAGTGGACTCCCTGAAGCAGGCCATGGACGGCATGCCAAGTACGGCTCTTCTGGTCATTGCCTTCGTGTGGACCCTGGGATCTTTCCTGTGGCGGCAGATCCGGAAAAAGGAGTATTATGAATGGAAAGATCATATTTAATGGAGGCAGATACAGATGGGTGAACTTTTTAAGACACAGCATACCATTGATGAAATGCTGGACCGCATGGGCGTGAAAATCGTGCTGGATTCGGAGCATTTGACGGAAGAAGATAAGTTTGAAGCCGAAAAACAGGGCTCCTCGGTGGTCCTGAAAAAGGTGGAGAAAAAGGATTCCGAAGACAAGGGAAGCACTGATTAATTCGCAGAATCGATTTTCATATGTATTTTTATCCAATGCTTCGTCATAAGTTTCCTTAAATAGCAGAGAAATAATGTCCAAGGAGCTGTGAAAAACAGCTCCTTTTTGCATGCAGAATTTTTCCCATTGTCATTTTAAGATCGCGCAAGGAATGGCAATTCGGAGGGTGAGAGGAAAGAGGAAAGCACGTAACGCTGACTTCATACTTATCGCCGCAGGCGATACCACCACCTTTTGAACCCTCTGAACCTTTTTCGCCCCCTTCGCGGCAGCGAATACAACCTTTTTATACAACCTGCCGCAAAGCGGCGCCCCGTTCACGGCAAAGCCGTGTTTCTGCCCCCTTTATTTATATTTCCACTGGAACAATCATTCTGTTTTATGGTATAATGGGTCAAGAAAAAATGTTCTAGGAGGAAATATGGATATCGGAGAAAAGCTTGACATACTGGCAGATGCCGCCAAGTACGATGTGTCCTGCTCATCCAGCGGTTCTGCAAGGGCCAATGCAGGGGGACTGGGCAATGGTCATAAGAGCGGCATATGCCATACCTGGACTGCCGACGGGCGCTGTGTGTCCCTTTTGAAAATACTGATGACCAATTCCTGCATCTATGACTGCGAATACTGCGTGAACCGTCGGAGCCACGATACGAAAAGAGCCATGCTGACGCCGGAGGAAATCGTCATGCTGACCATCGAATTTTATAAAAGGAATTACATTGAAGGCCTTTTCCTTTCCTCCGGCATCATCCGCTCTCCGGACTACACCACGGAACTTCTCATCAAGACGGCCCGGCTTCTGCGGGAGAGGGAACATTTCAACGGTTACATCCACATGAAGGGCATACCGGGCACGGACAGGACCCTTCTCAATGAACTGGGACGGTACGTGGACCGGGTGAGCGTGAACATCGAACTGCCTTCGGAAAAATCTCTCCGCCTTCTGGCGCCTCAGAAAACAAGGAACGCCATCCTGAGCCCCATGAAATTTTTCAAGGAGTCCATCGAAGCCCACAGGGAAGAAAAGAAGCATTTCAAAAGGGCGCCTTCCTTCGTGCCCGCCGGGCAGACTACCCAGCTCATTGTAGGCGCCAGCGGCGAAAGTGACAGGCAGATACTCCTTCTTACCCAGGGCCTTTACCGGAAGGCATCGCTTAAAAGAGTGTACTATTCCGCCTATGTGCCGGTGATGAAAGGGAAGAACCTGCCGGCCCTTCGAAGGCCGCCGCTTTCCCGGGAAAACAGGCTCTACCAGGCGGACTGGCTCCTTCGGTTCTACCACTTCCAGGCAGAGGAAATCCTTACGCCGGAGGAACCGGATTTCGATGAGGAACTGGACCCCAAGTGCACCTGGGCTTTAAGGCACAGGGAGCTATTTCCGGTGGAAATCAACAGGGCCTCCTATGAAATGATTCTCCGTGTCCCGGGCATCGGCGTGAAAAGTGCCCTCCGTATCGTGAAACTACGCCGGTACGGAAACCTTTCCTTTGAAGACCTAAGAAGGGTGGGCATTGTCATGAAAAGGGCCCGCTATTTCATCACCGCAGGCGGCCGGTACTACGGCGGCATCTCCATTGATGACAGAAATCTCAGAAACCGCCTCGTATCGAAGACGGCAGTCCGGGAAGTGCGGGAAATGAGCCTTTTTGATACCCAGACATGAGGAAACAGACCATGTACTTTATTTATGACGGCACCTACCCCGGCTTTCTGTCGGCGGTTTATGAAATCTATCACTTCGGCACCAGCAGGCTGGAAGGCATTGCCCCGGATAACGGGGAAGGACAGCTCTTCGGCATGACCTATATGGTGGACACCCGCTACCTTCATGCGGAACAGGTGGCGGCGGCCTTTGAGAAAAAATGCGGCCGTGAGGCACAGCGCTGGATGTACCGCGCCTTCCTTTCCAACAAAGAGGGGAAAGAAATGAAGATTTTTTATTTCCTGAAGGAAGGCTTCAAAATGGGAAAGAAAATCTACACTCATCAAAAAGAGCCGTGGGTGCAGGATATTCTTGCCATGTGCCGGGCCGTGGGAAATGAAGCGGAAAAATTCCGCGGCATTCTCCGATTCAGTGAACTGGAAGACGGCATGCTCTATGCCGTCATGAAACCGGACCATGACATCCTGCCCATTCTGGCAGTCCACTTTAAAGAACGGTTCTCCCAGAAACGGTGGGCCATCTACGACAAAGGCCGCCACGAAGCGGCGGTCTACGAAAACGGACATCTCTTCATGGGCACCGTGGAGAAAGAAGAAAAGAACGTGAAATACAGCCAATCGGAAGAAGAACTCAGGCGGCTGTGGAGAAGCTACTATCGCCATATGGGCATCGAAGAAAGAAGAAACCCGGGGGAAAGAAGAAACTTCCTTCCAAAGAAATACTGGTCCCTCCTCACGGAAATGGAAGATCCCTATAATCGTGAGGATCTGCCGATGAAGATAGAAGATAGCACAGGTAGACGATAGAAGATAGAAGATAGAAGATAGAAGGTAGAAGGTAGACGATAGAAAATAGAAGATTTCGTTCGATATTGACTCTCACCAGCCACTAGGGAAGCGCTGATAAAATCGTTATCGGATTCCATTCTTGTATTTTTATTCAATGCAAGGAATCAAGTCGACGCGAATAGCTAGCTATTTAAGGAGACTGATGACGCAGCGTTGGATAAAAATACATATGGAATTCGATTCTGCGAATTAATCAGTGCTTCCCTAGCTCACTAAGGAATCCGGTTTCACAGGCCCTTTTCAAAATAAAACAGTTATCGCGTCGCAGAACGGATTTCATTGAAAAGCACTTGACTTGAAGTTTACTTTAACTTGTAGAATACTACCATCGATTTCATATAAGTACACGAAAGCAAAGGAGAATAAAATGAATAAGAAATGGACAGCCCTGGTGCTGGCTCTGGGCCTTGCTGCCGGTATGGCGGGCTGCGGAAATCCGGCAGCTCCTTCCTCCAGGCAGGCAGCTTCCGGTCCTGTGACGGAGACCATGAAGCCCTTCAATGTACATCAGGTGGTGGCAGCGGACAATGAAAAGGGAAGAACCGTGATGTGGGAAATGCCTGAGAGTAAGGAAAATTCCCTGGAATACCGGAAGAAAGGAACCGACACGATTTATACTGTTCCCGCTTCGGGAAAGGCACTGGCAGGGAACCGGGGCATTAAGAACGGCACCGTTTATACGGCGGAGCTGACCAATCTGGAAAAGGGGACGGCCTATGAATACAGGACAAGGGAGGAAAACAGGGTGAGCTCCTGGTATCCCCTTGCCACCGACGATGGCGGCGCCTTCAAGGTCATTGTCACCTCCGACTCCCAGAGCTCCGATTATTCCGACTGGAAAAACCTCATCCGGCACGCGGCGGATAATCACCGGGACACAGCCTTCATGATTGCCCTGGGGGACCTGGTGGACAACGGGGAAGACGAATACCAGTGGCAGACCTGGTTTGACAGCACGAAGGACATTCTCTCCCGCATTCCCGTGGCACCGGCTCTGGGCAACCACGAAGCCTACTCCCTGGACTGGAAGGAACATATGCCTGACCGCTACCTTACCCATTTCAACCTGCCGGATAATGGAAACAGGGATTTTAAAAACCACTACTATTCCTTCGATTGGGGCGATGTGCACTTCACCGTGCTGGATACATCGCTGAACGAAGAAAAAGAGTGGATGCCGGATTTGTATGAAAAAGAAAAGGTTTGGCTGGAAAAGGACCTTCGGGAAACAAAGAAAAAGTGGAAAGTGGTGCTCATGCACAAGGACCCTCTGCAGTACGGCTTTGCTGATGAAAGCCGGCCACACAGGGAAGAAGGGTTCTCGGAAGAAGGACAGTACTTTATGCCGGTATTCGATAAATACGGCGTGGACCTGGTTCTTTCCGCCCATCTCCACACCTACCGTGACAGAGGCCATATCTACGATTTCAAACGGTCCGACAAAGGCCCGGTGTATGTCATCGACGGTCTTTCCGGCAACGTGCGCTACCCGGGACTCTGGAAAAAGCACGAACTGGATGAATACGTGGCGCCCCAGCCGGAAACGGACAACTACTCCATCCTGGAAGCATCGGAGGACAAACTGGTCCTCACAGGCTATCTCCCCGACGGCACCAAACTCCATGAAACAGTGGTGAGGAAGGGGTAGGAGATAGAAGATAGACGATAGATGGTAGATGATAGATGATAGATGACATTTCAGCTGGAAGGAAATCCCGTAACGCCTTGCGCCCCCTTTAGGGGGAGAGGGCCACGAAGTGGCGCGGGGGTGCACTACGCTGCGAGCCGGAAAGATACTCCACGCTAACCTGACTGCCAATCGGCAGTCTTCCCGCCTATCGGGATTCTTTAGTGGGCTGGTGGGAGTCACCATTGCCATGTACCGAGATTCTTCGACTGGGGTCAGAATGACCGCTCCTGCGGGAGGGGAAGCACATAATGCTGCCGCCGCCACAATCTTTCTCATGCCCCCTGAGCGAAGCGAACCACAACCCTTTTATACAACCTGCCGCGGCAGCGGCGCCCCTTTGCGCCCTTGGGGCGCATTTTTATTTCCCGTGCACAATATCCCAGTTTCTAAGGAGCACTTTTTTCCCTCTCCAGGCGAAGGCGTAGTTTTTATAGGTTTTATCGAAGGAGCGGTTGGAAAGGGAGTCCATCATTTCCCTGGTGAGGGTGGGAATCCGGTTTTCCCGGATTTCAGGGAGCGGCGAAGGCGGCGCCTTCCGGTTAAAGGGGCAGCAGTCCTGGCAGGCATCGCAGCCAAAGATAAGGGGCGTTCTCCCTATGATGTTTTTTTCTTCTTCTGTGAGTTCTTCTTTTTTCTGGGTGAGGTAGGATTTGCAGTGCCAGGGATTGAAAGGTTCTTTTCCTATGATTTTTCCGGGGCACGCCTTTTCACAGAGATGGCAGTCACCGCAGGAAAGGGTGAGGGGCTTATCGGGAGTAAGGGAAAGGGTGGTGAGGATGGCACCGATGGTGACGTAGGAGCCGTACACCGGATGGATGAGGCAATGGTTCCTTCCGAAAAATCCCAGTCCCGCCGCGTAGGCCAGCCATCGGTCCACCATGGGGGAGGTGTCTGTCAAAGCTTTGCATTCTGCCTCCGAATACACTGCTTTCACGGCGATGATGATGCGCTCCATGTACCGGTGGTTTAGGCGGTGGTAGTCCTCCGGCCGGGCGTAGAGGGCAATATTTCCCCTTTCCCGTTCTTCCGTTTTGTAGGGAAATAGGATGACGAAGAAAGATTCTGCGCCGGGGAGGAGGGCTTCCGGAGACAGCCTTTTTTCTGCCTCCGTCGGCGCAAAGGGCACCGGGCCTGCCTGGGAGAGTCTTTCTGAAAGTTCTTCGGAAAAGTGAATGCTGCAGGCGCCGCAGGCGGTAAGGCCCATGGAGCGGGCGGTGTTCATGAAAAGTGTTTTCGGGTCCATGAAAATTCCTTTTGAAATCAATAAAAGCGGCGCCATCCGGGCGCCGCTGCTTTTTATTTTACCATTCGTTTGGCCAGAAGTTCACTGACCCGTTCCGTAGGCATGTCATCGCTGTCGTAGAGAAGGCCCTTGGGACTTTTGATAATGAGCCGGTCCATAAGGTTCTGGCTGATGAGGTCGTTGGTGGCGGACAGGAAGGCCATGCAGGCCTTGTCGTGATAGTCCTTGGTAATGAGCCTTGAAAGGCCGGGGGCCTTCAGGCGCTGCTGGAGGAAGAGCTGATGAATGGCCTTCCAGCTTTCCTTTTTCGGGCAGGCCCGAAGGAGGACGCAGATTTCATAGCCCATGTCCTTCAGATAGGAAATGTAGTCCAGGGTGTGGGCCACGTTTTCCAAAGAACCTTCCTGAAGAATATGGTACCTGCCTTCAGCGGCCCTCTTCATAGTGAGGTCTGACAGATATTTTCCCTGTTCCATGGAGAAGCAGGCGCAGTACTGGCCGTATTTCTTCATGAGTTCCCGAAAACGGGGGTGGAAGCCTCGGAAATTGTCACCCATGGACTGGATGATATTTCCGCCGTACTCTTCGATAATCATGGAAGACATGCGGGTCTTTCCGGAGCCCGGCTGTCCTGCAATGATAAAGGCCATGGGGTGCTTCTGCCCGCCCTTCTTGTTTTCCTTTATGGAAGGCCACACTGTTTTTTCAAAAAGTGCATCCATTTCAGCGGGGTCGAAAACACTTGCCTTCGCTGCCAGCTGGCGGGAAAACTTGGCGTTCACAGGACGGAAAATCTGGTCCGCCATGTAGCGGGTTTCTATATTATATGCTTCCTGGAGCATGCCCACCTGGGTGGACATGGGAAGACCGTGTCCCTTGCGGAGCTCAATGAGTGACATCTCGCGGATGGTGGTGCGCCAGAGACTGTAAAGACGGGACTCATCAGCCCTGTCGATTTCCACTTCATCTTTCATGGTCCAAAGCAGGTTGTGGATGGTGGTAAAAATCTCCGCATTCACTTCCAGCTGAATTCCCATGGGGGTAATTTCCGCAGATTCACTTAATTCGCTGATTGTCCGCTCGTCATAGGGCATAGCCTGACCAACTCCTTTTCAAAATACATATACATTCTTCTCCATCATAACAAAGAGCAGGGGATTTGTCTATGAAAGAAATAAAAGGGCCGACTTTGTCGGCCCGGGTTCAGAGGGTTCAAAAGGTGCAAAAGGTTCAAAGGGTGGTGGTAGGCGCCCTTCAAAATAAAGGGCGCCAGTATGAAAAAATGTACAACCGCCCTTGCGGACGAGGAAAAAGCCATCGAGGCAGCTCCTCCCAGTCGACTGGTATTTACTGGCATTGTTGTCACTTACTGTTTTTACCGAGATCCTTCGCTGCGAGGATGACAGTAGGAGGCGGGAAGGTAATCCCGTAACGCTGACTATAAAACTCATCGCCGTCAGGCGATACCTTCCCCTCTGAACCTTATGAACCCTCTGAACCTTATGAACCCTTTTTCTCAGCCCGCAGTTTCCCCAAATCCACTGCCATAGGCGTCATAAGCAGCGGTGATGCGTTCCAGGGGTGGTCGTATTTCACAAGGCATTCGGTGACTGATTCGTAGGCTGCTTTTGCCAATGCGGCGCCCAGTTCGGAGAAGGGGCCGGCGTCGGTGAAGGAAGGACCTTCAGGGTCGGTGATGAAGGTGACGCCGTCGGTACCTGTTCCGGTGGCGGGAAGGCCGTTGTTTACGTCGGCAATGCCCAAATCCTGCAGGGCGGCGGTCTTTCCTTCGGTGAGGGTGATGAGGGCTCTGGCCATAATGCCGTCAGGAAGGCTGCCCTTCAGAAGAACCATCATGTTAATGGTGCCTAAAGGAGCAAAGCTGCCCGCTTCTTCCCTGTAAAGGGCAGGGGAGGAGGCACGGCAGGCTGTCTTTTCCACGCCGCCGGTGGTGATGGCTTCCACCAGCACCGGCCCGGCCTCTATGGTTTTACGGGAGTAGAGACTTACGGTGGCGGCGGTGAGGAGGACGGCGCTTTCTTTTGGATTGGCGCCAAGGCTCCTGGCACATCCTTCCAAGTAGGCCGCCACGGAGCCGCCGGGAAAGTCCTTTTCCGACGGGTAGAACTCTGTGAGCCGGCGGTTTAATGCATAGCGGATGGTCCGAAAGCCGCCGCCATAGATAGCGGTGGAGAGGGAGCGGAGGGGCCGCTTTGAGGTAATGAGCAGATTGTCCGGGGATACGGAAAGGTGACATCCCGGAATGGCAAGTTCTATGTATTCCATGATTTTCTCCTTTAGGGAAGCGCTGATTAATTCTTCCTTAGCATGCGGGATATTGCTGTATATTTATAAAGGTTATTATACTGTAGGTCCCGGTATGATTGAAGTGAATCCGAAAATATGATACCATGTAACTGAATTTATGTCAGTGTAAGAGACAAGGAGATTTCATGGTTATTATTCCCTATATAGTGCTTGCTGCGGTGGCAGCGCTTTTCTTTGCGGTTTCTTATTTCGTTATCTGCGGTTTTCCTCTGAAGTCAAAGAAGAAGGAAGAACCGGAAACAGGCGGGGAAAAGAAGGAAAATATCCGGCCGACAGAAGAAAAGAAGCCCTCCTTTCTTCATAAGGCGAAGAAGGTGGACGATTCTACCCAGATTATCCCTGTGAAACCGAAGCGTCCTTCTCCTGTGCGTTTTGATGAGGAAGAAGAGGAAAAGACAAAAGTATTCACAAGAAAGGATTTTGGCGAATCCAAAGGGCAGGATGCTTTTTCTGCTTCCAGTGCCAAGAGTCCGTTCCCTCCGGAACCGGAGCCCTATGTGTTTAACGCGGCGCCGGACCTCAATTCTCTGGAGGAATATTTCGTCCGTCATTTCCTGAACCGCTACGGTGCGGTGTCATCTACGGTGGAGCAGGATACCCGCCGGGTGACCCAGCATCTCATCGAAGGACTCCACATGAAGAACAGGGAAGCGGTGGATACGCTGACCCACATTATGGTGCAGGAGGCTATGCAGAATGCCCAGCGCACTTATGTGATGATGCCTACGCCTACGGTTTTGGAAATGGTAACCGATGCCTTTTCCGATGTGGCAAGGGGCAGCCGTTCCGACACGAAGACCATACTTGCCTACGATGCACTGAAGGCCATGCCCCGCATGGAGGAAAGTGAATTCCATGCCCTGGCGCTTCTCCTCATTTTCCACTATTCCCGGAATACGGACAATGTGGATGCCGAGCATTTGAGAAAATATGCGGAAAAGTATATTACCCCCTTCCTTTACAAGCTGCCTGATGAGTACACAGGCTACCAGCAGCTGGAATATCTGCACTGCGTGTCCCTGGCCAATAAGGACATTCCCTTCGGTCAGGTGCTCCATGATTCCTATCCTTTGATTTTTGCTTTCCGGGGCTGCATGAAGAGCGAGCTGGCTTCGGTGTATGGCGCCTGGCCGGAAGGAACCCTGGTGCCCAGTCTGTATAATTCTTATATCAAGCCGGCGGCGGTGGATGAATCTACCCTGTCGGGCCTCTTTGACGACATGGGCCTGGATGATGAGGTGACAAGAAGAAGCGTATTGGCGCTGGTGGAATCCCGTCCTGTGAATTATGACAGGAAGGAAATGGGATATATTCTGGGCAGGGTATCTCCGGATCTGGAGAAACTGCAGAATATCTGGGATAACAGCATGATCCGCCGTTCTTCCCTGACCCTTATGGGCATGTATATTGCCAAAATCTGCATCCGTGAAACCATTGGGGAAGATTTCGACCTCAGCCACTGGATGTAACTCTACGATAAAAACTGCTTCCTTGGGCCGGTTGGCTTTGGATTGGGGATATTCAAAATCTGCCGCCCTGCGGCAGATTTTCTTTTGCCTAAAGAGCCCATGGAACGGGGGAAATGGATTTCATTTCCCCATGATTGATTATGGAAGCACTGATTCATTCGCAGAATCGAATTTCATAAGTATTTTTATCCAATCGACCTCATCAGTCTCCTTAAATAGCTCGCTATTCGCGTCGACTTATTCCTTGCATTGAATAAAAACACAAGAATGAAATCCGATAACGATTTAATCAGCGCTTCCCAAGGAATCCCATGACGAAGCAGTGCATACAATTTCTTATGAAAGTAAATTCTATATGTATGAATGAATCGGTGAATCGGTGCTTCCCTGAAAATTACCAATCAGAAGGAGCAGAAATGCTGAAATGATAGATAATTTACCAACCATTACGCAGATGGAATGCTTTATCATCTATGGACGGGTAGGCAATTTTGCCCGGGCAGCCCGGGAGGCCAATATTACCCAGTCCGCCTTCAGCGCCCAAATCAAGCGTCTGGAGTGCACCCTGGGGGTGAAGCTCATTGAACGGTCCCCCAGGGGCAGCCATTTGACCGAGGACGGGGAACGTTTTCTTCCCCGTATCAGGAAATGGATGGAGGGGCTTCGGGAAATCGTGGATGATATCCGTCCGGAGGAGGACGAACCGGTAGAACTGAATGTGGGCATCCTCCGCTCCCTGGGGGATATCCAGATGAACCGCCACGTGGCCCGTTTCCGCATGCTTCATCCGAACCTGCAGTTCAATGTATTCGACATGCCCACCTACCAGATTCACCAGGCCATGACGGAAGGACGGCTGGACGTGGTTTCCACCTATTTCGTGGAGAAGAGCCTGCCCGACGGGGCCAGTCGGGAGGATTATGCGGTGGTCCGCTTCTGCAGGGACAATATGGTATACTACGGGCCCCGCATGGATGTGGGAAAAAGTCTCCTCACCAGGGAGCAGATCCTATCCATGCCGCTGGTTCTCTATCCGTCCAGCTACTATATGAACCAGATTTACACCGATTATTTTATGGATGTTCCTATGAAATACAGGATTTCCGCCAGGCTTTCCTCTCCCTATGCCATTGTCCACTACTGCCAGGAAAATGAAGCCGGCGCTCTCCTGCCGGAGCGGCTGTTGAAAGCATTGGGGTGCACGGATGGCATATCAAGGCTTGCGGTGCCCCTTTTGGCAGACGGCTATCTCATTTACCGGAAGGACCACCCGGAGGCCTCTCTCATACGGGCCTATGTGAATGAGATACTGGCCAGCTTTCGCAGCAGGAAAACTAAGGGAAGCACTGATTAATTCATAGAGTTTGCTTTTATATAAGAATTTTTATGCACTGCTTCGTCATGAGGCTCCTTAAATAGCTCGCTATTCGCGTCGCCTCATTCCTTGCATTGCAT
>NZ_UPZP01000066.1 GCF_900538805.1 uncultured Dialister sp.
GATTGGGTTTTGTGTCTCCAGTGCTGCATGACGGAGAGCTAAAGCCTCCTTCCATAGGAAGGAGGTGTCGCCATAGGTGCCGGAGGATAGGGGCGTGGATTAGACGATAGAAATCAGATATCAGACGTCAGACTGTGTTTCATGCTTTTCTTCCCGCCCCACTCGTCATTCTGAACGAAGTGAAGAATCTCGGTACATGCCGCTTATAATACAATCAGCCGTAAATACCAGTAGGCGGGAAGGGACCGGAGGATAGGGGTGTCAGGTCAACCAAGGAATTTTCGGTGTTCCTCAGGGCTTCGCCCAGCTCCATTCCGGTCGGGCAAACAAAAGGAAGGCCCCTCTAAATTTCTCGTTTCCCCTTGAGGTGGCCAGGGAACTTGATTCGTAAGGAGCCAAAGGCGACCGAGAATCAAGTGACACGCTTCCCACCGGGGCGAAGTGCCACGAAGTGGCAAAAGGGTGTACGAGGGTAAGAATGACAATGCTCTCCATTGCTGTTCTACGCAGGGCCAACTTTGCCCGACTTGGCAATCCTATGCAGGATTGCCACCTGAGGAAGGAGCCGGCGTTACGTGCATACCATAGCCTCCCAATTTCATAGAAAAAGCCACAGGCTCTAAGTCTGTGGCTTTTCAGGTTAAGAAATTATTTCCTTGTAACCTTTGCGGTGTTTTCTTCCAGGTTCGGGAAATCAAGGGTGGCGAAGAGGTCGAAGAGGGTTTCATTGCGGCGAATCTGCTGCACGCTGCCGTCTTCATGGACCATGATTTCCTGGTGACGGAGGCGGCCATTGTAGTTGTAGCCCATGCTGTGGCCGTGGGCGCCGGTGTCATGGATGACGATGAGGTCACCGGTTTCGATTTCCGGCAGGGGCCGCTGGATGGCGAATTTGTCGCAGTTTTCACAGAGGGAACCTACCACGTCGTATACATGGTCCTTAGGCGCATCTACCTTGCCCAGTACGGTGACATGGTGGTAGGCGCCGTACATGCCGGGGCGCATGAGATCTGCCATGCAGGCATCCACGCCGATGTAGTCGCGGTAAATGTGTTTGTAATGGATGGCCTTGGTCACCAGGAAGCCATAGGGTCCTGTAATGGCACGGCCGCATTCAAAGCAGATGCGGGTGTGGTCAAAGCCCTTCATCTTTTCTTCAAAGAGCTTTCTTGCCCCTTCCCCAAGGCCTTCGATATCCACGGGGTCCTGTTCCGGACGGTAAGGAATACCAATGCCGCCGCCGAAATCAATGAAGCTGACGGTGACGCCCTTTTTATCCCTGATTTCATTGGCCAGGTCAAACATCATGGAAATGGTGCCCAGAAGTCCCGGCAGTTCCAGCTCTGCGGAAATGACCATGGTGTGGATGCCGATGTAGGAAATACCCTTTTTCTTAGCCCAGTCCACACAGGTCATGAGCTGCTCTTTTGTCATGCCGTACTTGGCTTCCTCCGGCTTGCCGATGATGGCATTGCCTCTGGCCAGTTCCGGTCCCGGGTTGTAGCGGAAGCAGATTTTGTCCGGCACAATGTGGAGCCTTTCCAGATCATCCAGGTTGGACACATCGTCCAGGTTAATGATGGCACCCAGTTCATTGGCCTTGATGAATTCTTCATCCGGAGTATCGTTGGAAGAAAAAACGATTTCCTCTCCCCTGATACCTACGGTTTCAGAAAGCACCAGTTCTGCCAGGGAGCTGCAGTCGGAGCCTACGTTCAAAGCTTTGAGGCTTTTCATGATCCACGGATTCGGTGTGGCTTTCACCGCAAAATATTCATGGAAATTGGGATTCCAGGAAAAGGCCTTCTGCAGCCGTTTTACATTATCAAGAATGCCCTTCTCATCGTAAATATGAAAAGGTGTGCCATACTTGGCAGCTATATCACGGATTAATTCATCGGAAAACGGGATAGTTTTTTGATTCATGGATATAAGCCCCTCTTTCTCTATTCTTATCAGCTAAAATCATCTGAAGTTAGCTAATTATAACATACGGTCATAGTCTTGACCATATCGGCATTCATATCTTTCAATTAGAATTTATTGAAATGTGAGTTCAGCGGGTTCAAAGGGGCGAGGCTGCGCCAATGGAGCCGCTAGGCGGCTCGGGTTCAAAGGGTTCAGAAGGTTCAAAGGGTTCAGAGGGGAATGTATCGCCGCCTTTGGCGGCGATGAGTATGAAGTCAGCGTTACGGGATTTCGTTTTGTGTCACAAGTAGTATATGACGGAGTGCTGAAGCCCCCTTCCTTTGGAAGGGGGTGTCGCCGTAGGCGACGGAGGATAGGGGCGTCAGTTCTTGGGAAAGTTCTTTCGGACCTATCCTCAGGGCTCCGCCCAGCTCCTTCCTGAGAAAGGAGCCTTACGTTACGGGATTTTCCTTCCCGCCCTCATCGTCATTCTGAGCGAAGCGAAGAATCTCGGTACTTGCCGCATTTGAGTCACTCGGTAATAAATACCAGTCGGCGAGAAGGAGCCACTAAGCAGTCAGTCCAGAATCTTTCGGACCTATCCTCAGGGCTTCGCCCAGCTCCTTCCTGAGGAAGGAGCCTTCGTTACGGGATTTATCTTTGTGTCACTACTGCTGCAGAATTCTGCCACAAAAAAACTGCAGCGCGAGGGCGCTGCAGTTTTCCTTTTACTTATTTATTATCTGCATTAGCAACGGCTTTCTTGCTGTATTCTTCGGTCCATTTCTTGAAGTTGCCGTTGTCTGTATTTTCTTTGATGACTTCATTGATGACTGCCAGCACATCTTCATTTCCCTTCTGCACGGCGGCAGCGGAGTTCTTGACGGCTCCCGGGAATTTGATGTCAGAGAACATGAGGTCGTCATTAAAGATGACATACTGCTCGCCTACAATGCCTTCCACTACGAGGCCGTCCACTTTGCCCTGTTTCAGTTCCAGCACCACTTCCGGCACATGGGCCAGGCCCACGATTTTAGCGTCTTTGATTTTTTCCTTGGCCAGTGCTTCCTGGGTGGTGGATTTCTGGACGCCGATGGTCTTGCCGTAGAGGTCTTCTACTTTCTTGTATTTGTCTGCATCTGCTTTACGGATGATGACTTTCTGTTCTGTAGGCAGGTAGTCGGCGGAGAAGTCCATGGATTTCTTTCTTTCGTCAGTGGGGTTAATGCCTGCAATGGCCACATCCACTTTGCCGCCGGTTAAAGAAGAAAGGAGGGCCTGGAAATTCATGTCCTGTACTTCCAGCTTCACACCCAGCTTGTCTGCCACCTTCTGGGCCAGTTCCATATCAATGCCGATAACCTTCTTTTCTCCGGCAGAGGTATCTACGAATTCATAGGGAGGATAGCCGGAAGCGGTACCTACCACCAGTTTGCCGCTGGATTTGATTTTCTGCATGAGGGGGCTTTCCTTCTGGGTCTGGGAAGAAGCGCTCTTGCTTCCTGCCGAGCTGCCGCCGCAGCCGGCCAGTCCGAATACTGCCACCGCTGCCATACCTAAAGCCATCATTTTCAGTACATTTTTCTTGTTCATCATGTTCATACACCCTTTCACCTTCAAGAATGGAGTTCTTTTCTTAACTTGCATAGAGTTTAGCATATTTATGCGCTTATGTCAATAAATATTCATAATAATTTTTGAAATTTATTTCCTGATTTTCCGTTTCTCCGCCTGAAATCCGTAAATATATGACATTCTCCTGCTTTCTCCTCCTCTCTGTTAAATGCATTTTTCTGTATTTTATGCATAAAAAAACAGCAGGCCTCTATACCTGCTGTTTTTGAAATCATTTTCCTGCCTTTTCAATGGCAATCTTACTGTATTCATCCACCCACTTGTCAAACTGGCCCGATTCGGTGTCCTGTTTAATCACGTCGTTAATAATTTTCAGCACGTCGTCGTTCCCCTTCTGGAGCGCCACGGCGGATACCTTCTTGGCTCCTTCAAACTGTACATCCGCCAGGGCCAGGTCGTCGTTGTACACCAGGTACTGCTTCGACACCACCCCTTCCAACACGATGCCATCCAGTTTACCGTTTTTAAGCTGCAAAACCGCATCGGGCACGCTGGAAAGGCCGATGGCCGTAGCCCCTTCCACCTTCTGGGCCGTAGCTTCCTGGGTGGTGGATTTTTCAGCGCCGATGACCTTGCCTTTCAGGTCTGCCATGGTCTTCAATTTATGCTGATCTTCTTTCCGTACCAGCAGCTTCTGCTCCGTAGGCAGGTAGAGGTCGGAGAAGGCCATGGCCTTTTCCCTTTCCGGCGTAGGCGATACGCCGCCTACCGCAATATCCACCTTGCCGGCGGTGACGGAGGAAAGAAGGGCGGAGAAGCTCATGTCCTGCACTTCCATGGGAACGCCCAGCTTGTCCGCAATCTGTTTGCACATTTCCATATCCAGGCCAATGACCTTTTTGTCCGGAGATTCCGCATCCACAAATACATAGGGCGGATAACCGGAGGATGTGCCTACGATGAGCTTTCCTCTCTGCTTGATGGTCTGCATGAGCTTGCTCTGGGATGTGCCGGAGGCGGAGCCGCTCTTGGCGGTGGAAGAATCTCCGCAGCCCGCGGCCAGCATAGTGCCTGCCAGGGCCGCTCCTAAAAGTACGGCTTTCATGGTTTTATTCATAACAGGTTCCCTCCTTTGGGGAAATCGGCAGTTACTTGGACTGCGCGTTGGCCACCGCTTTCTTCGTCATTTCGTCAACCCATTTATCCATGTTTCCATTTTCCTGGTTTTCCTTAATGACTTCATTAATCACAGCCACCACATCGTCGCTTCCCTTAGGTACTGCCACAGCGGAGCCTCCGCTGTATTTTTCGAAATAAATATTCGTAGGCGAAAGGTCCTCATTGGTAACCAGGTACTGCCCGCCCACAATATTCTGCACCGGCACGGCGTCCACCTTCCCCTGCTTCAGTTCCAGCAGGGCATCGGGCACCTTGGCAAGGGCCACAATCTGGGCATTGGGAATCTGCTCGGTGGCCAGCTTTTCCTGGATGGTGGATTTCTGCACCGCTATCTTCTTACCGGAAAAATCGGAAAGGGACTTGTACTTTCCTTCATCTTCCTTCCGTACCAGCAGGGTCTGCTTTCCTTCCAGATAGTTATGGGAGAAATCCACGGTCTTCTTTCTTTCCTCCGTGGGGTTGATGGCTGAAATAGCAATATCCACCTTCCCTGTGGTAATGGAAGAAAGAAGGGACTGGAAGGTCATGTCCTGCACCTCCAGCTTCACGCCCAGTTTCTTCGCCACCGCTTCCGCCAGCTTCATATCAATGCCGTCGATTTTCTTCTGGTCCTTCACAGAGGTGTCAAGAAATTCATAGGGCGGGAAACCGGAAGCCGTGCCTACCACCAGTTTACCATCCTTCTTGATTTTCTGCATCAGGGCACTCTGGGAAGAACTCCCGGCCTGTGACTTCGGCACCTCCGAACTTCCGCAGCCCCCTGCCAAAAGCATGCCCGCTGCTGCCAGACCGATCATTGCTGCTTTCAAGATTTTCTTCATCATTCTGCCTCCACCATAAAATACTTTATTTTTTATAAATATACATCTCTGTGTATTAAAATGCAAGAGGGCCGTATAAGATTATTGGTTCAAAGGATTGGGAAAAGGTGGACGGGCCCTGCGGGCCCGAAGGTTATGGCCGCCTGCGGCGGCAGGTTGTGTAGAAGGGTTGTGGAAAAAGGTTCTCAGGATTGACCGGCCTTTGGCCGGAGGGTTCTTGGTTTTGACGGGCCTATGGCCGGAGGGTTGTGGTGGCGGCTTTCGCCGCAGCTTTAAGGCTCCTTCCTCAGGAAGGAGCCTTACGTTACGGGATTTACCTTTGTGTCACTATTGCTGCATGACGAAGTGCCAGAGCCCCCTTCCCTAGGAAGGGGGTGGCGCCGTTAGGCGACGGAGGATAGGGGCGTCAGTTCTTGGGAAAGTTTTTTCGGACCTATCCTCAGGGCTCCGCCCAGCTCCTTCCTGAGGAAGGAGCCTTACGTTACGGGATTTACCCTTGTGTCACTACTGCTGCATGACGAAGTGCCAGAGCCCCCTTCCCCAGGAAGGGGGTGGCGCCGTTAGGCGACGGAGGATAGGGGCGTCAGTTCTTTGTTAAAGATTCGGTGTTCCTCAGGGCTTCGCCCAGCTCCCCATTTTCCTCCTGTCGAATGCAAAAAAACGTCTCCATAAAAAATCATCCCGGAAATGCTTCCGGGATGATTTTTATTTCATCATGAAATCCATTACACAATCTTTTCGCCGTGATAGAGTTCGCCATCAATATCCGGTTTCACGCCGTAGCCGATGGACCATTCGCATTTGTACTTAATGGCCTGGGCATGGATATTCTTCATGCGGTCAATGGTGCGGACCACCTTGGCCGGAACGCCGGCTACCAGGGAGTTCGGCGGAATCTTGGTACCTCCCAGAACTACGGCACCGGCAGCTACGATGGAGCCTCTGCCGATAACTGCGCCGTCAAGGATGGTGGCATGCATGCCGATGAGTACATGGTCTTCAATGGTGCAGGCATGAACCACAGCGCTGTGGCCGATGGTGACATAGTCCCCGATGATGCAGGGATGGTCGTCTGCTACATGGAGGCAGCAGAGGTCCTGCACATTGGAGCATTCGCCTACGGAAATATAGTTCACATCGCCCCTGGCTACGACGCCTGGCCAGATGCTGGCATATTTGCCGACTCTGACATCGCCGGACAGGAAGGTGTGGGGAGCTACAAAAGCATTGGTATCAATCTGCGGAATTTTTCCGTTAAATTCTACGGTAGATAAAGTATACATGTAAATGCCTCCTAAAATATTAAATGCATTTCGATATTTCTATGTTTATATTATACTATAACTTGTCCAGCTTAGCTATGATATTTTTAGATTTTTCTCAATTCATATAACTTATACACATTATTAGATAGGACTTCTTTGGAGGAGCTGGGTTCAAAGGGTTCTGCGCACTTTGGGCGCGAAAGGTTCTTAAGATTGACGGGGCTTTCGCCCCGAGGGTTCTTAAGTTTGACGGCCCTACGGGCCGAGGGTTGAGGTATCGCCATTGGAGCCACGGCGTGGCTCGGGTTCAAAAGGTTCAGAGGGTTCAAAGGTTTCAGAGGGGAAGGTATCGCCGCCTTTGGCGGCGATGAGTATATAGTCAGCGTTACGTACTTTACTTCCCGCCTCCCACCGTCATCCTGAGCGCAGCGAAGGATCTCGGTACGTGTCACTTATGAGGCAAATGCTGTTAAATACCAGTCGGCGGGAAGGCTGCCGATTGGCAGTCAGGAAAGCATAGAGTATCTTTTCGGCTTGCAGCCTCGTACACCCCCGCGCCACTTCGTGGCCCTCTCCCCCTAAAGGGGGCGCAAGGACGTTACGGGATTGGGTTTTGTGTCTCCAGTGCTGCATGACGGAGAGCTAAAGCCTCCTTCCATAGGAAGGAGGTGTCGCCATAGGCGACGGAGGATAGGGGCGTGGATTAGACGATAGAAATCAGATATCAGACGTCAGACTGCGTTTCATGCTTTCCTTCCCGCCCTCATCGTCATTCTGAACGAAGTGAAGAATCTCGGTACGCGCCACAGATGAGTCACTCGGTAATAAATACCAGTCGGCGGGAAGGAGCCACTAAGCAGTCAGCCCAGAATCTTTCGGTGTTCCTCAGGGCTTCGCCCAGCTCCATTCCGGTCGGGCAAACAAAAGGAAAGTGCCTCTAAATTTCTCGTTTCCCCTTGAGGGGAACGCCTCGAAGAGGCAAAGGGTGTAGAAGTGTAAGAATGATAATGTTGCTCCATTGCTGCTCTACGCAGGGCCAACTTTGCCCGACTTGGCAATCCTATGCAGGATTGCCACCTGAGGAAGGAGCCTTCGTTACGTGCTTTCCTTCCCGCCCACACTGTCATTCTGAGCCGCAGGCGAAGAATCTCGGTACTCGAAGCATATGAGACAATCGGTAGTAAATACCAGTCGGCGGGAAGGAGCTATCTGGCGTCAATTTTCGGTGTTTCTCATGGCTCCGCCCGGCTGCTGACGGTCTCGCAAATAGAAGAAAGAGCCCTCATTTCAAAATAAAAAGGGGACTGTGAAGAAATGATTGAACATTTTTTCACAGCCCCTTTTATATTGGTTTATATTGGTGCCGCCCCGTTCCCGGGTGCCGCCCTTTATGGTATTTCCTAAGAATCAGATTTTAGAAAGTGCCTGTTCCACATCTTCCAGGAGGTCGTCGATATTTTCGATGCCCACGGAAATACGGACGGTGCCTGGGGTGATGCCGGCGGCTCTCTGGGCTTCTTCATCCAGCTGCTGGTGGGTGGTGGAAGCGGGATGAACCACCAGGGACTTGGAGTCCCCTACGTTGGCCAGGTCGGAGAAAATGTCCAGGTTGTCGATGAAGTCTCTGGCTGCCTTGAAGCCGTCCTTCAGTTCGATGGAGAAGATGGAGCCTGCGCCCTTGGGCAGGTATTTCTGCTGGAGCTTATGGTACGGAGAGGATTCGAGGCCCGGATAGTTGACTTTAGCCACCTTCGGATGCTTTTCAAGGAATTCAGCCAGCTTCTGGGCGTTGGATACGTGACGTTCTACGCGGAGAGACAGGGTTTCCAGGCCCTGGATGAAGAACCAGGAGGAAATGGGGGAAATGGCTGCGCCGGTATCGCGGAGGACCTTGGCGCGGATGCGGGTGACAAAGCCTGCGCCCGGTACGTCGGTGGCAAAATTGATGCCGTGGTAGGAAGCGTCGGGGTTGGCAAAATGGGGATATCTTTCCGGCTGGTTCCAGTCGAATTTGCCGTTTTCAATGATGGCGCCGCCCAGGGTGGTTCCGTGGCCGCCGATGAATTTGGTGGTGGAATGGATGACTACGTCAAGGCCATGTTCCAGCGGACGGAAGAGGTAAGGGGTGGCAAAGGTATTGTCGATGAGCACCGGCAGATGATGGGCATGGGCAATGTCGCGGATGGCGTCAAAGTCGGGGATATTGATGGCCGGGTTGCCCAGGGTTTCGATGTACACAGCCTTTGTATTTTCTGTGATGGCTGCTTCGATTTCTTCCGGATGGTCCGGGTTTACGAATTTGGTATGAATGCCCAGCTGCGGAAGGGTATCGGTGAAGAGTTCATAGGTGCCGCCGTAGAGGGTGGAAGCGGAAACGATTTCATCGCCGGCGCCGGCAATGTTCAGGATGGAGTAGGTCACAGCCGCAGCGCCGCTGGCTACTGCCAGGCCTGCGGTGCCTCCTTCCAGGGCTGCCAGTCTCTTTTCCAGTACGTCCTGGGTTGGGTTTGTAAGACGGCCGTAAATGAAGCCGGGCTTCCGAAGGGCAAAGAGGTCTTCCCCTTCCTGTGCGTCGTGGAATACGTAGGAAGTGGTCTGGTAAATCGGAACAGCTCTGGCTCCTGTGGTGGGATCCGGTACCTGTCCTGCATGCTGCTGAAGGGTTTCAAAACGATATTTCTTGTCTGCCATAATAATTGCCTCCGTATCTATTTCATAGGTTATTTTTCAGTCAAATTATAGTTTCACATCATGCTGTCTCTTCGACATCGTATCCCTGCCATATCCTATTCCTCCTCTTCTTATAGGAATCTTCCCAGGAAATTTTCCTGTCCGGACTCTGCCGTGAAGGTACGTTCCTGTACCTCTGCGCTGTATCGGGCGTCTCCCGGATATGTACACACGGTCTCTCTGAAAAGACGGCTTATAAATAAAAAAACTCCCGTCCTTTACCAGGACGAGAGACTCGTGTTTCCACCTAATATTTCCACCTGCGTTGCCACAGGCAGCTCATGAGGTACTTGGTCATGCCGCATACCCGCGCTCTGTATCGGGAGCTCCCGGGAAGGCCTACGTTTTCCTTTAGCCCGCCAAACTCAGAAATGCACTTCACATCCCTATCCATATCCGCTTCCACTCTCCGGACTCGCTTTGCTGTATTCAGGACCCTACTCTTTTCTTCCTCGTTTGAAGTTGAATCAACTTTACCACGGCATTTTCATTTTGTCAAGAAAAAATATGACCTTTGAGAAATATTATTTTCCCTCCGCTTCCTCTACAGCATGGATAAATGCCTTGATTTTATCGGGGTCCTTCCCTCTTTTTCCATCATATTCCACACCGGAAGAAACGTCCACCATCCAGGGATGGACCTTCCTGATGGCGTCTCCCACGTTGGAAGGCGTCAAACCGCCGGCCAGGATAAATTTCCGCCCCCTGGCAGGAATCTTTTCCAGACAGGCCCAGTCGAAGGGTTTCCCACTGCCCGGAGCCGCCGCGTCAAAGAGATAGGCAGAAATCCGGGGATGCTCTTCAAAAAGGGGCACCCGGTCCTTCACATTCACCGCACGGATGATGGGGATATGCACTTTAGAAAGAATTTCTTTGTCCAAGCTGCCATGAACCTGCAGCACATCGAAACCTGCCTCTTCTATGCGCTCTGCCTGGGCCAGGGTAGGTGAAACGGTGACTGCCGCCCTTTTAATTTCACGGGGCAGGGCCTTCATGATTTCCGCCGCTTCTTCTATGGTGATGTTTCTTCTGCTTTTTTCACAGAAAAGCACCATGCCCGCAAAATCCACCTGGGACGGAGGAAGATAGGCCGCTTCTTTCGGCGATGTGAGACCGCATATTTTAATTCTTGTCCTCATGGCCCCTCCATTACCATGCCACACCGGTGGTAAGGTTGATTTTGATGGTTTCCAGGGACATGCCGGTGGTATATTCGATTTCCCGCTGGATTCTATCCCGCATGGTGTGAATCACATTTTTAATATCCTGGGGCGTGCCGGTGCGGACAGTGACATCCAGATAAAGGATGAGTCCGTTCACCTGGCTTTCGCTCTTTTTGCTCCGCACGTGACGGATTTTAATCTTCTTCAGCCCGCCGGCGGCGTAATTGACAAGGTCCTCTATGACCTTGTCGGAAAAAGTAAGCTTGCCGTAATAGCTGAAAACAGGACGAACCACGGACCTTTCATTCCATTCGCTGAACCGCTTCGGTTCCTTTTTCCTGCTCCGTAAAAAGCGAAGGGGGTCCACCATGTATCCTTTGAAATAGGGCTTCAGTTCCATGGTAGGCACGGGGATGACATGCTTTCCCTCCTTATTTCTGGCCTCATTGGCCTTCAGCATATCCTCCGGCCGGGCCACATCTTCAATACGGATGTATTTCGCAGGCATGGGAAGCTCCAACGCCTTGGCAATGGTCACCACCATGCGGTCCGAAGTGCCCAGGATGAGTACCCGTTTAGGATTGATTTTCAGGAGCGCCGCCTTCACCTCATCCCGCTGCTCCTTATCCCAGAAAATGGCCCGCCGCACCGCCTTCAGCCGGCTTTCTTCCCTTTTCGCCGATTTCCCTGCTACAATGCGGCTGTGATAGATGAGGATGCCGTCATCAATAATGCAGGATGCTTTATTTTCATAGGCTATCACCAGGGCCCTGTCGCTCTTCCCGGTACCCGGCGGCCCGTAAAATCCAATCACTTCCATAGCCATTCTCCTTTCATGATTTCTTTTCACCATTATACCATGAAGGCATATAAAAAGGGTCTTGATGAAATGATGAACATTTCTCAAGGCCCTTTCTGTGGGTTCAAAAGATGTGCGCACCTAGGGAAGCACTGATTCATTCGCAGAATCGAATTTCATATGTATTTTTATCCAATGCTTCGTCATAAGTCTCCTTAAATAGCTCGCTATTCGCGTCGACTTATTCCTTGCATTGAATAAAAATCCAAGAATGAAATCCGATAACGATTTAATCAGCGCTTCCCTAGACACGCCTATGGGCGTGAGGGTTCTACAGTTTAACCGGCCTGAAGGGTCGCACAGGAAACGGGATTATTCTTCCCCTACTATCTGCACTTCCGTGTGAAGGTCCACACCATATTCTGCCTTCACCTTTTTCTGCACCTCATGGATAAGGGAAAGCATGTCCTCACAGCTGGCGTGACCGTTGTTAATGAGGAAACCGGCATGCTTTTCGCTGACCGCTGCGTCCCCTACGGCAAAGCCCTTAAGGCCCAGCTCTTCAATCATCTGCCCTACGAAATGGCCGTCCGGACGCTTAAAAGTGCTGCCGGCGCTCCGCTTCTCCAGGGGCTGCTTCGTTCTCCTCCGGTTATTCAAATCGTCCATCAAAGCCTTGATATCCTTCTTGTTTCCCGGTTTCAGGGAAAGGGTGATATCCACAATCACTTCCCCGTTTTCCATGAAAAGGCTGTGCCTGTAGGAATAGCGGATATCCCTGGCATCATAGGTAATGAGGTCTCCCTTCTGGTCGCAGGTGGTGGCAGAAACGATGATTTTCGACATTTCCCCACCATAGGCGCCGGCATTCATATAGGCGGCGCCGCCAATGGTGCCGGGAATGCCGCTGGCAAACTCCATGCCCGACAGGCCGCTCTCATAGGCCGCCCGCGCTGCCTGGGCTGTAGAAACGCCGCTGGACACCTTCAGAAGGTTCCCGTTCTGTTCGATTTTCTGGAGCCTGCCGGTGAAAACCACCACGCCCCGGATGCCCTTGTCCCGCACAAGGAGATTCGCTCCCCCGCCCAGTACAAAAACAGGCATGCCGTACTTATGGGCCAGCCTGGTCACAATACAGAGCTCCTCTGCCGTCTTCGGAATCAGGAAGCAGTCCGCCGGACCGCCAATGCCAAAGGTGGTATGGCGGCTCATGGGTTCATTGATTTTAATCTGGTTTTCGCCAAGAACCGTGGCAAAAACCTCAGCATATGCATTATTCATAGATCTTCTCTTTCCCATTGAATTAGTTACTCATATTATTATAAATTTGACCACCATGGCAGTCAATGGAAATTATGAAATACTTTATGGGAATGTAAGGGGTTCTGCGCCCTTTGGGCGCGAAAGGTTTTTAAGATTGACCGGCCTTTGGCCGGAGGGTTGTGGCAGCGGCTGTCGCCGAAGCTTTTGAAAAAGGGGCGCGCCCGACGGCGCAGGTTGGGACCGCCTGACGGCGGCGGGTTGTGTAGAAGGGGGCGGGAAAAGGTTCTCAAGATTGACCGGCCTTTGGCCGGAGGGTTCTTAAGTTTGACAGCGCTAACGGTCAGTCGATTAAAAGGAAGGCCCTTTTATGGGCAGGCTATGGGCCAACTTCGACTGACT
>NZ_UPZP01000067.1 GCF_900538805.1 uncultured Dialister sp.
TATTTAAGGAGACTTATGACGCAGCATTGGATAAAAATACTTATGAAATTCGATTCTGCGAATTAATCAGTGCTTCCCTAGCGTCCCAGGGCTGCCAGGGTTCTGTCCGGGACCGGCTTTGCCTCCCGGACAGGTTCTGGGCGTTCGCCCGGGAGTTATGTAGTACCGCTGCCGCTGGGGAGGTGGGCGCCTCGGGCGCCTCTTATTTGATGCGCCCGCAGGGCGCCACCGCAACCCTCGGCCCGAAGGGCCGTCAAACCTAAGAACCCTCCGGCGAAAGGCCGGTCAAACTTCAGAACCTTTCGCGCCCATAAGGCGCAGAACCTTCTGAACCCTCATGCCCAAAGGGCGTGTCCAATAGTAATCCACAACCCTCAGCCCCGTAGGGGCTGTCGCCCCTTGAGCGAAGCGAACACAACCCGCCGCCTTTGGCGGCCACAACCTTCGGGGCCAGGGGCCCCGTCAATCTGGGCCGCCAAAGGCGGTCCTTTATTAAAGGAGGCCAAACCATGTCCCATATCCATACCATCCGTCTCCTCATAGAAGGCCGCGTACAGGGCGTGGGGTTCCGGCCCTTTGTGTGCCGGGCGGCGAAGAAGGCGGGCCTCACGGGCTGGGTGAAGAACCTGGGGGGCCTGGTGGAAATCAGGGTTTCCGGAGGAAGGGAGGCCCTTTTTGCGCTGGAAAAATCATTGCAGGAAGCGCCCTATCCCATAGAGGTGGAGAGGATTACGAAGGAGGAGCTTCCTTTGGAAAGGTTTCCCGATTTTTCTGCCGTAGAAAGCAGCGGGACGCCGCTGGCTCCTCTTTTTCCGGCGGATATAGCCATCTGCCCTTCCTGCAGAAGGGAGCTCCATGAGAGGAAGGACCGCCATTTCCGTTATCCCTTCCTTTCCTGCACCGCCTGCGGGCCCCGGTATACTATCATCCAAAGCCTGCCCTATGACCGGCCCCGCACGACCATGGACAAGTTCCCTCTCTGCCCGGAGTGTGAAAGGGAGTATGAAGATTTGAAGGACCGCCGCTGCCATGGGGAAACCATCTGCTGCAGCGCCTGCGGACCCTGGCTTTCTTTTATCTCTAAGGCTGGGGAAGAAGCGGCAGGGGAAGAGGCCATGGAAAGGGCCATCACTCTGGTGAAGGAGGGGCAAGTGGTGATGGTGAAATCCATCGGCGGGTACAACCTGGTGTGTCGGGGAGACAGAGAGGAATCGGTGCGCTCTCTTCGGAAGCTGAAGCATCGGGAAGGAAAGCCCTTTGCCCTCATGGTTCATTCCTTAGAGGAAGCAGAGGCGCTGGTGAGCCTCACCGATGAGGATAGAAAGCTCCTCACCTCTCCGGCCTGTCCCATCGTCCTCTGCCGGTGGAAGAAACAATTTCCTTCCGCAGCAGAGGGGGTGCCAAGGCTTGGGATTTTCCTTCCGCCCTCTGCTTTCTACGACCTTCTCACCGAAGGGGCAGGGGCGCCTTTGGTGGTGACCAGCGCCAATCTGAGCGGTGAGCCCATCCTTTATAAGGATGAAGAAGCCCTTTCCTGGTTTCATGCCCATGAAATCGATTTCCTCTTTACCAATGACCGTGAAATCCTCCGCCCCGCCGATGACAGCGTGATGAAAGCGGAAGGCTCTCATAAAGACATGCTGCGCCGCACCAGGGGATTCCTGCCGGAGCCTGTGGTACATGGGAGAAAAGGGGGATGCGTGCTGGCGCTGGGGGCGGATATGGAGCCATCCTTCTGCCTTGCCGCCGAAGGGCGCATGTACCCCGGGGAAATGCCCTGCGATTTGGAAAATGAATCGTCCGAGGCAGCGTTCCTTCATATGATAAAGGACTGGGAGGATATGCTGGGCATTCGGCCGGAGAAGATTGTGACGGACCTTCATCCCGGCTATATGTCTTCGGACCTGGGAGAGAAGCTTTCCCGGGAAATGAACATTCCCCTTTTAAAAATCCAGCACCACCATGCCCACAGCCTTTCGGTGATGGCGGAGCAGGGCCTTTCCGGAAAGGCGGCGGCCTTCGTCTTTGACGGCACCGGTTATGGCAGTGATGGTACCATTTGGGGCGGGGAAATCCTTCTGCTGGAAGGAAATGAAATGGTGCGGAAAGGTCATCTGGATGATATGCCCCTTCTGGGCGGCGATATTTCTATGAAACAGGCCTGGAAGACCGCTCTGGCCGCTCTTGTGTATAGCGGTCTTTCTTCTTCGGACCACCGCTTCCCGCTGGTGAAGGCAGCCATTGATGGCGGCGTGAACTGCATCAAAGATTCCGCCATGGGCCGTCTCTTTGACGCGGCGGCCGCCCTTCTTCATATCAAGGAGGAAAACCGTTTCAAAGGCGAATGCGCCATGGCCCTGGAAGAGGCGGCAGGAAGAGCCGTTATGGAAGGAAGAAATCCTCTTCCCCTGCACCTCACCCTGAAGGAAGAAAAAGGACAGTTCATATGGCACAGGGAAGACCTCATTTCCGCACTGGCAGGGAATGGTAAAATAGAGGAAGCAGCCCTGGGGTTCCACCGGGCCATTGTGGAAATGGTGGTGGAAAGCGCCCGCCTTCTTGGCGTGGAGCAGGTCATCCTTACCGGCGGCTGTTTCCATAACGGCATTTTATGGAGAGAAACGAAGGACGCGCTGGAACAGGCGCATTTCAAAGTATACGGTAATGAAAAGGTTCCCTGCGGCGACGGAGGTATTGCCCTGGGCCAGGCCTGGTACGGGCTGCAGGGATAAGGAGGAACTATGTGTGTAGCCTATCCGGGAAGAGTGGTCAGCATAAAAGGCACCCATGGCATGGTGGATTTTTCCGGCACCGAAGTGCCGGTGAATCTTGCCATGGTGCCGGCGAAAATCGGCGATTATGTGCTGGTTCATGCGGGCATGGCCATCCAGATTGTGGAGAAAAAGGAAGCCCATGACTGGATTTCCCTTTTTAAAGAAATTGGGGAGATGGAAAAGGAATGAGAGAAAAAGAACTGGCCCGCTTCCTGGCTGCCTACGACGGGCCGCCGCTCCGTCTCATGGAGGTCTGCGGCACCCATACCTCATCCATTTACAGGAGCGGCATCCGGCAGATTCTGTCGCCGAAAATCACCCTCCTTTCCGGCCCCGGCTGTCCGGTATGCGTGACGCCTACCGCCTACATTGACAAGCTGGCAGCCTATGCCATGACCGATGGATACAAGGTCATGGCCTTTGGCGACCTTCTGGCAGTGCCGGGAAGCCGCCTGTCCCTGGCAGGCGCCAGAGACCGGGGCGGCGCGGTGGATTTCTTCTACAACCCCGAAGACGTGCTGGCCATGGCGGAAAAGGACAGAAGCACCACCTATGTGCTGGCGGCGGTGGGCTTTGAAACCACGGCTCCTGTGTGGGCGGACCTGGTGAAACGGGTGTATGACGAAAAGATACCTAACATCCGCTTCCTCACCGCATTGAAGACCATGCCCCGCGCCATGAACATCCTGGCGGCAGACCTTCACATCGACGGTTTCCTCTGCCCCGGCCACGTGGCGGTGATTACGGGAAGCCGTCCCTTCCAAAAACTTTCGGAAACATCGGGGAAACCCATGGTTATCGGCGGATTCACACCGCCCCTCCTTCTTCACGCCCTTTCCCGGCTGGCGCTGGAAGCTGCAAAGAAACAGGGCGGTCTTTGGAACGAATACCCCTCGGTGGTGCGGGAAGAAGGAAATCCAAGGGCCCTTGCCCTGATGGATGAAGTCTTTGCGGCAGGGGATGCCGTCTGGCGGGGCCTTGGCCCCATCGAAGGCTCCGGTCTTTATATTTCCGGGAAATATGAATTCCTGGACGCCGGCAGCCGGGGCCTCACAGAAGACCGTATGCCCAAAGGCTGCTGCTGCGCTTCCGTGCTCACCGGCCGCATGGTGCCCTCGGACTGCCCCTGCTTTGGCAAAGCCTGCACCCCGGACCATCCGGTGGGGGCCTGCATGGTATCCGGCGAAGGGGCCTGCTCCATTACCTATAGGGGAGGTTAATATGAAAATAGAACTGCGCCATGGTTCCGGCGGCGAAGAAACGGGCCGCCTCATTCATGAGCTTTTTGCCAAATATTTCACAAATCCCATACTGGATGCCATGGAAGACGGCGCCGTGCTGCCTGTCATGAAAGGACATCCCGTTTTCACATCCGACAGTTTCGTGGTGGAACCCCTCTTCTTCCCCGGCGGGGACATAGGGAAACTTTCCATCTGCGGCACCGTGAACGACCTGTCCTCCATGGGCGCCAGGCCCCTCTACCTCACGGCCTCCTTCATTCTGGAAACAGGGCTGGAAACGGAAACACTGGAAAAAGTGGCAGCTTCCATGGCGGAAACGGCCAAAGAAGCGGGCGTTTCCATCGTGGCAGGAGACACCAAGGTCATCGAAGGGAAGGGGGGCCTTTACATCAATACCGCCGGCATCGGTGAAAGGGCAGAGGGCCTCTCCATTTCCGCCTCCGCCATGGAAGAGGGAGACGCCGTCATCCTCACCGGCACCATGGGCGACCACCACGGCACCATCCTCACCGCAAGGCTCCATATGAAGAGCAGCCTCAGGAGTGACTGCGCCCCCTTAAACGGCCTGGTGGAAAGCCTCCTTTCCGAAGGCCTTTCCATCCACACCATCCGTGACATCACCAGAGGCGGCCTTGCCACCGTGGCAAACGAACTGGCCGAGGCCTCCGGCAGGGCCATGGAACTCAGGGAAGAAAACATTCCGGTGTCCGAAGAAATCCGTGAACTCTCCGGCATCCTGGGCCTTGATCCCCTTACCATGGGAAACGAAGGGAAAATGCTTATAGTCCTTCCGGAAAAAGAAGCGGAAAGGGCCCTTGCCATTCTCCGCCAAAATCCCTACGGCAAAAACGCCTCCCTGGCAGGCCGGATCACCAAAGGCGAAGGCGTCCACCTCATCACCGCCTTCGGAGGAAAAAGAAAACTCCTTCCCCTGAGGGGAGAAGGACTGCCGAGGATATGTTAATGTTAGTGAGCTAGTGAACTAGTGGGCTGGTGAGCTGGTGGGACAGTGAGACAGTGAAGGCCGCTGTCATCTAACGGCTGTCGGCTATTGGCCGTCCGCTGTCAGCTGTCGGCTTCCGGCTGTCCGCTGTCCGCTATCCGCTTACCGCCGGACACAGTCATTCTGAACGCAGTGAAGAATCTCGGTACGTGTCGTTAGTGCCTCCTCTGCTGATAAATACATGTCGGCGGGGAAACATCAGGCATACGGTATTCTTGAGTGCAGAGGGGCGGGCGCCGGAGGCATCATTTTATATGTGGCTCTAAGCAAAGTATGGGTTATTCTGCCCCCTGAATAGGGGTGGCAAGCGAACGTGGTTCATAGGGGAGCGAAGCGACCTGAGAACCACGTGAGACGCTTTCCCGTGGAGAAGTCCGGCGCAGCCGGATAGGGGGTGGCCACGATAGTGGCCCATTCCCGCTGACTGGTATTTAACGACAGCTGAGCCACTATCGGCATGAACCAAGATTCTTCGCTTCGCTCAGAATGACCACGAGGCGGGAAGGTAAGAACGTAACGCTGACTTCATATGCATCGCCCGCAGGGCGATACCATCACCCTTTGAACCAGCCTGCCAAAGGCAGGCGGAACCTTCTGAACCCTCTGAACCCGGGCCGCGAAAGCGGCCCCTCCCCCTTGACAACCCCACCATCCCTCTATACACTTGACAATAAGATGATTTCAGAGAATAGGAAACCTGGGGAAACACTGATTCATTCGATAACGATTGAATCAGCGCTTCCCTGGTTTCCCCTCATTCAGGACAAGGAGGACTTATGTATAAAATTCAGAAGAAGATTGACAAATGTTTAGACCTTGTAGCCAGGGATGAGAAAGTGGTGGCTCCCTGCCAGCACCTTTCCTATTATCCCTTTGCCGTGGAAAGCGGGACGGGGGAAATCCTGAAGGATGCCGACGGCAATGAATACATTGATTTCCTCACCAGCGCTTCTTCCCTGAACCTGGGCAGCTCCAACCCCATCCTTACGAAGGCCATTGAAGCGCAGCTGAAGAAATGCACCCAGTACACCGCCGCCTATTCCTACAATGAACCCATGATTTCCTATGCGGAAAAGCTCACCTCCGTCTATCCCGGCGGCGTGAAGGCAAAGATTGCCTTCGGCAACTGCGGCTCCGACGGCAATGATGCGGCTGTGAAATTTGCCAGGGCCTACACAGGGCGCACGAAAATTATTACCTTCATCAACGGCTACCATGGAAATACCTACGGCTCCTCTTCCATGACCACCTGCACCACCCGCATGCATGCGAAAATGGGACCCTTCCTGCCGGAAATTTACCATTTCCCCTTCTACGGTGATAATGTGCCCGATGAAATCGTGGAAAAAGAAGCGGTGAAGGATATCGAAACCGCCTTCAAGACCTACATGCCCGCCGACGAAGTGGCGGCTGTGGTGATTGAAGCCATCCAGGGGGACGCAGGCATTCTCCCGGCCCATCCCATTTTCATGAAAAAGCTCTACGACCTCTGCAAAAAGCACGGCATCCTCTTCATCGACGAAGAGGTACAGCAGGGCTTCTGGCGGGCAGGCCACTTCTTTGCCATTGAAAACTACCCCGGCATCATTCCCGACGGTATTATCATGGGCAAATCCATCGGTGCCGGCCTCACCCTGGGCGCCTTCATGGGCAGGGCGGAAATCATGGACTGCCTCCCCGCTCCGGCCCACCTCTTCACCCTGGGCGGCAACGCCATTGCCTGCGCCGCAGGAAATGCCGCCTTCGACTACTATCAGTCCGAAGAATTCCAGACCATTTACAAACGGAACTGCGCTGCCATTCAGAAAGAACTGGCGGCACTCAAGGCAAAGCACCCTGACCGGGTGGCCTTCTACCGCGGCCGCGGCATGTCCTGGGCCATCGGTATCGTAAAGAAGGATGAAAAAGGAAATGCCATCCCCGATGGAGACGGCACCTTCAAGGTCTGCTTCCGCTCCTACGAAAAGGGTCTCATCATCATCACCCTGGGCGAAAACCTCCTCCGCGTGCAGCCGCCTCTCAATATTTCCGAAGAAAACCTGCATAAAGCCTTCACCATTCTGGACGAATCTCTCACGGAACTGGAAAAGGGAGAAATCCCGGACGGTGTATTCGACTACCGCCACGGCTGGTAAAATCTGCACATAAAAAAACGACTGCTTCGGCAGTCGTTTTTTATGGGTCAAATGCGGCGGGGAACGGTATTCCCGAAAGGAAGAGGGTTCAGGCGCCTTTGACGCCCGGGTTCTATCGTTCGTGCGCTTCGCGCCGAACGATGGGTTCCGCCCACAGAGCGGGCTGGTTCAGAGGGGAGCTTTAAATGCCGCCTCCGGCGGCAGCGCTGCCTATGGCAGCGAAAACCTACACAACCGGGCTGGCGCCCGCTGGAAATGCACCCCTTCTGTCGCCTGCGGCGACGTCTCTCCACGGGAAAGCGTCTCACACAATTCTCAGTCGCCTACGGCTCCCTACGAATCATGTTCGCTTGCCACCCCGGAGGGGGAGATTTTAGCGGCACTATACTTTGAACTGCTTATGAGGGTAAAAGTTGAGCGGCAAGTAAAGTTCCCCCTCCGGGGGAAAGGTGGTGCGCAGCACCAAAAGGGGTGCATTTCCACGCGCTGTGCACATTCTGCAGAGAATGTGCAAGTCAGTCGAAGTTGGCCCATAGCCTGCCCATAAAAGGGCCTTCCTTTTAATCGACTGACCGTTAGGCGCGGTTGTTTGGTTTTGCCGCGAAGCGGCTTATAAACTTCATCGCCCGCAGGGCGATACCATAACCCTTTGAACCCTCTGAACCTTTTGAACCTTCTGAACCTGGGGCGCTTCGCGCCCCATCACATCCCCACCGTCTCATCCAGGGGCTCCTGGCAGAAGAGCTTCATGGCGCCTTCCGCCATTTTTTCTCCTTCATGGGCGGAGCCTACCACCACATCCAGTTTCCAGCGGAAGGGGACGCCCAGCTCAGCCGCTTTGGCTTCGCAGAAATGGTAGTAGTTGCTGCACCGCTCCATGCGGTTCTGTCCCTGGGCGTCGGCCTCCGGCGTGTCACGGAAGGGCTTTTCCCGGGAAATATCATTTCCGCCCATGAGCATGATGACCGGACGGGAAAAGGCACGGGCCAGGTCTTTATCGGAAAGGGGCACGTTCTTAATGCCGTAGGGGTAGCATACATTTTCATCGGGCATGGTGAACCAGCCTGCATTGGCGCAGACAATGGCATCGGCGGCGGGATGGCTGGCGAAGAGGGAATAGCGGTGCATGAGCTGGCCGCCGGCGGAATGGCCGAAGAGAATGACCTTTCCTTTGGCATGGGTCCGGCGCCGCACCGCAGCGGTTACATGGTCGATGGCGTCAAACGTCCACTGCCGGCGGGGCTGGATGTGCCCCTTCTCTCCTTCCGCATCGGAAATATTTCCTTCCTGGTACCAGCGGGCGCCGGGATATTTCTTCGTGGAAAATTCCGGACAGGCAATGAGCATATTGTAGCGCACCGCCAAATCCTCCAGGTGCTTTTCAAACCGTTCCGCCTTCCGGGTATATCCCGGAAAGGCGATAAACACAGGCTGCTCCTCCGTCCAGGTGGCAGGCTTGTAGTAGTACACAGGGATGGAATCCCGGCAGGTGCCGCTTCCGTCTTCTAGAAAATAGGAACTCTCTCCCACCGGCAGGGACGGCGTCTTCCGGCGGGGAAACAGATAGGCAGTGACAGCACCCAGAGCCAGTGCAGCCAGTGCTTTAACAACTTTACCCAATAGTCAGATCTCCTTAGATAAAAAACAAGCGTAGAGGGAGATGCCCTCTAATTGCATTATTATATCATGGAAGAGTAAAAAGGAAATGGGAATTTGCCGCTGTCCGGTGTCGGCTTCCCGCTGCTATTGCCTGCTGGACAGTACTCCCGAATGCAAGAGGGTTCAGGCGCCTTCGGCGCCCGGGTTCTATCGTTCGTGCGCTTCGCGCCGAACGATGGGTTCGGGCCGGAATCGGCTTCGCCTTCCGGCCTGGTTCAGAGGGGAGTTATGTATGCCGCCTCCGGCGGCATTTATATTCATCGCCCGAAGGGCGATACCACAACCCTTGGGTCCGAAGGGCCCATCAAACCTAAGAACCTTTAGAACCTTCGGCCCGCCGGGGCCGTCAACCTTCACGCCCAAAGGGCGTGTCAAATGGGCGCCGCCACAACCCTCAGCCGTGAAGCGGCTGTCGCCCCTTGAGCAAAGCGAACACAACCCTTCTATACAACCCGCGGCGAAGCCGTGCCCCTTTTTTATTTTTATTTGCGCCGTCAGGCGCCACCACAACCCTCTGAACCCTCTGAACCCTCTGAACCCTCTGAACCCTCTGAACCCTCTGAACCCTCTGAACCCTCTGAACCCTTTGAACCCTCTGAACCCTCACGCCGCAGGCGTGTCCATGAACCCTCTGAACCCGGGCCGCGGAGCAGCCCTATAGATGATATAATAAAAGAAATCAATGCTATTTCCAAAAAAGGAGGGACCCCATGCTGATTCGTGAACGAAGTGAAGAATTGGAAAAGAAAATCCTCTGCCACCGGGCAGTCCTGTCCGCCAATGCCCGCCGGGACAGGGTGGAGAAGAAGGATCCTCTGCGCACCGATTTCCAAAGGGACCGGGACCGGATACTCCATAGCAATTCCTTCCGCCGCCTGAAACATAAAACACAGGTTTACATTGCTCCCAGGGGCGACCATTACCGCACCCGCATGACCCACACCCTGGAGGTGGCGCAGATTGGCCGCACCATGGCCAGGGCCCTCCGGCTGAACGAGGACCTGGTGGAGGCCATCGCCCTGGGTCACGATCTGGGACATACTCCCTTCGGCCACGTGGGGGAGCAGGCGCTGCAGGAAATCTGCGGCCACTTTGAACATAATGAACAGAGCGTCCGCATTGTGGAAAAACTGGAAAAAGAAGGACAGGGGCTGAATCTTACAGCCGACGTGCGGGACGGCATGCTGAACCACTGCGGAAAACTGCACGCCCATACCCTGGAGGGTGCACTCATCAAGTATGCCGACCGCATTGCCTATCTCTGCCACGACTATGAAGATGCAGAAACTATGGGCCTCATCGGCCCGGACAATCTGCCGGACATGGTGAAGAAAAAAATCGGCACCACCCATTCCTCCATGATTACCGCCCTGGTCACCAGCGTGGTGAAAAATTCCATGCATGATGAAACGGACGGCATCCACATGTCAAAGGAAGGGGACGAAGTGCTGCAGACCTTCCGGCAGTTCATGTTTGACGAAGTGTACATGTCAAAAGCCCTGATTCCTGACAGGAAACGGGGCAGCAACGTGGTGAAAATGCTGTATAACTATTACACTGAAAAACGGCCGGACGGCAGTTTCCATGAAACCAGGCTCCCTGAAAAACAGGTCCGCCTGGCAGGAGGAAATATTCCCCTGGCAGCGGTGGACTACATCTCCGGCCTCACCGACAACTTCGCCATCAACCTCTTCGAAGACATCTTCGTGCCAAGATACTGGACATTCAAGAAGGAGTGAGGCGGCGGCTGCTGGTGGCTTTCCGCTGTCGGCTGTCGGCTAGTCGCTTTCCGCTTTCCGCTGCTATTGTCTGCTGGACAGTATTCCCGAAAGCAAGAGGGTTCAGGTGCCTTTCGGCACCTGGGTTCTATCGTTCGTGTGCTTCGCACCGAACGATGGATTCGAGCCGGAATCGGCTTCGCCTCCCGGCCCGGTTCAGAGGGAAGTTTTATATGCCGCCTTTGGCGGCTATAAAATTGCGGCGGAGCCGCCACCACAACCCTCGGCCTGAAGGGCCGTCAAACTTAAGAACCCTTGCGCCGGCAGGCGCATTAAACCTAAGAACCTTCTGAACCCATCGAACCCTCACGCCTCCGCGTGTCAATATAATAATAAAGGAGGGGATTTCTATGGAAGATGTAAAAGATTTAATCGGCCGTCTCATGAACCATGTGGACGGCAGCAGCTTTTCCGATGAAGAACTGAAAAGGCAGATCAACGCCATCTACAGCATTTATGCCAGCATTATGGGCTCTGAGCAGATTATTGTGCAGGCCAGCCGGTATAATGCGCTGAAATACATACATGATGAAAACCCCCGCATCCGCCTCATCGGCATGGAACGGCTCATTCTGGAAAGCCGGGACTACACAAGGGTGCCTACGGACGAGGAAATACCGGGCATTTTGGACAAGCTGGAAGACAAGCTGGCGGAAATGCTGGCCCGGCAGGCGGTGGAACGGCAGCTGGAAGAAAAAATTGCGGACCGTCTGGAGGAAAGGCATCAGGAATATGTGGATGAAATCCGCCAGGAAATCATCGACGAAGAAACGGGGGACACCGAAACACCCCAGAGCCGCCGCAAAATGGAAAAACTGGAAGCCCTGGACAAGGTGAAGCTCACCTCCACCATTATGAACGTGGTGCGGCCCCGGAGCCTTTCGGAAATCGTAGGCCAGGACCGGGCGGTGAAAGCCCTCTTCTCCCGCATTGCCTCCCCCTATCCCCAGCACCTCATCCTCTACGGACCGCCGGGTGTGGGCAAGACCACCGCTGCACGGCTGGTGCTGGACGAAGCGAAGAAACTTTCCTACACCGCCTTTGGGGAAAATGCGCCCTTCGTGGAATGCGACGGCACCACCCTGCGCTGGGACGAAAGGGACATTACGAACCCCCTCATCGGCTCCGTCCACGACCCCATCTACCAGGGCGCCAGCCGCCAGTTGGCGGACGACGGCATACCGGAACCGAAGCCCGGCCTTGTCACCGAAGCCCATGGCGGCGTCCTTTTCATCGATGAAATCGGCGAACTGGACCCCATGATGCTGAATAAGCTGCTGAAAGTACTGGAAGACAAAAGGGTCTATTTCGAATCCGCCTACTACGACGAAGACAATCCCGCCGTACCGGACTACATCCGGAAACTTTTCAAAGACGGTGCCCCCGCCGATTTCATCCTCATTGGCGCCACCACCAGGCAGCCCGAGGAAATCAACCCCGCCATCCGCTCTCGCTGCGCCGAAGTCTTCTTTGACCCCCTCCAGCCGAAGGACGTGGTGGAAATCGTGCGTCATGCGGCGGAAAAGCTTAAGGTCCATCTGGAAGAAGGGGTGTCGGACCTCATCAGCACCTACACCATGGAAGGCAGAAAGGCAGTAAGCCTTCTGGCCGACGCCTATGGCCTTGCGGTCTATGAAAGCGGGAATGCCCACGAAGTTACCATTACCCTGGACCTCATGAAACGCACCGCCCAAGCCAGCCGCCTCTCCCCCTGGCTGGGTCGGGTGAAGAAAGGAAATCCAAGGGTCGGTCATATTTATGGCCTTGGCGTGGCAGGTTACTGGGGAAGCACCATTGAAATTGAAACCGCCGCCTTCCCCGCCAGAACCCAGGGAAAAGGCAGCATCCGCTTCAACGACACCGCCGGCTCCATGGCCAAAGACTCCGTTGCCACCGCCGCCGCCGTGGTGCGCCTTGTCACCGGCAAGGACCTCTCGGACTACGACCTCCACGTGAACATCGTAGGCGGAGGCAATATCGACGGCCCCTCCGCCGGCGCCGCCATCACCTGCGCCATCGTCTCCGCCGTGGAAAATATTCCCCTCCGACAGGACTATGCCGTCACCGGTGAAATTTCCCTCTCCGGCGACGTAAAACCCGTAGGCGGCGTCATGGAAAAAGCCTTCGGCGCCCGCCAGGCAGGCATGAAGGGTATCCTCATACCCGCGGAAAACAAGACGGACATAGACCCCAAGACTTTGGGCATAGAAGTGCTGCCAGTCACCCATATCCGGGAAGTGCTGGATAAGATGCTGGTGAAATAGTGGGATAGTGGGACAGTGAGACAGTGGGACAGTGAAGGCATCTATCATATATCGGCTATCAGCTGTCCGCTATCCGCTATCCGCTGTCCGCTGCCTCCTTCCCGCCGCTCGCCCGTCATCCTCGTATAGTAAGTGTAGGGCATGAAGTTAAATACTTCCATTGCCCACCTTGATGGGTAGGGAATCCTGGTGCTACGATGAAAGTAACATGGAATAGCTCAGAAGACG
>NZ_UPZP01000068.1 GCF_900538805.1 uncultured Dialister sp.
TAAGGAGACTTATGACGCAGCATTGGATAAAAATACTTATGAAATTCGATTCTGCGAATTAATCAGTGCTTCCCTAGGAAAGGCCTTTTTCTACCTTTCAATCACCTCGAAATGACGGTCCTCTTTCCTCTTCTTCCCGTCCAGCGGCGAATGACCCACAGCCACCGCCAGGATAGGCGAAACTCCCTCCGGCAGATGAAGCATTTTAAGATAGTCCGCATCTTTACCCAGAAGGCGGATAAAACCGAAAAGAATAATGGAAGAAAGCCCCAGGTCGGAAGCCTTCAAATGGATATGCTCCGCAATAATACCTGCGTCAAAGCCCTCCAGATGTTCCATCACATCCTTCGTGCGGCAGATGAGGATAAGAAGGGGCGCTTCGTAAATCATATGGGGTTTACCCACCTTCTCTCCCCCCTCCGTGCTGATACGCTTCAGCACTTCCGGGTCCCTCACCACCACCAGAGCATAGCCCTTATCATTATGATGACCTACGGAAGACTCCTTCGCTGCATGAATGAGCGCTTCGATTTCCTTTTCAGAAACGGGCTCATCCGTATAGGAACGGACCGACTTTCTAAGTGACAAAACCGTATCAAATTCCATGATAAACCTCCTTTATTCCTTCCCATCAATGCGGAAAGCCGGAATCCTTGCCACAAACCGTCTCTCCCGCTGCGCCATGGGCGTATGGCCCACAGCCACCGCCATGGCCGGCTTCAGCCCCTCCGGCAGATGCATGGCTTTGAAATATTTTCCATATCCCTCCACCCGGTTCAGGGTACGGATAAAGCTGTAAATACAGATGGACCCCAGACCCAGATCCACTGCTTTAAGGTGCATGTTCTCCGCCATAATGCCTGCATTCAGCTTGATAGAATCCTCCTGGGCCTCTGGCGTACTCATAATGAGAAGAAGAAGCGGCGCCCCGTAAATGGGGTCTCCCCTGCCGGAAAGTGCATCATTTTCCTCCGCCAGAAGCTTCAACACCGTCTTATCCGTAATGGCGGCAATGGCATAATTTTTGAAATCAAAATGCCCCACCGGCACCTCTTCCCCGGCAGTCACAATCCGTTTGATATCCTCCTCAGACACCGGTTCATCCGTATACCGGCGCACCGAACTTCTCACAGAAAGCACATGATCAAATTCCATGGTTAGTCTCCTTTCTTGAACGCACCGCTATTCAAAAGATTCGAAAGCAGCGCCCCCGCCATTTCATAGTCATCGATGGCAACGCACCAGGGGCTTTCCTTCCCTTTTTCATAAATGCAGAGGGGCCCTCTTCCCAGCTCCACATGGTCCAGGTCGGAAAGGTCCGCCGCCATCTTTTCCTTCCGGCTTCGGAAGCCCACACGCTGTGAGGTGAGCCAGAAAGCGCCTTTGTCCCCTTCTTCAAAGAGACTCTTGTCTTCCTTATTTTCCCAGTTTCCCACTTTGAAAGGCGTTCCTCTGGCAATGGTGATGGCGCCGGTGACTGGCTTTTTCGGTTTCATGAGCCTGCCGGCAGCGGTGAAGTGAAGGTCCTCGCCGTCCCTGTATTTCACATTGGCATATTCCCTGCTGATGGTGGGCATGAGCCCCTCTTCCTGGATTTTATAGAGGGCATTGCACCTTTTGGCAATGGTTTCGTACTTGTATTTCGCATCTTCCTTCATCATGTAGCAGAGCTTCAGCATGTCGGAAAACATACCGTACTCATCATCATCCATGTAGCCGTCATGGTACAGCTTTTCAAAGGCCTTGTCACAGGCCAGCGCCTGAGCCCGGGCCAGTTGCTTGTTGCCCAGGTCCTTTTCCTTTGCATAGGCGATGAAACTTTCCAGCCGGTCTGCGTCCAGCTCGTCCTTCACCGCCGCCTCCGCCATGCGGCTGGCGTACTCTTCTATATATTTGTCTTTTCCTGCGCCAAACAGATTAAAAAACAAGATGCCACCTCCGGAAATCTTTAAAGTTTACAGTGAAATGGACTCCAGCGACTGGGCAATCACCCGGTCCGCATAGTCCTCTTCTTTTACATTATAAATATAATCAAAGGAAATATATTTCCCGTCCTTCACAAAAATATAGCTGGTGTTATGGTCCCCCTGGTCATCAAAATCAAGGCGGAGACCGTCCCTGCCGTGGAAGGTGCCAAAGAGGAACTTCACGTTCTTCACATATTTTACCGTGCTTTCGCCGGCCAGTTTCTTTCGGAAATGGGACTCAATGTCCGCCTTCTTCTCATCGCTCAGGGAAGAAAGACTTGCAGGCAGGAAACTGAACTCTTTATTTTCAGCAATCGGCAGCGCCACCACCCCCGTCATGAGAAGCCTGTTTCCTGCCACCAGCACATGGTCCGGTGCAATGGGCGGGTCATAATCCACCCGCATGGATGCAGGAATATCATAAGTATAGGCGGTGCCCTTCACATTCACCTTCTGCATGGGCGTATAAAAAGACAGGGTGCCCATGGTGTCCTCCACAAACGGCCGGTTTCTCTTCAAATCCTCTTCCTTCATGGTAAAGGAAATCATGGCCGTCCCCTCCTGGCGGAGGAAAAGATAGCGAATCACTGAAAAGCTGCCGCTTTCCCCTTTTCCCGAAGTCTCTGCCCGAAGGGCCGTGCCGTATGGTGTCTTCACCGATTTCATGGATACCTGCTTCTCTCCGGAATTCTTTATATTCTCCCGGAGAAACTGCTCAGCTTCCTTCACCTGCCCCTTCATCCGGCTTTCGCTGTAGGGCTGGCCGTAGGCCCGGGACAGAATGGAAAGAGAAATCCCCTCATCCGGAAGGAATGCCTGATACACCGCCGGCGAGGACTTCTCATTTTCCACCCGGTTTCCCGGAAGCTTCATGGTAAGCCCGCTGGCCCTGTTATCATAAGTATATATTTTCGAAGAAACAGACGCCGTCTCCCCTGCTGCACTCTCCTCTGCCAGCGCGCCTCCAAAGGGCATGACCAGCGCCAGGAGCATGGCAGAAATCACTGCTGCTTTTTTCATGATCCCATTTCCTTCTTCCTCAAACATGCCGTCATGATATAATTATTATATATCATAGCAGGAAATCCCAAATAAGGAAATGAAATTTCAAAGGAGGTCTTTCCTATGCAGTTCAAAAAAATCCTTGTCCCCGTAGACGGCTCCGGCACCGCCGACAACGCCCTCCGCTATGGCGTGGAAATGGCAAAAACCTACGAAGCCCGGCTGTTTGTCACCGTGGTAGCAGACATCGGCGAAGCCGCCTACCCCTTGATGCAGGTGAACCTTGACAGAAACGGCTTTGCTTCCGTCAAGGAAAAGGCAGAAGCCGTCATGGAAAGAGTCAAAAAACAGATTCCCCAGGACGTCAACTTCACCCCCATCATCCGCACCGGCGTCCCGGGCAATGTGATTACTTCCCTGGTAGACGAAGAGGGCATTGACCTTGTCATCATGGGAAACAGCGGCAAAGGCTCCCTCTCCTCCTTCATTATGGGAAGCGTCAGTCAGTACGTTATCCACCATGTGAAAGTGCCGGTGCTGATTATTAAGTGACCGCAGTGACCGCGCCCTTCGGGCGCGGAGGGTTCAGAGGGTTCAGAAGGTTCAAAAGGTTCAAAGGGTTGTGGTGGCGGCTTATGGACACGCCTGCGGCGTGAGGGTTCAGAAGGTTCTTAGGGTTCTGAGGTTTGACATCCCTTCGGGCTGAGGGTTGTGGTGGCGGCTCCGCCGCAGTTTATAGCCTCCTTTCTGGGGAAGGAGCCTGCGTTACAGGATTACCTTCCCGCCCTCCACCGTCATCCTGAGCGATAGCGAAGGATCTCGGTACTCGAAGCATATGAGTCAATCGGTAGTAAATACCGGTCGGCGGGAAGGCTGCCGTTTGGCAGTCAGGAAGGCGTAGAGTATCTGTTTCGGCTTGTCACCTCGTACACCCCTTCGCCACTCCGTGGCCCTCTTCCCCTAAAGGGGACGCAAGGGCGTTACGGGATTGGCCTTTGTGTCTCCAGTTCTGCATGACGGAGAGTCAAAGCCCCCTTCCTTTGGAAGGGGGTGTCGCCGTAGGCGACGGAGGATAGCAGGCCTTTCGCAGAAAGGCCGAGGCCCTGAAAGGGCCTGATGTGACACATAATGACTTCGCCGATTTTCGAACCTATCCTCAGGGCTATCGCCCAGCTCCTTCCTTGGGAAGGAGCCTGCGTTACGGGTTTGCCTTTTTCTGCTTAAGTCCCGCTAAGCATTTCGGTGATTAGCCACCTTCGGTGGCTTTCCCCCCTTTGGTGCCTACGGCACCACCTTCCCCCCGCTGTATCGGTCGGGCGACAAAAGGAAAGCGCCTTTATGGGCAGGCTAGGCGCCTTACTTCGCCCGACTTGCACATCCTATGCAGGATGTGCACAGTGGGACTATGGGCGCTAGGCATTGTGCCATATGTCTCTGTGGGGAAGCATAGAGCGATTTATTCTGCCCCCTGAATAGGGGTGGCAAGGGAACACAATTCGCAGGGGAGCGTTAGCAACCTGAGAATCGTGTGACACGCTTCAAGCGCTGTCGCCCCCTGAGCGAAGCGACGCCCCCTTTTACTCAACCTGCCTGCGCCAGCAGGCCATAACCCACGGCGAAGCCGTGTCCCTTTTCCTTCGGACCCTCACGCCCAAAGGGCGTGTCCATAAAAAAAATCCCGCATCCGGCGGGATTTTTTACTTTCCATATTTCTTCAAAAACTCATCCATCGGTATGGGCCGGCTGTAGTAGAAGCCCTGGAAGTAGTCGCAGCCCATGGCGCAGAGTTCTCTGGCCATGGTTTCCGTTTCCACGCCCTCTGCGGTGATGGTAAAGCCCAGGTCGTGAAGGCTCTTCACAAGGTTTGGCAGGTAGGGGTCGGGCTTTTGAAAATGGGCGCGGACCAGGGACATGTCGATTTTGATGCCGGAGAAATCAATGCTCTTGACGCGGCTGGAGTTGGAGTATCCGGTACCGAAATCATCTACAATCATTACATAGCCCAGCCGGCGGAGCCTTTCGATCTGGCTCAGGCCGCCGGGCCCCAGGGCTCCCTGCTCCGTGATTTCCAGATGGAGAAAGGAGCGGGGCACATTATATGCCTTCCTGATGCTTTCCAGTTTTTCCGGCAGGTCCCTTCCCAGGCACTGCACCGGCGACACGTTCACGTTAATCCACTGCATGCCGCATTTTTCCATGCCGCCCTTTTTGATGAAATCGCACACCTTCCGGAAGACCTGGAGCCCCAGCACGGTAACGGCGCCGCTGGATTCCGCCGCCGGAATAAATTCGGCCGGAGAAATGATGGAGCCGTCGTGGTCAGCGAGCCGCACCAGCGCTTCCGCTCCTTCCAGTTTTCCGCTGCCGCTTAATACGATGGGCTGCAGGTACACCTGAAGGCTGTCCCGGTCCAGGGATTCTTTCAGAAGACGGCGCACGTATACCTGCCGTTTCACATGGGACAGATACTCTTCCCCAATGGTGAAATCTTCCTGCCCCGGCCGATGGGCCGCGTCAAAGGCAGAGCTCACCACCTGCACCAGCTCATCGGTGCTTTCAAAGTGAAGCCCCTTCTCCAGAAGGCAGCAGCAGATATCAAAGTAGGCGGAACGCTCCCCGCTGGTCCAGGGATTCCGGAAGCGGCGATGCAGCCGGTCCGTTTCCTCCTTCAGGGAAACCGGATTCCTATACAGGATAAAGAAACGGCCGCTGTCCAGATAGAAAGCATGACCCCTCCCGAATTCCTTCTGCAGGTAATGGCCTATATTGTCCAAAAAACTGTCAATAAAGGGCCCGCCGTAAAGGATGCGCCCTTCCTCATAATCCTTAATAACGAAGCCGAAGCCATGGATGCCGCTGCTCTCTATCCGGTCATCGATCACCAGCTGAAAAGCCGCCTTGTTCAGAAGACGGGTCTGGTGCTCCACATAGAAATCAGGATTTCTCACCGTAAGATAAATGATGAAAACAGCCAGCGTATAGAAATAGCCGCCGAACAGGACCTGTGGATAGAAGAACCTCACATAGGCTCCTGCCAGAACGATGAGAAGGCTGGACACAAAGCCGGCATTTCTACGAAAACTGTTCTCCTTTCTCCGAAGCCACACGAGAATCAGGGAAAGGCCGGCGTAGAAAATCAGATAACTCCCCTTCAGCATGCTGTAAATGGCATCCATGTCGCAGGGCGCAAGTCCTTGCCCACCTTTAGGCAGGAAATATAAAATCCCCGCCGCCACCGGCAGGAAAGTAATCCGCTTCACCCATTTCCCGCCATATTCATCGCCCTTCAGGGCATCGCAGAAATAGCAGAAAAGGAGGTAGGTATCCATAAAAACGCCGCTGAAAAAGATGAGCACCAGCCACGGCGTAAGCGACGGCCACTCCCCGGGGTTCACACACATAAGCAGCAGATTCAAAAGAAGCACCGCCGTATTCACAGCCATGAGGTACAGGAAAGACCGGGACTCCCGAAGCGGCAGCTGCCGATGATTCATGTAGAAGAAAAGGATAATCAGCTGCACCGGCAGGGCGGCCAGAAAGAAATAAATATTCGATATTCCCGCTGCTGCAAACATGACTCCCCCTCCTTCCGGCAATCCTGTGACAGGCCTGATTTCAACCGGCCTGTGATAAAACAGTATTCACGTGTATCATTATGAAAATGCATATACATATAGTATACACTACATTTCAAAATAAAAATAATACTCCATTTCATATCATATGGAATGGATATGAAATCATTTATATATATATTGAGCCATCATAAACAAGCTGTGAAAAATGAAATCATTTCTTCACAGCTTGTTTCATGATGCCGGAAAAAGAGACAAATTGCATGCTTACCTTCCCGCCTCTCACCTGTCATCCGGGGTCGGTCAGCCGACAATCGGAAGGCCCTTCTTAATTCTCGTTGCCCCTTGAGTGAGTGGAAATTCTGCATAGGATTTCCAAGGGCAGACAAATTGGCCGACTCGCGCATTCTCTGCAGAATGCGCGCAGAACAAGCAGTAAGTGTCCGGAGTGGTCTTAAATACCAGTCAGCAGGAAGGGAACACAGTGGCACATGCCGAACTGTTTGGCTCCTTCCCCAGGAAGGAGCTGGGCGGAGCCCTGAGGATAGGTTCGAAGTTAAGGAAGAACTGACTCCCCTATCCTCCGTCGCCTATCGGCGCCACCCCCTTCCTGTGGAAGGGGGCTATAACACTACGATACGTGCCGAACTGTCATTTCGAGCGAAGTCGAGAAATCTCCCAGCACCGTGTCCCCCCGCTCCAATGGCCTCAAAGCATAGAACGTAACGCAGGCTCCTTCCTCAGGTGGCAATCCTGCATAGGATTGCGAAGTCGGGCGAGGTAGGCGCCTAGCCTGCCCATCAAGGCGCTTTCCTTTTGTCGCCCGACCGGAATGGAGCTGGGCGGAGCCCTGAGGAACACCGAAACTCAAATCTCCTCCTTCCGTCTGACTGTCTGACCGTCTGACGTCTCCCGTCTCATTGTCTCTACCTCCTCAAATCTCAAACCTCAAACCTCTCCTTCCCATCTATCGTCTAACATCTATCGTCTAATGTCCATCATCCCCCTCCCCCGTTTAACTTCCGTTAAAAAACTGTTTATCTATAGTTTACTACACAGTACCTTGTACTACATAGTACCGTGTGATATATTACATACAGAGGACGGAAGTCCTAAAGCACTTAACCATTTCATCACCATTTTATGTAAAGGAGTGATTTCTATGACGAAAAATGAATTTATGAAAGAACTTCGCACCTACCTGATTTATGAGCAGGCTGCCATTCGAAATGAAATCCTGGCGGATTATGAAACCTACTTTGCCATGGCCGCTGCGTCGGGCCTCTCGGAAGAGGAAATCATTGCGGGGCTGGATACGCCTTCCCGCATTGCCTCCACCATTTACGGCAGGGATGTTTCCGGAAAGCCCCGCCGGATAGGTTTCCACTCCCTGCCTTCGGACCTGATTCACGGTGTAAGCCATGGCTTGGAAAAGGGACTCGAAAAGGTCCGTCCCCTGGGCGGCCCTCTCTTCTCCCTTCTCCGTCGGGGATCCGCCTTCTTCTTCCGCTGGTGCGGACTGTTATCGGCCATTCTCTTATTCCTGGCCGCCCTCTCCGGCGTAGGCCTCCTTGCCAGCGGCATCACCATCCTCCCCTCCATCCCGCCCCTTCCGGTGATGAGCCCCCTGAGCCTTATGCTCCTTGCGGTTTCGGGAATTTCCTTCTCCCTTTTCCTGGGCGCCTTCGGCCGCACCTTAAGTGATGCCATTCTTTCCGACAATCCTATTTCTTTCCTTAAAAAGGAGGACTGAATCATGAATAAAATCGCCGTAACATTTCTTCTCGGCACCGCCAGTGCCATCCTCTTCTCCGCTTCCTTCCTCACCACCGATGCGGCGGGCTTCATGGACTGGGCCAAAGAGTCCGCTCCCGCTATCCATCAGGAAATGAAATCCTTCAAATCCAGCCTGCCCTTCCATTCCATAAAGGAAGATAAAGAAGGCAGCCATGACAGAAAGGACAAAGTAAAGAAAGAGCGGAAAGAAAAAGACCGCAGCCCCTATGACGAAAAAGACGGCCGCCAGCGCAAAGACCGCGGCCATGACGACGACAACCGCTCCCATGACCGGATTCATTCCGAAGTCCACAGGCAGGATGAAAGAGACAGTCAGCGCTCCATGAAACAGGACTACCGGAAAGGAAATCCCTCCGCCCCCGCTGCACCGGCCCCCCTGGAAACCGCTCCCATGACTCCGGAAGAACTCCAGCCGCCGACTTCGCCGGACGCCGGTTGATTGTTAGATGTTAGATATTAGATATTAGATATTAGATATTAGACGTCAGAAGTCAGACAGCAGACAGGCAATAAGTTGCAGCGCTGTTAGACCACCGGACTTCCGCCCTATTCAGGGGGCAGAATAAACCGCTCTGTACTTCCCATTCGAGTCATGTGGCACAATGATCAGTACCCACCTTCCCACCAGCTCCGCCGGGTGAGAAGGTGGTGGCGAAGCCACCAAAGGGGGAAAAGCCACCACAAGTGGCTAATCACCGGAATGGTATTCACTGGATACGAGAGCAAGGATAAGCAAAGAGCAAACTTCCCCCTCCGGGGGAAGTACCGCCGCAGGCGGGGATAGGGGTGCATTTCCATCGCGCCACAGGCGCGGTTTGCTTGTTCTCCCCGCCCGCAGGGCGGTTGTATGGTTTTATCATAATGGCGCCCCTTCTTTTTGAAGGGCGCCCACCAGAACCCTCTGAACCGTTTGAACCCTTTGCACCCTTTGAACCCTTTGAACCCTCACGCCCGAAAGGGCGTGTCCCTCTCCCCTAAAAGGAAGTGACATTATGGATACTTTTATGAATCTGCAGGCCGCTTTTCTTCTTTTCCTGCAGGAATATTTTCGCACACCCCTCCTCACCGCCATTCTTGAATTCATGACAAATCTGGGCAACGCAGGATTTATCTGGATTATTTCATCCCTGCTCCTCATGATTTTCAAAAAGACAAGAGCCGTTGGCGTCTGCGCTCTGGTGTCTCTTCTTCTTTCCCTGCTCTTCACCAACCTCATACTGAAGAACCTCTTTCAGGAGCCCCGTCCCTTTGTAACCTATCCGGAAATCATCCCCCTCATCTCCCATATTTCCTCCGCATCCTTCGCCTTCCCCTCAGGCCACGCCTCCGCCTCCTTCGCGGCGGCCCTCCTGTTCTATAAATACCTGTCCCGCCCCCTGGGAATCGCCGCCCTCCTTGCGGCCTTCCTCATCGCCTTCTCCCGCCTCTATCTGGGCGTCCACTACCCCATGGACATCCTGGCCGGAGCCGCCGCCGGCGCCTTTGCCGCCTGCCTGGCGCCCCGTATAGTCAAGCGATTCTGGAAAAAAGCGGACCTATAAAAAAAAGACTGTGAAAAAATGCTATCCATTTCTTCACAGTCTTTTTTAATGGTTCTTTTCCAGCACTCCCAGAATCCTTCCCGTCACCAAAGTCAGGATGAGATAAATGAGGGCGGTGGTGATGAAGGTCTCCCACACCCGGTAATACTGGGCGTTTGCCGCATTGGCCCAGTACATGAGCTCCGGCGTGGCAATGACCGAAGCCAGGGACGAATCCTTGATAAGACTCACAAAGGAATTTCCCAGCGCCGGAATCACCGAGCGGATGGCCTGCGGCAGGATGACATACCGCATGGACTGGAAATGGGAAAGTCCCAGGGCGCTGGCCGCCTCCATCTGTCCCGGGTCCGTAGCTATGATGCCGCCGCGGATGGTTTCCGCAATATAGGCACCTGCATTGATGGAAAGGGCAATAACCGCCGCCAGCACGCCGTCCGGTTTCCTCATAATCAGCGGAATCACGCCGAAATAGGTAATCAGTATCTGCAGAAGAAGCGGCGTCCCACGGATACTTTCGATGAAGCACGCCGCCGGAATGGACAGGTATTTCTTAGAAGAAATACGGGCCAGCGCCAGGAAAAGACCGATGAAAAAGCCCGCTGCAATGGCAATCACCGACAGCTTCACCGTCAGGAAGGCACCGGAAATAAAGAAAGGTGCATATTCCTCCAATATGGAAACTTTGAAATCAAACATTTCTATCACCCCTGCTTCAAAGAAGCCAGCATCTTCTCATCGGGCTTTGTATGGAACCATTTTTCATACAGCTTCCCATAGGTCCCGTCGCTCACCATGTCAGAAAGCGCCTTGTCCATCTTCCGCGAAAGCGCCTGTCCCTTATCCTTCGGATACAGAATGCCGAAATACTCCGGCGTAAACGCCTCGTCATCATACACTATCTTCAAATGCTGATCCGGATACTGGGCCTGGATAGACTTCACCGACGTTTCATCCCCCACCAGCGCATCCACCTGACCGCCGATAAGCATCTGGATGGACATGGGCGTCTTCCGGATGGCCGGATTATTCTTCCCCATCAGCTTCTCCAACGCCTCCTGCCCGGTGGACCCGTTCTGCACTGCCACCGTCTTTCCGTCCATCAGGTCCTTCGCACTGGAAATACTCTCATCCTCCCGGATAAGAATCGCCTGACGGGACACGAAATAGGGCTTCGAGAATAAATACGTCGCCTTCCGGTCATCGGTGATGGTAATGCCCGAAATCGCCGCATCCGCCTGCCCCGTGCGGATCTGCTCAAAAATAGCCTCCCAGCCGGCATCCGTAATATCCGGCGTAAGCCCGGCCCGCTTCGCCGCCTCCGTCACCAAATCGATATCAAAACCGGTTATCTTCCCATCCTTCAAATACTCAAAAGGATTCCAGTTCGCATGAGTCACAATACGCACATGCCCCTCCGAAGCAGAAGCCGCCGCAGGCTCATCCTTCCCGCAGCCCCCTGCCAGCAGACACCCTGCCGCCAAAAGAACCGCCGCCGCTGCCATCCAACGTTTCATTTTCCTCGTTCCTTCCTATCAATAAAAACCACCTCATAACCTTCATCCGGTGGTCACCATTTTTCATACTCATTATACTCCCCAAAAAGTTATAATACAAGTTGTTCGTTAAAATAATGTTTGTCAGATGAATGATAACTTGTCTGCTTTTGCAAATAAAAAAAGGCGCCCAAAGGCACCCCTTCACTTATTTCAACATTCTTCTTATGTACGTTTTCATTCCTTCGACCGTATCCACAGAAGAAAGCTCCGGTATCCCAAGAAAATATTGCTTTATAGATTCCTCCGGTATTTCCACCTTTGAATATTCATCAGGCCCATACCCCTCCCTGGCTTTGCACCATGGATTTTCCTGATGTGTCAGATACTCCAATGTCTTTCCACTGTACATGCCAAAACTGTTGAGAATATTTGAAATCAGATTTCTAGCTTCCGGCGTCAAATTTACCGTCGAATTCAATAGCAGAGAAGACCTTTCATCATCAATCAGATTAAACGTGAAATTTTTGAATACATCATACACGTCCCGATAAACAGGACCATGAATCCATGCTTCACATCGACTGGTAAACAGCGGCCTGCCGAAGACTGCATCATGGATTCCATTGGTATAGTACAAAAGCTTCTGCAGCATTAAAGGCGTAATATCAGTTTCATTCTTAAAAATAAATGAAATAACATCCAGCAATTCTGCGGGCAGTCGACTGAATAAGTCATCCAGTTCCGTAATAGCATGAACCGCTTTCTTATAGGCTGCTTCACCGACTGCCTCCTTGTTTGCCTCCAGCTTTTCACGCATAAAAATTGAAGAACTCATTGCCTTAAGCATAATATCCGAATACTCTTTAGAAGGCACCTGTCCATCTAAATAGCGGGAAATCGTGATTTCCCCAAACCCCAGAGCTAAAGACAGCGTAGATTTCCCCATATGATAAAGCTTCATCAATTTCCTGATATCTGAAATACTGATAATTCCTTCCACTTTTCTATACTGGAAATCAATTTCCCGTGTATTCATGTCCAGAAGACCAGGTACAGAAACCTCATTCCCGCATTCCGGGCAAATGGCCTTCGTAATACAAAATGTATAAGTCTTGCCGCGGATATGTTCCTCCACAGGCACTCTCTTCAGCATAAAAGGCCTTATATCATCACAGCTTTCGCAAAAACCAACCCTTCTCATTTCTTCCTCCCTATGGACCGTACTTTACTGGAAATAAGGAACCAGCGGATACTCCTGCTCATGAAATGATATCAAAATACCTTCAACCATTTCTCCATCCATCATCCGTCTCGTCAGTCTGACTTTGATGTAGATAGGAACATCACAGCTGCTTCCGCCGAAACGCTCTTCAAGCCTGACCGTTACTCCATACACATATAAAGTCTCTCCACTCTTCAAATCGTCTAGGGAAGCGCTGATTAAATCGTTATCGGATTTCATTCTTGGATTTTTATCCAATGCAAGGAATAAGTCGACGCGAAT
>NZ_UPZP01000069.1 GCF_900538805.1 uncultured Dialister sp.
CCAGGGAAACACTGGTTAGTTCGTAGAGTTTGCTTTTATAAGAATTTTTATGCGCTGCTGTATCATGAGCCTCCTTAAATAGTTTGCAGCAGATGATGCAGGAGTGAAACGACGTACAAAACGTAATGAGTTGTTTTTCCTTTAGAAACCTTAAACTTCGATTCATAAGTCTCGTCACCCTTTCCTTTTGGATCCTCTGAATCTTTTTATTTCATAAAAAAATCCCATGGCAGAATGCATAAAAAAGTATATAATAAGAAAAGTATGGAACCATGATTTAATGGAATGATATTTTTCAGAAACAGGAAGGGATAATGATGAAGATTTCACAGAGAGCACTGAGCTTGACCACTTCTCCTATTCGCAGACTGGGCCCCTATGCCACGGAGGCGCAGAAGGCAGGAAAGAAAATTTATCATCTGAACATCGGACAGCCGGATATTGAGACGCCGCCCCAGTTCATGGAGGCCATCAGGCATTTTGACAAGAAGACCGTGGCCTATGGACCTTCCCAGGGGGATATGAACCTGATCCACCAGATTCAGAAATATTACAGGGAATGGGGCATGGAGTACAGCGAGAAGAATATTTACATCACTGCCGGCGGCAGTGAAGCGCTGGAGCTGGCAGCTCTCGCCCTCTGCGACCCCGGTGATGAAATCCTGGTATTTGAACCTTTCTATGCCAACTACAATTCCTTTGCCAAGATTGCCGGTGCCCATGTAAGGGCAGTGCCCACCAGCGCAGAAACCGGCTACCGTCTGCCGGACCAGGAAACGGTGGAAAAGTACATTACCAATAAGACCCGCCTCATCCTCCTCACCAACCCCGGCAACCCCACCGGCGTGGTGTATAACAAGAAGGAAATGGACATGATTGCTTCTGTGGTGAAGAAGCATGGCCTGGCCCTCATTGCGGATGAAGTGTACCGTGAATTTGTTTACGACGGCGCCTACACCAGCTTTGGCACCTATGACGATCTGGCGGACAACCTGATCATCGTGGATTCCGTGTCCAAGAGATACAGCGCCTGCGGCGCCCGTATCGGCTGCCTGCTCTGCAAGAATGAAGATTTCACCACCCAGATTAATAAATTCTGCCAGGCCCGCCTCTGCGTGCCTACGGTGGAACAGGTGGGAGCGGCGGCCCTCTACGATACGCCGAAATCCTATCTGGATGCGGTGAACCAGGAATATAAGAAACGGCGCGACACTATCGCCGCTGGCCTTGCTGCCATTCCCGGCGTCATTTCCTCGGACCCCAAGGGTGCTTTCTATGTCATGGTGAAACTGCCGGTGGACGATGCGGAAAAATTTGCCATCTGGCTGTTGAAGGACTTTGACGTAAACGGTGAAACCGTAATGATTGCACCGGGCAATGGTTTCTATGCAGAACCGGGCAAAGGCGTGGACGAAGCCCGCCTGGCCTATGTGCTGAACTGCGATGACCTGAAAAAAGCCATCCACCTCCTGGGCGAAGGACTGAAGGCCTATCCGGGAAGAAAAATCTGATTGATGATGAAATGAGAAATCCGTGAAGAAATGATTGTATGCATTCCTTCACGGATTTTTTGCGTATAGTTTTCTATCCGGCATGAGACAAAGGTGATTCATAGCGACAGGAAACTGTGTGCGTGTAGTTTCCTATTCGACGTGGGACAAAGGTGATTCATAGCGACAGGAAACTGTTTGCGAATGGTTTCCTATTCGACGTGGGACAAAGGGGATTCATCGCGGCAGGAAACTAGTCGAAAAAGTTTCCTATCCGGCATGGGACGATGGCAAATCATCGTGACAGGAAACTGTTTGCGAATGGTTTCCTACTCGACGTGGGACAATGGGGATTCATAGCGGCAGGAAACTGTTTGCGAATGGTTTTCCATTCGGCATGGGGCAGTGGTATATCATAGCGACAGGAAACTGTTCGGCAGGAGATTTCTCGACTCCGCTTCGCTGCGCTCGAAATGACAGGGGAGGGGGAAAACTATTGTGTATCATGGCGGCAGGGGACTAGTCGAAAAAGTTTCCTATCCGGCATGGGGCGATGGCAAATCATCGTGGCAGGAAACTGTTTGCGAATAGTTTCCCATCCGGCAAGGGGCGATTGCATATCATAGCGACAGGAAACTATTCGCGAATGGGTTCCTATTCGGCGTGGGGCAATGGTATATCATAGCGACAGGAAACTATTAGCGAATGGTTTCCTATTCGACGTGGGACAAAGGGGATTCATCACGGCAGGAAACTGTTTGCGAATGGTTTCCTACTCGACGTGGGAAATGGGGATTCATCGCGACAGGAAACTGTTTGCGAATGGTTTCTTATCCGGCATGAGACGGTGGTGTATCACCTCCACAGGAAACTATTTGCATGACTTCTTCCTGGTGATATACAATATGTCAAAACAGCAAAGGGAAGGGAGAACGAAATGGAAAAATTATATTTTGCTTCGGATTATATGGAGACCGCGGCGCCGGAAATTATGGAGGCCCTGGCAGGGCTTGCAGGGAAGAAATTCACCGGCTACGGGTCTGATGTGATTTCAGAGTCCGCCAGGAGAAAAATCCTGGCTGCAGCGGGCGCACCGGAGGGAGAAGTGTATTTCCTGGTGGGCGGCACCCAGACCAATGCCACGGTCATTGATACCATGCTCCGTCCCTACGAAGGGGTCATTGCCGCTTCCACGGGCCATGTGTCTGTCCATGAAGCAGGAGCCATCGAATACGGCGGCCACAAGGTGCTCACCCTTCCGGAAAAAGACGGGAAAATCGGGGCGGCTGATATTGATGGGCTGGCAGGGACCTACTGGAACGATGAAAACCATGAGCACATGGTCATGTCTGCCATGGTGTATATATCCCAGCCCACGGAGTACGGCACCCTTTACAGTTTGAAGGAGCTGGAGGAAATTAGTGCTGTCTGCAGGAAATGGAAACTGGCCCTCTATGTAGATGGCGCCCGCCTGGCCTACGCACTTTCCGCCAAAGGAAATGATGTGACCCTGAAGGACCTTTCCCGGCTTACCGACGTTTTTTATATCGGCGGCACCAAGTGCGGCGCCCTCCTGGGCGAAGCGGTGGTGTTCCCGAAGAAGGGGACGGTGCCCCATTTCTTCACCATGGTGAAACAGCACGGCGCACTCCTGGCCAAGGGCTGGGCTGCAGGACTGCAGTTCGATACCCTCTTCACCGGCGGTCTTTACGAAAAAACTGGGAAAGAAGGGCGATGAAATGGCAGACCGCATCCGCGAGGCTCTGGACGAAAAGGGCTATGTGCAGGACGTAAGAAACAGCACCAACCAGATTTTCATTACCCTCACCCACGAAAAGGCCCGGGCCCTTTCCAAAAAAGTGGAGATGGGATTTTGGGAGAACAAGGGAGATAAAGTGGTCATGCGCATAGCCACCTCCTGGGCCACCACGAAAGAAGAAACGGAAAAATTGATTGCGCTGCTGTGAGTGAGCTAGGGAACTAGTGAGCTGGGAAACTGGTGTGCTGGTACATCCCACGCCTTCGGGCGTTTCGCCCTATGGTATAATAAATAAAGACGCGAGTGCAGGTCTATTGGGATGAATTCGTAGGACAGAGGGACATTGGAATTAGTTTATAGTTTCTTTGCTTTTCGTGATTCAATGGCAGGCGTCTTTCCGCTGTCTACTTGCTGCTTCTTCTGTATGGGTGTGTTTTCTTTTACTGTGACGAACCGTTACTCTGCCCTTTATTGTGCCCCCGTCAGGGGTGGCAAAGGAACTGGATTTATAGGGAAGCGCAGCGACCCGAAAATCCAGTGACATGCTTCCCTAGAGGCGGCTTCCTCCCGCCAACCGGGATTCCTTAGTGGGCTAGTGGACTAGTGAGCTAGTGGACTAGTGGGAGACACTAACTGCGTGTACCAAGATTCTTCGCTTCGCTCAGAATGACGAGCGAGGCTGGAAGGAAATCCCGTAACGCAGGCTCCTTCCTCAGGAAGGAGCTGGGCGATAGCCCTGAGGAACACCGAAGATTTTATCAACGAACTGACGCTCCTATCCTCCGGCGCCTGCGGCGACCTCCCGCTGGCCGGGCATTAAGGTGTTCGCTTTATGTGCAGGCTATGCTCACATAATAGCCCGGCTCAGAAGTCCCCTGCAGGACTTCTGCCTGAGGAAGGGAGCTAAAAACTGCGGCGGAGCCGCCACCACAACCCTCAGCGGCAAAGCCGCTGTCAAACCTCTGAACCCTAAGAACCTTCGGTCCGGCAGGGCCGTCAACCCTCACGCTGAAGGCGTGTCCAGGCCGGTCAAACTTCAGAACCTTTTATTTTATAAAGGAGCATACCATGTCTTCTATACAAATGATTGCCATTGATTTGGACGATACCCTTTTACGGGATGATATTTCCGTTTCGGACTACACGAAGAAGGTGCTGGGAGAGGCTCTTTCCCGGGGCGTGAAGATCGTGATTGCCACGGGGCGCATGTTCCAGGCGGCCCGTCCCTGGGGAAAGGCCATCGGTCTTGGTGATGTGCCTGTCATCTGCTATACGGGGTCCATGACGGGGCTCTGTGAAAGCGGGAAAATCATAAGGGATGTGCGGATTGAGAAGGACAGGGCCCTTGCTATCCTGTCGGATATCAAGGAGCAGGGCTGGTATGCCCATACCTATATTGACGACGAGCTTTATGTGCCTTTCCGGGACTGGCGCACCGATGAGTATGAGAAGCAGTGCGGCGTCAAGGCCCATGTGGCAGGGGACGATTTCTGGACGCCTGAAAAGGCGCCGACGAAAATCCTTGTGTGCGAATATGACAAAGAAAAGATGAAGGAAATTGAAAATTTCCTGAAGACGAAATACGGCGGACTGGTGAACCAGGTGAAGTCGAAGCCCTATTTCTTTGAAATGAATAACAGGGAGTGCTCCAAGGGAAGGGCAGTGGCTGAACTGGCCCGCTCTTACGGCATTCCTGTGGACCGGGTCATGACTTTCGGCAATGGGAATAATGATGTGTCCATGCTGGCCATGACGCCCTGGTCCTTTGCCGTTGCCAACGCTTCGGACAGCGCGAAAAAAGCGGCTGCCCATGAGACGGCTTCCAATAACGAAGACGGCGTGGCAAAGGCTGTTGAAAAATATGTACTGGAGGGATGAACCATGCAGGATGATTTCCGCTTTGTTGTGATTACCGGCATGAGCGGAGCCGGAAAAACGAATTTCATGCAGAAGCTGGAGGACATGGGCTATTACTGCGTGGATAACCTGCCGCCGGTGCTTATTGTGCGGTTTGCGGACCTCTGCTGGAAGAGTACGTCCAATACCCGCCATGTGGCGGTGGTGACGGATATCCGGGGCGGCTCCTTCTTTGACGCCCTGCCCCAGGCGCTGGATGAATTGAAAAAAAGGGGCATTCCCCATGAGGTGGTGTTCCTGGAGGCCTCCGACGAGGCCCTGGTGCGACGGTACATGGAGACCAGGCGGCAGCATCCTCTGGCCAAGAATATGCGCATCCAGGAGGGCATTGCCCAGGAGAGGAAAATCCTGGCAGGCATTAGGGCCCAGGCCGATGTGATTGTGGATACCACCGCCATGAAGACCGGCGATTTAAAGGAATACCTGTCCAGCCGCTTCGGCGTGGACGGAAGCGGCGCGGAAATGCAGATTACCGTATTTTCCTTCGGCTTCAAGTATGGCATCCCCATTGATGCGGACACGGTGATTGATGTCCGTTTCCTGCCGAATCCCTTCTATGTGCCGGAGTACAAGTACTCCACCGGAAGGGTGAAGGAAGTGGCCGATTACATCGAAAAGGCGCCGGTGACCCGGGAATTTCTGGGGAAATTGTACGATTTCATGGATTTCATGGTGGACCAGTTCAAAAAAGCGGGGAAAACCCAGTTCACCATTGCCATCGGCTGCACCGGCGGCATGCACCGGTCCGTCTTTGTGACGGAAAGGCTTGGCAGTCACTTGAAGGAAAGGTTCGGCCATGTGAATGTGGAACACCGGGACCTGCACAGAAATCGTATAGAGCATGATGTGACGGATTCTTCGGAAGGATGAGGTTTGATGAAACATTTCATGCAGTGGCTCCGGCCAGGTCTTGCCATTAAGCGCTGGATGGTTCTCTTTTCGCTGGGAATCCTCCTTTTGGTCTTTGGCGCCACACTGATTCTGAACTACCAGATTTTCGGAATCATGGAAGAAAGGATGCTGCGCTTTGCTTTCCAGATGACAGGAAGCTACAGCTATACGTTCCTGGCTGTCTGCGGCACCCTCTTTGTCATCCTGGGCCTGTGGATTATGACCACCGCCGTGAGGAAGCTCATGAAGCGGTTCGTAGAGCTTCTGGCACCGGACCAGAAAGAAGTGTCCAAGAAGCTTCTGTCCCGCATGGAACTCTCCCGGGGACCGAAGGTGGTGGCCATCGGCGGCGGTCATGGCCTGTCCATGCTGCTCCGCGGCATGAAGAATAAAACGTCCAACATCACCGCCATTGTCACCGTAGCCGACGACGGCGGTTCCTCCGGCAGGCTTCGCGAGGAAATGGGAATCATTGCGCCCGGAGACCTTCGGAACTGTCTGGTGGCCCTGGCCGATAAGGAAACGGTGCTGGAGCAGATTTTCCAGTACCGCTTCGGCGGCGAAGGAGAACTGGCGGGACACAGCCTGGGAAATCTTTTCCTGGCGGCCCTGATCAAGCAGTTCGGCAGCGTGCAGAATGCCCTGGAAGCGGCCAGCAAGGTCCTGAACATCCGCGGCCAGGTCATGCCTGCCACCTCCCAAAAAGTGCGGCTCCGGGCCAAAATGTCCGACGGCGAAATCGTGGAAGGGGAATCTGAAATTTCCGCCTATCCCGAAAAAATCGGCCGCGACGTGCGCATCGTCCGCATGACCACCGTCCCTAAGGCACCCATGGCCGTAGGGGATGCCCTGGAAGCTATCAAGGAAGCGGACCTTATTACCCTGGGGCCCGGCAGCCTTTACACGTCGGTGCTGCCCAATCTTCTGGTGCCGGAAATCCTTTCGGCCATCAGGGAAAGCGGCGCTCCTGTCCTTTACATCTGCAACGTCATGACCCAGCCCGGAGAAACCACGGGTTATACGGTGGGGGACCACCTGAAAGCCCTGGTGGATCATATCGGCGGCGGAGTGGTGGATTTCGTCCTTGCCAACAACGGCACCCCTTCCCAGGAAGTACTTCGGAAATATGAAAAAGCCCACGCCTTCCCTGTGTCCATCGACCGGAAGAAAGTGGAATCCCTGGGGGCTGCCCTGATTGAAGCGGACCTGCTGGGACCGGCCCGGGGAGCCGTGCAGGACACGGAAGTACTTTCCAATGAAATCGTCCGTATCCATAACCTGCTCTCCGCCAAGATTGCGCCGGAAGCTTTGGAAGAATATTTAAAGAGGAGTCATTAATGTCATTTACAGAACAGGTGAAGAACGAACTGGCCCGCATCCGGCGGGACGACAAAGCCTGCCGGACGGCGGAGCTTCTGGCCCTGCTTAGGATGAGCGGTTCATTCATTACCGGGTCCCGGGGCCGCTGGGGCCTTGAATTTTCCACCGGAAACAGCGCTGTGGCCCGCCGGGTGCTGGTGTACCTGAAAAAGGACTTCGGCTTCATGCCCAGCGCCATGGTGCGCCAGGGACGGCGCCTCCGCAAAAAGAATGTATACACCCTGGTGGTGGAGCCTTCTGAAATGGGCCTGTCCTTCCTGGATACCATGGGCCTTTCCCCTATGGCCACCGTGGACGACAGCCCTTTCCTGGAAAATGATGAAGAAAAGCGGGCCTACCTGGCCGGCGCCTTCCTGGGCGGCGGCTCCGTGAGCCGCCCCCAGAGTGATTACCATCTGGAAATGGTGACCCAGTCCCTCCGGTTTGCAGAGCAGATTGTGAAGACCATGGCCTCCTTCAAAATGAACGCCCGCATGACCGACAGGAAAAATGATTACATCGTCTACATCAAAGACGGCGACGAAGTGTCCGAATTCCTCCAGATTGTGGGCGCCAGCCAGAGCTATCTGGACTTTGAAAGCGTCAGGGTGGTGAAGGACATGAGGAACCGGGTGAACCGGCAGGTGAACTGCGAAACGGCGAACCTCCAGAAAACAGTGGACGCCGCCGTCCACCAGACCCACATGGTACAGCGGCTCCTCAAAAGAAATACCCTGTCCTCCCTGTCACCAAAAATCCGGGAAGCCTGCGAAGTGCGCCTCTCCCATCCCAACGCCAGCCTCTCCGAACTGGCAGCCATCTGCGGCATCACCAAATCCGGCCTGGCTCATCGCTTCAAAAAAATAGAATCCATGGTACAGGCCATGGAAGAAAACGAAAGAATGGGCTGAGGAAAGGTGGGTCGCCATTATGGACACGCCCTGACGGGCGTGAGGGTTCATAGGGGGTGCGCCAGTTTGTATAAAACCTTCACAACCGCCCTGGCGGGCGAGGGAAAACAAGCCCGGTTGTTTGGTTTTCACTGCCGCAGGCAGTGCTGCCGCCGAAAACGGTCAGCCGACAAAAGGAAGGCCCTTTTATGGGCAGGCTAAGGGCCAACTTTGGCTGACTTGGAGGTCCTATGCAGGACCTCCACAGCATACATACTCATCGCCTTAGGCGATACCACAACCCTTTGAACCTTTTGAACCCTCACGCCGAAGGCGTGTCCGCAAAGGGTGCCTGCCACAACCCTCGGCCCAAAGGGCCGTCGCCCCCTGAGTGAAGCGAACACAACCCGCCGCCGACAGGCGGCCATAACCTTCGGGGCCGACGGCCTCGTCAACCTTTCCCTTTGAACCCTTAGAACCCTCACGCCGAAGTCGTGGCCATGAACCCGACCGCCAAAGACCGGCTAATCTTAAAAACCTTTTTAATCAATATACAGAAAAGAAGCATAACCAATGTCCCTATTCAAAAAATCTATCCAATCCCTGACGGCAGCCATGATGATGGCAGGCGGTTTCACTGCCTTCGCTGCTTCGCCTTTAGATGAAACCTATACCACCCTGCCCCTCACCCAGACGAAGGCGGAGGGCACCCTTGTCTTTTCCGACTGCCCGGAATATGCCAATCAGCCGGGCATTCTTTATGAAGGCACCGTGAAGCCCGGGGAGGGCAGGCTTTATTATTATCATGTGAACGAAACCGGCGGCCCCGCCCGGGTGCTGGTGTATGCGAAATCAGATAAAAAGCAGGACATCACCGTCACCCGCCGGGTGAAAGGGGATGCCAGCAGCAGCTATATACCCACCGGCGCCACCCTGTCCTTCCGGGAGGCAGTGGGGGAGGAGCAGAAACCGGAGACCCTGGAGCTCCTTCCGGGAAAGAAAACTATTCTCTACGACGATGACGAAGGCGGCATTGCGGAGGAAGACCTGGTGAGCGGTATGGTGGAAATCGAAACGAAGCAACCCGTCTCCCTGGGTGCCGCCATCCTTACCGACGGGGATACAAAGGATCTGCAGAAAGCCCTGGATACGGCGCTTCCCCTTCCGCCGGACACCCATGAAATGCGGGGCACCTTTGCCAAAGATATTTACCTGGAAAACGAAAACTGGGATTTTACCAAAGGAGCGGCTGAAATTTCCGTGGGCAATTCCTTCCCCTTCCAGAAGGGAAAAGACGAAATGAGCCATGTGGAAAGAGAAAATACCGGAGATTACGGAATCACCTACCATGTGACCTTCCACAACAGTGGCAGTGGGAAGTATAATCTATATATCAACGCCCAGGGCGGCGTCTACATGGGTACCTTCCAGATAGGCACCCATCCCCGCCTCCTCCGGGTGTACCGCACCGATGACAAGCTGGGAAAGCACTGGTTTGGAAACGGTACGGAAAGTGACTACATTTCCTGCGGCACCTGGGACATGGGAAAGGACCTCTACATCCGCTTCATCCCCGCCGGCGCCGCCTACCTGCCCATCCGCTTCCTCATGGTGCCGGAAAAACAGTAAGGAAATCAGCCATGCCCTTGCCTGAAGGGACTTTTGTATCGCTTGGGGAGCGGGAGATACGTAACGCAGGCTCCTTCCCCAGGTGGCAATCTTGCATAGGATTGCCAAGTCGGGCAAAGTTGGCCCTGCGCAGAGCAGCAATGGAGCAACATTGTCATTCTTAACCTCGTACACCCTTTGCCGCTTCGCGGCGTTCCCCTCAAGGGGAAACGAGAAATTTAGAATCGCTTTCCTTTTAATTGCCCGACCGGAATGGAGCTGGGCGGAGCCCTGAGGAACACCGAAATTTTAGAAAAGGAATGACGCCCCTATCCTCCGGCGCCTGCGGCGACCTCCCCCTTCCTATGGAAGGGGGCTCGGGCTCTCTGTCATGCAGCATTGGAGACACCAGGGGTATTCCCGTAACGTCTCGTTTCCCCTTGAGGGGAAGTGCCGTGGAGCGGCAAAAGGGTGTACGACGCTGCAAGACGGATTGACACGCTATGGCTATGTGACCGCCAAACGGCGGCTTCTTCCCGCCAACCGGAATTTACTGCTCTTTGTCTCAAAAGCGGCGCGCACCGAGATTCTTCGCTTCACTCAGAATGACGATCGGGCGGCGGGAAAGAACCCTGAGGAACCTGAATACGCGGCGCGTAACTTTATGAGTCACATTAGGTCCCTTAGGGATCTCAGCTTTTCTGCGAAAAGTCTGCTATCCTCCGGCGCCTAACGGCGACCTCCTCCTTCCTGAGGAAGGAGGCTAAAAACTGCGGCGGAGCCGCCACCACAACCCTCGGGCCGCAGGCCCGTCAAACCTAAGAACCCTAAGAACCTTCGGCCCTGCAGGGCCGTCAACCCTCAGCGCCGAAGGTGCTGTTAATCTAAAGAACCCTGTTCACAGTGAGTGTTTCCTTTTCGATTACTATAAAAAGGAGAAAAGAAATGAAATTTATCCAGTTTCGTATCGGTGATATTGTACAGATGAAGAAGAAGCATCCCTGCGGCAGCCAGGAATGGGAAGTACTGCAGCTGGGAAGCGATATGCGGATTAAGTGCTGCGGCTGCGGACACATCGTCCTCATTCCCCGTCCCAAATTCCTGAAAGGGGCCAAGAAGGTATTAAACCGCGACGTTACGGAGGATACTCCGCTGGCCCAGAGAAGCGAAGAGTCCACAGAGGGATAAGAATGTCCGGCGGGACGCGAATGTGATTTATGACTGCGGGAAACTGTTTGCGAAAAGTTTCCTGTTCGGCATGTGACGATTGCGTATAACCGCGGCAGGAAACTGTTTGCGTATAGTTTCCTGTCCGACATGGGACGAGTGTGAATCATTGCGACAGGAAACTGTTTGCGAAAGTTTCCTGTTCGACATGGGACGATTGTATAGCACACCGACAGGAAACTGTTTGCGAATAGTTTCTTGTCCGTCATGGAACGATTGGGTATCATAGCGGCAGGAAACTGTTTGCGAATGGTTTCCTGTCCGACATGGAACGATTGCGTATCATAGCGGCAGGAAACTGTTTGCGTATAGTTTCCTATCCGGCGTGAGACGATTGTGAATCATAGCGGCAGGAAACTGTTTGCGAAAAGTTTCTCATTCGTCATGTGACGATTGCGTATCATAGCGGCAGGAAACTGTTTGCGTATAGTTTCCTATTCGACATGGGCCGATTGTATAGCATACCGGCAGGAAACTGTTTGCGAAAAGTTTCCTGTTCGACATGGGCCGATTGTATAGTAAACCGACAGGAAACTATTAGCGAAAGATTTCCCGTCCGACATGAGGTAATGGTATAGCATCGTGGCAGAAAACTTTTCAGGGCTTTTTCAAAAAAATTGTAAAAAAGGGGTAGACAGAGGGGCGTCATAATGCTATAATCTATAAACGTGATGAGGACAAACCTCTGCGTGAGCAAAAGAGAACGAAAAAAGTTCTTGACAAGATGAATGAAATTGTGTATAATATATTTCGTCACTTGCGTGCTGGCGTAGCTCAGTTGGTAGAGCAGCTGATTTGTAATCAGCAGGTCGTAGGTTCAAGTCCTATTGCCAGCTCCATATGGGCGGATTCCCGAGTGGTTAAAGGGAGCAGACTGTAAATCTGCCGGCTTTGCCTTCATAGGTTCGAATCCTATTCCGCCCACCAAATATCGCGGGGTGGAGCAGTTGGTAGCTCGTCGGGCTCATAACCCGAAGGTCGCAGGTTCAAGTCCTGCCCCCGCCACCATGTTAATGATTTCCTATATATAGATGTGCTGATATAGCTCAGTTGGTAGAGCGTATCCTTGGTAAGGATAAGGTCACCAGTTCAATCCTGGTTATCAGCTCCATGGCGGCTTAGCTCAGTTGGCTAGAGCAAGCGGTTCATACCCGCTGTGTCCGGAGTTCAAATCTCTGAGCCGCCACCAAACACCGTAGAAAAGAGTTCTCTTTGGAGAGCTCTTTTTACTGTTATCTGTTCGGCAGATGGCAGAAAAATTTCTATTTTCCCGAAAATGCATATGGAATTGCGCCGGATTTCTTGTTTCCCGTTGACTTTCAAGGTATAATAAATAAAGCGCAAATCTATTTTTGCAAATTCTTTTTTGTATAAGGAGAGAAAGAAATGGCAAAAGCTCATTACGAAAGAACAAAACCGCATGTTAACATCGGCACCATCGGCCACGTCGATCACGGCAAAACAACCCTGACCGCCGCAATCACCAAAGTACTGGCTGAAGAAGGCAAAGCTAACTTCCTGGACTATGCTTCCATCGATAAAGCACCGGAAGAAAGAGCACGTGGTATCACAATCAACACCTCCACCGTTGAATATGAAACCGAAAAACGTCACTATGCACACGTTGACTGCCCAGGGCACGC
>NZ_UPZP01000070.1 GCF_900538805.1 uncultured Dialister sp.
AGGAATCAGTCGACGCGAATAGCGAGCTATTTAAGGAGACTGATGACGTAGCATTGGATAAAAATACATATGAAATTCGATTCTGCGAATTAATCAGTGCTTCCTTAGGATATAGACAGAAAATCACTTGTAAGCAGGGGAGATTATAGATATCTTCCCATGAGAAGGAGACTGAAATGTTAGATAATTTTTCTTATTGCAACCCCACCGCCCTCTACTTTGGTAAAGATGCCCTGTCCTATCTTCCGGAAGAACTGGCAAAGCAGGGGACCCATGTGGCCCTGGTCTATGGCGGCGGCTCCATTAAAAGGAACGGCATTTATGACAAGGTCATGGACATCCTGAAAGCAGCAGGCAAAGAAGTGACAGAAATCTCCGGCGTCATGTCCAACCCCACCTCCGACAAGCTGGCGGAAGGGATAGAAATCGCAAGGAAAGGCCATGTGGACTTCATCCTGGCCGTAGGCGGCGGTTCCTGCTGCGACTATGCCAAGGCCCTTTCCGTATCCATCCACTACGACGGCGACCCCTGGGACAAATATTTCCTGAAGATGGAAGAACCGGACTGTGAAATCGTTCCGGTGGGCTGCGTCCTCACCATGGTGGGCACAGGCTCTGAAATGAACGGCGGCTCCGTCATTACCAACCACGCCCAGAAGCTGAAAATCGGTCACGTCTTCGGCACGGAAGTGATGCCCCGTTTCTCCATCATGAACCCCGAATTTACCATGACCGTACCCCATTACCAGATGATTTCCGGCATTTACGATATGTTCAATCACATCTGCGAACAGTACTTCTCCGGCACCGATGACAACACCAGCGACTACCTGGCTGAAGGCCTCATGCGCTCCGTCATCCACGCCTCCCTCGTGGCCGCCGAAAACCCGAAGGACTATGAAGCCAGAAGCAACCTCATGTGGGATGCCACCTGGGCCCTCAATACCTTAATCGGCAAAGGCAAGACCCAGGACTGGATGGTCCATATGCTGGGACAGGCCGTAGGTGCTCTCACCAACGCCGCCCACGGCATGACCCTTGCTGCCGTATCCCTGCCCTACTATCACCACATCCTGCCCTACGGTCTTCCCAAATTCAAGCGCTTCGCCCTTACCGTATGGAATGTGAACTCCGAAGGAAAGACTGACGAAGAAATCGCCAAAGAAGGTCTTGCCGCCATGGAAAACTGGATGAAGAAACTGGGCCTGGTCATGAATATCACCGACCTTGGCGCCACAAAGGATATGATTCCGGACCTGGTGAAGGGCACCCTTATCCTGGAGGGCGGCTACAAGAAACTTACCCCTTCTGAAATCGAAGAAATCTTCAAAGAAAGTTTTTAAAAGAAGCCTTCCATTTCATAAGAGCTGATTTCCCCTTTTCTCCCGTGAAGAATTTTTCCCGGGAAGAAATGATATAATACAGGAGAAAGGCGTCGGCTGACAGCCGGCGCCTTATTTATGGCGGCAAAGGAGGATACATGATGAAGAAAATGGACATGCTGCATGGTTCCATTGCAGATAAAACATGGACCTTTGCCCTCCTGCTGGCGGTGACAGGCATATGCCAGCAGCTTTTTAACGCGGCGGACATCCTCATCATGGGCCGCTTCGTAGGGAAGACCGCCATGGCGGCGGTGGGGAGCAATGCGCCGGTGGTAGGTATCATCGTCACCTTCTTCATCGGCATCTCCCTGGGCGCCAACGTGGTCATTTCCCAGCTCACCGGCAGAAGGGACAGGAAAGGCGTTACCAGGGCAGTGCACACCGCCATTCTCTCCGCCCTCTTCGGCGGCCTTATTATGACCGTGCTGGGGGAGCTTGCGGCAGCGCCTTTGATGGACATCCTCTCCGTACCGGAAGAAGTGAAGCCCATGTCCCTCCGGTACCTTCGTATCATGTTCCTCGCCCTGCCGGGCATCCTCATGTACAACTTCACCTCCGCCATCTACCGGAGCCAGGGCGACACCAGGACACCCTTCCTATGCCTTATCACCTCCGGCATGGTGAAAGTGGCATCCAGCCTTTTCTTCGTGCTGGTCATGGATATGGACGTAGGCGGCGTGGCGGCTTCCTCCGTCTGCGCCACCCTTTTAAGCTCCCTCATGCTGCTCACCCTTCTCTCCCATACCAACCTTTCTGTCCACGTATCCCTGAAAGAAGCGGTCTTTGACAGGATGATGCTGAAGGAAATCTTATCCGTGGGGCTGCCGGCAGGCCTGCAGGGCGCCGTTTTCAGCCTCTCCAACATCGTTATCCAGTCCGCCATCAACAGTCTGGGCGAAGAAGTGATGGCGGCGTCGGCGGCAGCCTTCAACCTGGAAATCATTGCGTACTACGTCATCAATGCCTTCGGCCAGGCCTGCACCACCTTCACCGGCCAGAACTACGGCGCCCGCCTTTTCAGCCGCTGCCGGAAAATCTTTTGCATCACCTTCCTCCAGGGCTTCGGTGCCATGGCGGCGGTCTGCGGCGTGGTCCTCTTCTTCGGTACGCCCCTCCTTACCCTCTTCAGCACAGACAGCAAAGTCATCGACTACGGCTATATCCGCCTGGAATACATCCTGGGTGCCGAAGTGCTGAACCTCATCATCGAAATGGTATCCGGCTTCCTGCGGGCCTTCGGTAAATCCCTCCTCCCCGCCATCATCGTCACCGCCGGCATCTGCGGCTCCCGTATCCTCTACGTGGCCACCATCTTCCAATGGAAAGCCGACTTCCACACCCTCATGGCCGTCTATCCCTTAAGCTGGCTCCTCACGGACCTGGGCATGGCCGCCGTCCTCCTCTACTACAGGAAAATATATATGGCAGAAGATGGGAAATAGAAAAAGGCACCCTCAGAAGGGGCGCCTTTTTGATTGGGAAAAAACCTGTATGTCACAAGTGGAAAACATAGAAAATGATTCTGCCCCCCAGTGGAAACGAGAGAAAGCGCTGCTAACCCTTGCGCCCCCTTGAGGGGGAGAGGGCCACGAAGTGGCGCGGGGGTGCTGGAGGGTAAGCAACGAAAATGACACGCATGCCAAAGCAGGCTGCCAACCGCACCCCTTTTTTATTATTATTTGCGGCGAAGACGCCACCACACCCTTTGAACCCTCTGAACCTTCTGAACCCTTTGAACCCGGGCCACGCAGTGGCCTCCTGGCCGCCACCACAACCCTCGGCCCGAAGGGCCGTCAAACCTAAGAACCTTCCGGCCGACAGGCCGGTCAATCTTAAGAACCTTTTCATTTTCCCCCATGCTATAATAAATCAAAAAAGGAGGAAAACTGCCATGGATATAACAAGACGGCCCATGCGGCGGAAGGACAGGCTGGTGACGAAAGAGGCGGACATCCGCCGCATTCTGGATGCCTGCGGCATCCTGCACCTGGGACTCTACGACGAAGGACGGATTTACGTGGTGCCGGTGAACTATTCCTATACCTACGAGGACGGAAAACTCTCCCTCTTCTTCCACGGCGCCACAGCGGGACTGAAAAAGGAACTCATCGAAAAGGACGGCCGGGCGGGCTTTGAAATGGACACCGGAGAAAAGGTCATTCCCCACGCCACAAACCCCGCCCTCTACACCAATGCCTACATGAGCATCATTGGCAGCGGCCGTATTTCCATCATTACAGGAAATGAAGAAAAGAAGGAAATCCTCACATCCTTCATGAAGCAGATTTCCGGAAAAGACTGGACCATCACCGATGGTATGCTGAGGGGCTGCGAAGTCTACCGCCTGGACGCCAACGAATTCCAGGCCAAGAAGAACTGCCCGGTGAAAAGAAAGTGAAAAAGAAAATCAAAAGGACGCCCTGTAAAAGGCGTCCTTTTGTAAAGGCTTCATTCTGCCAGCCGGATGGGGCAGGGCAGCAGGCACATGAAAAAAGCCTACCCAGGCTTGAGGAGGCTTTCTTCAAATATTAAACATTGAGGGAGCCGTTTCCTCCAGCAAGGGAAATCATATAAACGGCTGTCTCACTGCCATTATTATACCATAGGAATGCAAGAGAAAGGAATGCAAGAGAAAACAAAGCACTGCGAATGGAAAGGGGCTTTGTTTTTTTATTGTTTTTATTTCAGGAGACTATGGGGCTGGGCAGTGCTCTCAATCCGTATATTTAGCGGCAGCGACAGAAAAAACTTCACAGCCGGGCTGGAACCCGTGGAAATGCCACCTCTGCCGCCTGCGGCGGCGTCTCCCCACGGGAAAGCGTCTCACACGATTCTCAGAATGGAGTATCACATCCGCGCTTCACCCCGTACACCCTTTGCCGCTTCGCGGCGTTCGCCCCGGTGGGAAGCGTGTCACTTGATTCTCAGTCGCCTTTGGCTCCCTACGAATCAAGTTCCCTTGCCACCTCAAGGGGAAACGAGGGGAAGCGGCGCTATTCCTTGCGTCCCCTTGAGGGGAAGAGGGCCACGAAGTGGCGCAGGGGTGTAGGGGGCTGCAAGTCGAAAATGAAACTCCATGCTGAACTGTCCGCCGAAAGGCAATCTATAAATTTGCGCCGAAGGCGCCACCACACCCTCTGAACCCTTTGAACCTTCTGAACCCTCTGAACCCTCACGCCTGCCAAGGCGTGTCAAATGGCGCCACCACAACCCTCAGCGCCGCAGGCGCTGTCAAACTTAAAACCCTTAAGAACCCTCGGGGAGAAGCCCCGTCCAACTTATTAATATTTACCCAAGATTTCACAGCCCCAAGGTGGTATAATAAAAATGTGTGAGTATGTGTAAAAGCGATTCACCTATATATATTTCTTACTTTTTACATTTCCCGTGATTCATCACCAAGGAGGCAGATGGAGTGGAAACGAAACGTGATTTTATTTGGAAAATGGGCGGACAGCAGGGACAGGGCGTAGAGTCCTGCGGCGAGATCCTGGGCCGTGTACTGGCGCAGGAAGGCTATTCCCTGTTCAGCCAGCGCCTTTTTGCATCCCGCATTAAGGGCGGCCATACAACCATTGCCCTTCGCATTGCCACAAAGGAAGTGGCTACCATCGGCGAGCATGTGGACTGTCTGGTGGCCCTGGACCAGGAGACCATTGATCTCCATGGCAAAGAAGTACCGGAAGGGGGCGTCATCATCGCCGACGATGCCTTCCATCCGAAGTTTGAAGCCCACAGCGGCCGCATTATGCTGGCCCTTCCCATTACGGAACTGGCAAAGAAATACGGCAGCCTGCAGATGAAGAACATTGCAGCCCTGGGCATGAGCGCCGGCGTTTTGGGATTCCCGGAAAATCCCTTCTACGGCTTCATTGCAGACCGTTTCGCTAAGAAGGGCGAAGAAATCATTACCAAGAACAAGGAAATTTTCAAGGAAGGCTATGACACCGCCATTACTGCCATGCACGGCGTGGAACTGGGCCATCTGGCGACTCCGCCGAAGAAAGACCAGCTCTATCTTCTGGGCAACGAAGCCGCCGCTTTGGGCGCCATTTCCGCCGGCTCCCGCTTCATGGCTTCCTACCCCATTACCCCGGCCTCTGAAATCATGGAATACATGATTAAAGTGGTTCACAAAATCCACGGCACCGTGGTGCAGACGGAAGACGAACTGTCTTCCTGCATGATGGCCATGGGCGCCGGCTATGCAGGGGTGCGCGCCTTCACCGCCACCTCCGGCCCCGGGCTCTCCCTTATGGCCGAATCCATTTCCATGGCAGCCATGGCTGAAATCCCGGTGGTCATCATCAATGTCATGCGTGCTGGCCCCTCCACCGGCATGGCTACGAAAGTAGAACAGAGCGACATCCGCTACGCCATTGCCTCGGGCCACGGCGATGCGGAAAAAATCGTGCTGGCCGCTTCCTCCATTGAAGACTGCTACTACATCACCCAGGAAGCCTTCAACCTGGCCGAAGAATTCCAAACCCCCGTCATTGTCCTCTCGGACCTCCAGTTCGGCATGTGCAAACAGTCCGTACCGGCCTTCGACCTGAACCGCGTAGGAATCAACCGCGGCAAACTTCTGACCGATGGCCTGCCGGAACTGGACACCAAGAAAAAAGCCTACTTCCACCGCTTTGAAGACAGCGAAGACGGTATTTCCCCAAGAACCATTCCCGGAGTGAAGAACGGCATGTTCCTCTCCACAGGCCTGGAACACAACGTATTCGGCAAGCCCGCTGAAGGACAGGCCGACCGCGTCATGGAAATGGAAAAACGGCACCGGAAATTTGCAGCCGTACCTAATGCCATGAAGCCATTCTATGTGACCCATGAAGACACAGACACCGACCTTCTCCTGGTAGGTATTACCTCCACCAACGGAGCCCTGGAAGAAGCGGTGGAAGAACTGGAAGCAGAAGGAAAGAAAGTCAACCACCTCCAGCTCCGTCTCCTTTCCCCGTTCCCCACAGAAGCCCTCCGTCCCTACATCGAAGGCGCCAAGAAAGTTCTCATCGTAGAAGAAGACCTGACAGCCCAGCTCCGCGAACTCTTCGCCATCCACTTCGACTGCCATGACAAACTGCTGTCGCTCCTCCAGTACGACGGCACACCATTTACCACTTCTACCATTGTGAACAAAGCCAAGGAGGTCTTCTGATTATGGCTTCACCGAGAGACTATAAAAATACAATCGTACCGAACTGGTGCCCCGGCTGCGGCGACTACGGCATCCAGAACGCCATTTCCGCCGTCTGCGCCAAAAAAGGATGGGCCAACGAAGAAATCACCCTGATTTCCGGCATCGGCTGCTCCTCCCGTATCGGCGGCTACCAGTACTGCTACGGCGCCCACACCACCCACGGCAGGGCCCTTCCCTTCGCCCAGGGTATCAAATGCGCCAACAAAGACACCCACCTCATCGTATGCTCCGGCGACGGCGACTCCTACGCCATCGGTCTCGGCCACGCCATGCATGCCATGAAGAGAAATATGGACATCACCTACCTGGTATTCGACAACCAGGTCTACGGACTCACCAAAGGCCAGACATCACCGGCTTCCTCCAAAGGCTTCGTCACCAAGACCACCCCCGACGGAAACCCATTGACCCCGCTGGCTGTACCGGCCATGGCCATTGCCGCCGGTGCCACCTTCGTCGCCCAGGCCTACGCCATCGACGGCAGGAACCTGGTGGACATCATCGAAAAAGCAGTGGACCACAAAGGATTCTCCTACGTGAACATCTTCACCCCCTGCGTCACCTTCAACCACATGAACACCGTCCAGTGGTACAACGAACACCTGAAAAAGATTTCCGATGTCCGCGAAAACTATGACCCCACCAGCAAAGCCGAAGCCTTCCACCTCCTGGCGGAAACAGACAGCCTTGTCACCGGCGTCATCTACGAAGAAAAAGAAGGAATCCCCTTCGGCGACATCGTTCCGTCCAAAGACGTACGGCTCATTGACCACGTAGAAAAGCCCTCCGAAGCACTCTTCGAAGACCTCTGCAAAGAATTCAGATAATCTTCACGAAAGGGCAAGCCTTTCTGGAGAAATTTCAAAAAGGAGCAGGACTATTATGGCATCTGATCGAATGATGGAATATTACTACTCCATGGGGCAGGACTGCCTTCATATGGGGGATATGGACGAGGCAGTAGCATACTTCAGAAAGGCAGCCAATATGGGCGCCAGAGAAGCAGCCTATGAAATCTACGTCCTGGGCCGCCAATGGGAAAAAGGCGACGGCGTGGACAAAGACGAAAACAAAGCGGAAAACTGCTACAAAATCAGCGTAGAATACGGTATCGAAGACGCAGGCCTGCAGCTGGGCAAACTCTACCTCCGCGGCATTAACGGGAACAAACCGAACCCAAGAAAAGCCAGGAGAATGCTGGAGCACTGCTCCGACGACGGCAGCGCCGAAGCCGCCTCCCTTCTGGGAAAAATCTACGACGAAGGCATCATGGGCAAAGTCAACTACGACAAAGCCTTCCGCTACTACCTCCTCGCCGCAGAGCGCGGCGACAGCGGCGCCATGCTTATGACCGGCATGTTCTACGCCTCCGGCACCAGCACCCAGAAAGACCTCTCCGCCGCCGAAATGTGGATACGGAAAGGAAGAGACGCCGGCGACCCCGACGGCGACATGACCCTCCGTGGCTTCCTCTCCGTGGCCTGCGGAGAATACATTACCGGTGCCGCCGGCAGCACAGACCCCGGAAAAGCCTGGCACATGGCAGAAGAAGCTGAAACCCTGGGAGACAAAGAAGCCTTCCTTCGCCTGGGCCTCGCCTTCAGCCACAGCACAGACAAAGACCACGCAGCCAAAGCCTTCGAATGCTACAAACGGGCCGGCAGAAATGAAATTCCCGCAGCCTGGTCCGCCCTGGGCCTCTGCTACGAAGCAGGCATCGGCGTGGACGAAGACATCGGCGAGGCAGTGAAACTCTACAAAAAAGCCGCCGAAAAAGGAGACCCCTTCGGCATGGCCCACTACGGCTATGCCCTCTCCAGCGGCGAAGGAGTAGAAAAAGACGAAAAAGCCGCCATGCAGTGGCTCATCAAAGCCGCCATGAAAGGCGACATGGGCGCCATCCACATCCTCAAAGAAGACTACAACTACGAACTCCGATAAAAGGGGCATCAAAAAAGACCGGCCGCCGCCGGTCTTTTTTGATGGGGAGAGAAGAACCGTAAAAATAAGTTTCTCTCTGCTTAGCACGGGTTGTTCTGCCCCCGCTTGCGGGGTGGCAAAGGAACTGGATTCGTAGGGAGCCGTAGGCGACTGAGAATCCAGTGACATGCTTCCCTTTAGGAGAAGTCCTGCGCAGCGGGCAAGGGGGAGCCGCCGCAGGCGGCTGATTTAGCAGAATGGTACATGGAGGGTTGATAAAAATCGCTTTATCGCTGCAAACCTTGCGCCCCCTTGAGGTGGCAAGCAAACGTGATTTGTAGGGGAGCGTCAGCGACCTGAAAATCACGTGAGACGCTTCCCAGAGGGGCGGAGAGGGCCACGAAGTGGCGCGGGGGTGCTGGAGGGTAAGCAGCGAAAATGACACACACGTCAAAGCGGGCAGGATAGGTCTGAAAAAAGTCATAAGTATTCTTATCACTCCGGCGGCCCCCCTTTGGTGGCTGACGGCACCACCTTCCTCCACGGGAAAGGGTTCACACGATTCTCAGGTCGCTTCCGCTCCCCTACGAATCCGGTTTGCTGGTGTGACTCGTGTTTGCTTGCCACCCCGCTTCGCGGTGGGACTATGGGCGCTGGACAATGTGCCACACATGTCTCTGAGGGAGAGCACAGAGAGGCCCATTCTGCCACCCTTTAGAAGAAGTCCCGTGCAGCGAGCAAGTGGTGGCCGCCGAAAGGCGGCCTATAAAACTGCACCGAAGGCGCCACCACAATCCTCGGCCCGAAGGGCCGTCGCCCCCTGAGCGAAGCGAACATAACCCTTCTCCAAAACCCGCGGCGAAGCCGCGCCCCTTTTGTATTTGCGGCGCCAGCCGCCACCACAACCCTATGAACCCTTTGAACCTTCTGAACCCTCACGCCCGAAGGGCGTGTCCGTTGGCGATTCCACAACCCTCATCCCAAAGGGCTGTCAAACTTTAGAACCTTAAGAACCTTCGGGCCGAAGGACCGTCAATCCTCACGCCACAGGCGCGCCCAAAGGGCGCAGAACCCTCTGAACCCGGGTCGCATGGCGGCCCTTCATTCATCCATTCCAGCGGCGCGGGATTTCCGTGAACCGGTCCACCACCATCATGGTGGCAAGGATGTTGGACATGAGATTGTTTTCTTCATCAAACATGTCGGCAGTGATGACGATGGTGGAGTGGCCGTTGTGGGTGATGTGGCTGGTGACGCGGATGGTTTCTCCCGGTTTGGCGGTGCGGATGAAATTCATGGTCATGGCCACGGTGACCACAGAGGCGCCTACGGAGGCGCTGGTGACACCGGTAACGGAATCAGCCAGGGCAGCCAGCACACCGCCATGGAGGCGGCCCCGGTGGTTGTTATGTTTCATGGGGTCCGTCTTCAGGCTGACGGTGACACTGCCGCAGTGGATTTCATCAATGTGGATATGGAAATAATCTGACATAAACCGATTGTCTTTATAAATGTCCCGGATATGCTGCCTGATTTCCTCCGGGTCCCTGAGCTGTTTCATATTGGTATTCATAGTATTCCCATCCTTTTCTGAAATTTCATATGTTATTCATCATGATAACGGTGATGGAAGAAGATTGCAAGACAAGGAGGAAATAAGTTTCCTGTCGGTAGGAAACACCAAAGCGCCAAGCCGGACAGGAGCCCTACCCATTGTTTCCTCTGTAACGTATAATATAGATAGAAATGGAGAACTGCCGAAGGGCAGTGTTTTTATAGACATAGAAGTGATGAAGGAGGAGTTATGTTTACAGCGACAACCATACTGGCAGTGAAGAAGGACGGTCATACGGCCATGGCCGGTGACGGACAGGTGACCATGGGGAATGCGGTGATTATGAAGAACACCGCCCGGAAGGTGCGGCGGCTGTACCATGGCAAGATTATTGCAGGTTTTGCAGGTTCCGTGGCAGACGCCTTTTCCCTTTTTGATAAATTTGAAGCGAAGCTCCGTGACTGCAACGGCAATCTGGTGCGGGCAGCTGTGGAATTTGCCAAGGACTGGCGCAGCGACCGGGTGCTTCAGAAGCTGGAGGCACTTTTGATTCTTACCGATGGGGAGCACCTTTTCCTTGTTTCCGGCAGCGGGGAAGTGATTGAGCCGGATGACGGCATTCTTGCCATCGGAAGCGGCGGCAACTATGCCCTTTCCGCAGCCAGGGCCCTTTCACAGAATACAGACCTGTCCGCCCGGGAAATTGCGGAAAAATCTCTTCATATTGCAGCGGATATCTGCGTATACACCAATCATAACGTTATTGTGGAGGAAATCTGATGGAAGAATTAACACCCCGTAAGATTGTAGAATACCTGGACCATTACATTATCGGCCAGAAGGACGCCAAGCGGGCGGTGGCGGTGGCCCTTCGGAACCGCTGGAGGGCAGGGCAGCTTTCTCCTGAACTGGCAAAGGAAATCAGCCCCAAAAACATTCTCCTCATCGGTCCCACCGGCGTAGGCAAGACGGAAATTGCCCGGCGGATTGCCTCCCTGACCCATGCACCCTTTGTGAAGGTGGAGGCCACCAAGTACACCGAAGTGGGCTATGTGGGAAGGGATGTGGAATCCATGGTGCGGGACCTTGTGGAAGAAGCGGTGCGCCTTGTGAAAAAAGAGGAGTCCGCTTCCCACGGCAGGGACGCCGAAGAAGAAGCGCTCCGCCGCATTGCGGAAGCCCTGTGGCCTTCCAAAAAGCCGGAAACCAGAAGCCCCATGGACATCATTTTCGGTGAAAAACAGGCGGACAAGCCGGAGGATGAAGGAGAGAAACAACGCCGCAAAGAACTGATTGAAAGAATCAGGAGCGGTGAACTGGATGAGAGGGAAATTGAAATCAAGGTGGAAGACAAGGGCAGCGCGCCGCAGTCGGATAATGAACAGGCAAACCAGATTTCCATCATGATTGCCGGCATGATGCCTAAGAAAATGAAGAAAAAGAAGGTCACCGTCCGGGCGGCAAAGAAAATCCTGATGGAAGAAGCGGCCGATGAAATGGTGGACATGGAAGTGGTGAAGGACCGGGCCATCCACTACGCCGAAGAAAGGGGCATCATCTTCATCGATGAAATCGATAAGATTGCAGGCAGAACCGGCTCCTCCGGCGGCCCCGACGTATCCCGGGAAGGGGTGCAGCGGGACATCCTCCCCATTGTAGAAGGGGCCACGGTGAAGACCAAGTACGGCCAGGTGAAAACGGACCACATCCTTTTCATGGCAGCCGGCGCTTTCCATGTATCCAAACCAAGCGACCTCATTCCGGAGCTCCAGGGCCGTTTCCCCATCCGTGTGGAACTGTCCAGCCTGACCAAGGAGGATCTCCGTAAAATCCTCACAGAACCCAGGCAGGCCCTGATCCGCCAGTACACCGCCCTTCTGGAAACAGAGGGTCTCCATGTGTCCTTCTCTGAAGACGCCCTGGATACCATTGCAGAAATCGCGTCGGACGTGAACTCGGAAACCGAAGACATCGGCGCCAGAAGACTCTATACCATACTGGAAAGAGTGCTGGAAGACCTCTCCTTCGACGCACCGGACATGAAAGAAAAAGAAATGGTGGTAGACAGCGCCTACGTAAGAGATAAACTCGGAAGAATCAGGGAAAATATCGATATTTCAAACTATATCCTTTGAGAAAGAACCCGGCAGCGGAAGGCTGCCGGGTTCTTAGGTTTCCTGCCGGTAAGAAACACCAAAGCGTCAAGCCGGATAGGAAACCCTACGCGAACAGTTTCCTGTTGGTAAGAAACAGCAAAGATTCAAGCCGGATAGGAAACCTTTCGCAAATAGTTTCCTGTTGGTAAGAAACAGCAAAGATTCAAGCCGGATAGGAAACCTTTCGCCAACAGTTTCCTGTCGGCAAGGAATACCATGGATTCAAGCCGGATAGGAAACCTTTCGCAAATAGTTTCCTGTCGGCAAGGAATACCATGGATTCAAGCCGAATAGGAAACCCTTCGCGAACAGTTTCCTGCCGGTAAGAAACACCAAAGCGTCAAGTCGGGTAGGAAACCCTCCGCAAACAGTTTCCTGCCGGTAAGAAACACCAAAGCGTCAAGTCGGATGGGAAACTTTTCGCAAACAGTTTCCTGTCGGTAAGAAACACCACAGTGTCAAGCCGGATAGGAAACTGTTTGCAAATAGTTTCCTGTCGGTAAGAAACACCAAA
>NZ_UPZP01000071.1 GCF_900538805.1 uncultured Dialister sp.
ACCCGTCATTCTGAACGAAGTGAAGAATGGCCGGTCGGCCAGCCAAAAGGAAAGCCCTCTTATGGGCAGGCTAAGGGCCAACTTTGGTCGACTCGCGCATTCTATGCAGAATGCGCGCAGTAAGAATCGTAAGTGAGGGAAAGCCAATAAATGCCCGTCGGCGGGAAGAAGTCACTGCATGCAGAACCGAAAGCAATCGGCTGCAGGCTGCCGGCTTGCTGCTTTTGGATTCATAAGCAAAAACCACATTATGGTGATTAGCTGCCTGTCGGCGGTAAGCGGATAGCGGACTGCCATCCCACTGTCCCACCAGCCCACTAGCCTACTAGTTATCCCTCGGGTCAAGCACATCTCGGAGCGCATCGCCCCAGAGGTTGAAGATGACCACGGAAATGAAGATGGCAAGGCCCGGGAAAATCATGAGCCAGGGTGCTGTCTGCAGCTGCTGGCGGCCTTCGTTCAGCATGAGGCCCCATTCCGGTGCCGGCGGCTGGCTGCCGAAGCCCAGGAAGGAGAGCCCCGCCAGTTCCATCATCATGGCGCCGATGTCGGACACCGCTGTAATCACAAGGATAGGCACCACGTTGGGCATGATATGGGACCAGAGGATATGAGAGCTGGTGCCGCCGCTGACGATGGCAGCGTCCACGAAGTCCCGTTTCCTGATTTTTAAAACCATGGACCGGGACAGGCGGGCATACTTGGTCCAGGTCACCGCGGTCAAGGCAATCATGGCATTCACCAGACTGCCGCCCATGATGCCGGCAATGGCAATGGCCAGGATGACGCCGGGGAAGGAAATCATCATGTCCGCAATGCGCATGATCACCGTATCAATGATGCCGCCGAAGTAACCGGCCACAAGGCCCAGGAAGGTGCCTACGCAGAAGATGATGGCCACCAGGGCCAGCACGCTGGAGAGGGAATAGGCACCGCCGTAAAGGATGCGGGAGAGCACATCCCGTCCCAGCTTATCCGTTCCGAAAAGATGGGCCATAGAGGGCGCCTGGTTGGCGTCCTTCATGACCGCTTCCAGGGGATTATAGGGAGCAATCACCGGCGCCAGCACCACCAGAGCTATGAGCAGCGCCACCAGCAGGGTGGTGAAGCGGAAAGTTTTATGTTCTTTCAGTCCTTTCCAAAGATTCTCCATATTACCGGCCTCCTTTCCGAAGTCTTGGATCCAGATGGCGATAGGACAGATCCACCACCAGGTTAATCACCATGTACATGAAAGCAATCCAGAGCACAATGGCCTGCACCGTCTGGAAATCGCGGTACGTAATGGCTTCCACCACCATATATCCCAGGCCGGGCCAGGAAAATACGATTTCCACCACCGCTGCGCCGCCCAGGAGGGATCCGAAGGCCAGCCCCAAAAGCGTCACCAGGGGAAGCATGGCATTGGGAAGCACTTCCTTCCAGAGGATGTGGGACTCAGAAAAGCCCCGGGCCCTGGCGCCCATGACGTAGTCCTGGTTCAGTTCTTCCAGTACCGCCGCCCGCACCTGCCTGGTGTACTTGGACGTCATGACGACGCCCAGGGTCACCATGGGAAGGATCAGGTTCTCCAAAGAAATGCTGCCGCCTACGATGGGAAAGAAGCCCAATTTCAAAGCGAAAATCCAGAGAAGCATGAGACCCATCCAGAAGTTCGGCACCGAAACGCCCAGGAAGGAGAAGCCCCGGACGAGGTAATCAAACCAGCTGTTTTTCTTTACCGCCGTATAAATGCCAAGGGGAATGGAAAAGACAAGCATGAACAGAGTGGAAGCCGCAGCCAGAATGAGGGTAGCCGGCAGGGCACCCATAAGTGCATCCACCACAGGCTTCTTCATCATGAAGGAATAGCCGAAATTGCCGTGAAGCACCCGTCCCAGCCAGTCCAGATACTGGAAGATAAAGGGCTTATCCAGCCCCAGCTCATGACGGAGCGCATCGATTTCTATCTGGCTCACCACGATATCTTCATTACCCGCAATCATCTGCCGCACCGGATCCCCCGGCGCCAGCATGACCAGGCAGAACGTGATAAAGCTGATGCCCAGAAGGACAAGCACCATTTCCCCCAGCCTCATGACTAACTCTTTCTTTCTCAAATCCAACCATCTCCCGTTTTTTAGTCAACTAACTACTGATAAAAGGCACGAAAAAAGCAAGGCCGGAAACAGGGACCTTGTAGAAATAGCAACAATCAATGCATACTTTACCCTCATAACAGATAAAGAGCTGTTTCCTCAGCGCTCTTTAAATCTCTAACGATACCGGCGGCATTCTTCTGGCGGAATGTCTCACTCTGCTGGTATCATTGGCTTTTCATGAAAATAGTATATCACTACATTTTCTTATTAGCAATAAATTATTTAATATTTATTCATGTATTGCTAATATTTAATGATGCTATGATTTTATTTCATGGTTTGTTTTGGCGTTTAACGCATGAAAAAAAAGACCCCTGAGGGGGCCGCGAAGCGGCCCCCTCAGAGGGTTGTGGAAAAGGGTTGTAAGTGAAAGGGTTCTTAGGTTTGACGCCCGCAAAGCGGACGAAGGTTCTTAGGTTTGACGGGCCTTTGGCCCGAGGGTTGTGGTGGCGGCTGGCGCCGCAGTATATAGAGGGCCGCTTCGCGGCCCGGGTTCAGAGGGTTCAGGGAGTTCAAAGGTGCGCGGCTCCGCCGCAGGTTGTGGCCTGCTGGCGCAGGCAGGTTGTGTAGAAGGGGGTGTAAACGAAAGGGTTCTTAGGTTTGACGCCCGCAAAGCGGACGAAGGTTCTTAGGTTTGACGGGCCTAACGGCCCGAGGGTTGTGGTATCGCCGCCTTTGGCGGCGATGAGTTTTATAGTCAGCGTTACGGGCTGCGGCGCAGTCACAAGCGGAGGGCAGACAGCCGATAGCCGGCAGCAGGCAGCCGACAGCGGACAGCCGATAGCCGACAGCCGACAGCGGCCATCAGACAACCGGATTTCCGCCCCCTGAGCGCCAGCGAACGCAGCCCTTCTATACAACCTGCGGCAAAGCCGCGCCCCTTACCCCTCCAGCCTGCCGTTCTCTATCCGAAGCACCCGGCTGTGGTACTTATCCAGCGTCGACCGATGGCCCACGCTGATGACGGTGATGCCCGGGAGACTCACCAGGAGTCCGTAGAGGCGGTTTTCCGTTTCTTCATCCATGGCGGAGGTGGCTTCGTCAAGGAATACCCAGCGGGGGCGGGTGAGGAAGATGCGGACGAAGGCCAGTTTCTGCTGTTCCCCCAGGGAAAGGATGTGGCTCCAGTCCCCTTCCTCTTCCAAATGGGCGGCCCAGCGGGAGAGGCCGCACTGCTCCATGAGCTGCACCAGTTCTTCCCGATTTCCTTTCCCCTTGGGATAGAAAGCCGCCTCCTCCAGAGTGCCCATGGGCATGTAGGGTTTCTGGGGGATGAAAAGGGTTTCGCCGGAAGGAGGAAGGCCGATTTCTCCGTCCCCGAAGGGCCAGAGCCCCGCCAGCAGGCGGAGGAGAGTGGATTTGCCGGAGCCCGAAGGGCCCTTGAGGATAACCTTTTCCCCTTCATGAATGGTGCAGGAAATATTTTCCAGAAGCTCTTTCCCGTCGGGCAGGCGGACGTCCACATGGGACAGGGTGAGCGCTTCCCCTTCCTTCCTCGAAAGCCGGCCCTGCTCCTTTTCCGTTTCCAGAAGCATGCGGTCCATATGTTCATCAAAGGTGAGCAGTCGTTCCACGCAGGACATCCATTCCGCCAAAGAGGAGTACACGTCCACGAAGTAGGACATGGATTCCTGCACCTTGCCGAAGCAGTTGGCCACCTGCATGAGGCCGCCCAGGGAAATATTTTTCGACAGGTATCTTGGCGCCGCCACTACGAAGGGGAAGATGATGGCAATCTGGCCATAGGAATTAGTGAGCCAGGAGAGCTGTTTCTGCTTTCGGATAATGTACACCGTATTCACCAGAAGTTTGTGGAAACGGCCGGAGAGAATTTTCTTTTCCTCTCCGCCGCCGTGATAGAAGGCCACGCTTTCCGACGTTTCACGGAGCCGCACCATGGCGTAGCGGAAGTCCGCCTCCAGTTTCTGCTGCACGAAATTGAGGCCCACCAGTTTGTGCCCCACCCTGTGGGTAATCCAGGTGCCAATCACCGAATAGGCCAGGGCCGTCCACACCAGGTAGCCGTAAATGTGGAAGGTCATGCCCAAGAGGGTAAAGGACAGGGGTTCCGACAGGGACCAGAGGACGAAGATGAAGCAGAAAATGGTGGTCACCGCCCGGAGGAGGCCGGACATGAAGGACAGGGTGCGGGTGGTGAAGAGATTGATATCTTCGGAAATACGCTGATCCGGGTTATCCGAGCGGCCGCCGGAAAACATTTCCAGCCGGTAAAACATGTGGCGGGAGGTCCAGCGGATGAGGTATTTCTCCGTCATCCACCGGCGCCAGCGAAGGGCCAGGGTCTGCTGCAGATAGTAGGCATACACGGAAAAGGCGATATGCCCGAAGGCGATGGCGGTGAACCGGATGAGACCGTGGTACACCGCTTCGCTGTCATAATTCTGCAGGGCGCTGTAAAACTCATTGAACCAGTCGTTCAAAAGGAGCGTCATATACACCGCCGCCATGGTGAGAATAATAATGCCCAGAAGATACATCCAGGCGCTCTTCTTTTCTTCGCTCTTCCAATACCGGGCCGTGAGCTGCCACAAAGCCCTCACCGTCTTCCGGTTCCACTGTCCTGAAACCATAGGTCCTCCTTATATAGGGAAATATTCCTTATTATACTACAGGAGCCCCTTTCTCATACAGAAAAGGCCTCCGGAAAGGGGGGATGTCCTTTCCGGAGGCCTTCTTAAAGGGTGGTTAGTTATGAATTTGGGAGGGAGATAATTTGTAAGAAAAGCAATTGGAATAAAGGATTGGGTTCCTGCCGCCTGACCGTGCTTCAAACGGCAGGTCCCGTCACATGGATGGTATCAATTTCATTCGCATCACCAGGAATCAACACTTACAATCATCAGTCAATGGAAATCCGATGGGATTCTTCTACTTTCTTCTGATCCTCTTTCGGAAGAGCAATCTTCAGCACGCCGTCCTTCAGGCTGGCTTTGATGCCGTCTTCCTTAATGCCTTTCACAGAGAACTGACGAGAGAATCCAACGGCCCCTCTTTCGTGGCGGATATAATGTTTCTCTTCGTCCTTGGTTTCCTTCTTGTCTTCCCGTTTAGCGGCAATAGAAAGAATACCGTTTTCGTAATTGATATGGATTTCATCTTTGGTGAAACCGGGCATATCGCAGGTGATTTCGTAGCGGTCCTTCAAATCCTCGATATCAACCTTCGGTACAGCCACATAATCTTTATAAACCGTAGGAATATCATCAAAGAAATGATCCAGAACACTGTCACCGAATAAACCATCAAATGGAATCAAGCTGCCCATAATCAAAGACCTCTTTCCTTGTATTTTTTATAATGTTCAGGTGTCCGGGGGCTTTCCGGTTTCCCTTCGGGCTCCCTTTCCTCCTGACAACTATAGTATAGCACTTTTAGCACTCCTGTCAATAGAGTGCTAAAATATTTTTGACTTTTCTTTTTATTTATTTGACTATTGCATATTTTTCGGTATTTATATATTGCTTTTTTGACTATTGTGATTAGACCCGCTAGGCGTGAGGGTTGACGGCCCTAATGGCCGAAGGTTGCGGCCGCCTGATGGCGGCAGGTTGTGTAGAAAGGTTGTGAAGAACGGGTTCTTAGGTTTGACGCCCGCAAAGCGGGCGAAGGTTCTTAAGTTTGACGGGCCTTTGGCCCGAGGGTTGTGGTGGCGGCTTGGACACGCCCTTTCGGGCGTGAGGGTTCAAAGGGTTCAGAAGGTTCAAAGGGTTCAGAGGGTTGTGGTGGCGGCTGGCGCCGCAATTTATAGTCAGCGTTACGTTCTTGCCTCCCCCTGCTTGCCAAGTGGCAAGGGAGCTGGATTCGTAGGGAGTCGGCAGACGACTGAGAATCCAGCGACACGCTTCCCACCGGGGCGGAGGGGGACCGCGTGAGCGGTGGAAGGGGATGGCTGCGAAGCAGCCATTCTCCCACCCCGCACCGTCATTCTGAGCGCCAGCGAAGAATCTCGGTACATGCAGATAGTGACTCTTACCAGCCCACTCTCCATGCCCCAATCCCCATTTCCTACTCTCCCCCTCCCCTTGCCGACTATGCTATGATGAGAACAGGACAGTTATTTTGAGAAAGGAGACATCATGCTTGACATAGACCATCTTTATTTCTCCTACACCGGAAAGGAGCCCTGGCTTCTGGAGGATATTTCCCTCCATGTGCCGAAGGGTTCCTATATTTCCATTGTAGGAAGCAACGGCAGCGGGAAGAGCACTCTTTTGAAGCTCATCCTGGGATTCCTCTCGCCAGTGAAAGGCACCATTTCCGTAAAGGCCCGCCGCCTGGGCTATGTGCCCCAGATGCCCTCCCGGGACCACGCCTTTCCCATTACGGTGGAAGAGGTGATTCACTCCTACGGGAAGCTGCTCCGTTTGAAATCCATTTCCATAAGGGATACCCTGGCCGTCACGGGCATGGAGGATTATGCCCATGAACTTATGGGTAATCTGTCCGGCGGACAGCACCAGAAGGTACTCATTGCCCGGGCCCTCATGGGAAGTCCGGACCTGCTCGTTCTGGATGAGCCCTCCACCGGCGTGGATATAAAGAGTCAGCGGGAAATTTACGGAGAACTCTCCAGGCTGAACCGGGAAAAGGCGCTCACCGTGCTGGCGGTGGAGCATAATATGGAGGAAGCAGGGAAGGTATCCACCGGCCTCTACCATGTGGACGGCGGCAGGGGCCATCTCTGCAGCGTATCCCATTATATTGAAGAATATATAAAAAAGGAGGGCGGCCATGTTCAGTTATGATTTCATGCAGAATGCTCTTTTCATTTCCATCTGCATCGCCATCCTCTGCCCCTGCATCGGCATTTTCATCGTGCTGAAACGGTACTCCATGATCGGCGACACCCTGGCCCATTCTTCCCTGGCCGGCGTCACCCTGGGCCTCCTCTTCCGGGAAAGCCCGGTACTTGTATCCTTTGCCTTCACCGCCCTGGCAGGACTTTCCATCGAATTTCTCCGTCAGTATTTCAAAAAATACACGGACCTCATCCTGTCCATTGTGCTTTCCATTTCCGTAGGCATTGCCATCACCCTCATCAGCTCCGGCCACCTGCACGCCAACGCCGACGCCTACCTCTTCGGCTCCATGCTCACCGTGTCCCCCATGGACATGGCGGTCACCGCGGTGCTCAGCCTCTTCGCCGTGGTGACGGTGATTGTCAATTACCACCAGCTCCTCTACATCACCTACGACGAAGAGGCCTCCCGCATTGCCGGCGTCCATGTGAAAAGGCTGAACTACCTCTTCGCCTTCCTCGTGGCCGCCGCCGTGTCCGTATCCATCCGCTCCGTAGGCATCCTGGTGATTACCTCCATGATTACCCTCCCCGTGGCCAGCGCCCTGCAGCTGAAGAAAGGATTCAAAACCACCTTCCTGGCCTCCCTTCTTTACAGCTTCCTCTCCATTCTGGGCGGCTTCTTCCTTTCCTACTACATCGGCGCCGCCCCCGGCGGAGTCACCGCCCTGACCGCCGCCTTCCTGCTCCTCTTCACTATTTTTGTAAAGCAGGTGCTTTTATGAAATGGAACTGCAAGAAAGAAATGGCCCTCTTCCTTACCATGCTGGCCCTTGCAGGCTGCGGGAAAGAAGCACCGCCGCCGGAAACGGGAAAGGTGCCTGTGGTGGTTTCCTTTGCGGCCATGGAAAAACTCACAGAAGCCATAGGGGGCGATGCCGTTTCCATCACCGTCATGGTGCCGGAGGGCACGGAGCCCCACGACTTTGAACCCCGGGCGGTGGACCTGGTGAAACTGAAGCAGGCAAAGGTCTTCGTCTACAACGGCATGGGCATGGAACACTGGGCAGACAAGGCCCTCCAAAGCGCGGGGAGCGATAACCTGGTCACCGTGAATGCATCGAAACATATTCCCCCCATCCTTCTGGAAGACGAAGAAGAAATCGAAGAACACGGCAGCTATGACCCCCACACCTGGCTGGGCCTCTCGGAAGCCAAAGAAGAGGCCCGTGCCATCCGGGACGGCCTCATCGCCGCCTCCCCGGAAAACAGGGACCTCTTCATGAAAAACTACGAAACCTTCGCCGCCGGTATTGACGGCCTGCAGGCAGAATACAGGACTAAGCTGGAAAACGCGCCCCGGCGGGAACTGGTCACCGGCCACGCCGCCTTCGGCTACCTGGCAAGGGACTTCTCCCTCACCCAGGAAAGCGTGGAAGACGCCTTCGCCACCGGCGAACCGCCGGCCCGGAAACTGGTAGACCTCATCCGCTTCTGCCGCGCCCATGATGTGAAAACCATATTCACCGAAGAAATGATGGACCCCGCCCTGGCCAGGACCCTGGCCGAAGAAGCCGGCGCCCGTTCAGAGACCCTCTCCACTTTGGAAGAGGCAGACGACGAAAGCTACCTGGATACCATGAGGGAAAATCTGGAAAAGATTGAGGGGGCCATGAAATAGGGGCCGCGCAGCGGCCCCGGGTTCAGAAGGTTCCCCATTTTATTATTGTCCCCCCAGCTTCGCTGGGGGGAAGGTGGTGGCGTCAGCCACCAAAGGGGGGCGCTGCCGTAAGGCAGCGGTGACTGCGGAGCAGTCACATAGCGGTAAGCGGATAGCGGACAGCGGACAGCGGATAGTGTCTATCTTCTATCTTCTATCATCTATCATCTAATACCAGCATCCTGTCCCGCTCTGCGGAAAGGATGCCTTTTTCTTTTTCCAGCCCCTCCACCAGCCGGTTCATTTCTTCATCGCTTTGATTCCCCTCCGTCTGCAGGGCATACATGGAGAAATTTTTGTATTCGTAAAGGATGGACAAACCATAGGTCCTGCATAGTTTCTCCATGTCCTTCTGCTTCATATTCCTATCCACCGACACCAGCACCACGGAGTGGGAGTACTTGTCCATCCCCGGCCGTTCTCCGTGGGGACCGGGAATGACGCAGTAAATCGTCGGCTTCCTTCCGGAATAGCCCCAATGATCATGGGGCCCGTGGGCCTCTGCGAAAAAGGCAGGGATTCCTGCCGCCAGAAGGGCGGTGTATAGAATGATGCGGTGTTTCATGGTTCCTCCTTGTGGGAAATACTTTGGGGCTGCTGCGCGGCCCTTGGACACGCCTGCGGCGTGAGGGTTGACGGCCCTGGCGGGCCGAAGGTTCTTAAGGTTCTCAGGTTTGACCGCCACTGCGTGGCTGAAGGTTGTGGTGGCGGCTGGCGCCGCAATTTATAGTCAGCGTTACGGTATAACCTTCCCGCCCTCACAGTCATTCTGAGCCGCAGGCGAAGAATCTCGGTACATGCCGCATATGAATCATTTGTCATTAAATACCAGTCAGCTGGAAAGAGCCGCTGCATGCAGAGCCAAAAGCAATCGGCTTCCGGCTGCCGGCTTCTGGCTAAGTCCGGCTTGCTGCTTTGGGATTCATAGGCAAAAGCAGAATTACGGTGATTAGCGGCCTACGGCCGCCCCCCCTTTGGTGCCTTCCGGCACCACCTTCCCCCCGCTGAAGCGGTGGGACAATGGATACTTTGCAATGTGACACATGTCTCTCCAGGTAAGCATAGAGCAAATCTGCCCCTCCGGGGAAGACGTCGCCGACAGGCGACAGAAGGGGTGCATTTCCATCACCCGTCAGGGCGGTTGGCTTGTTTTCCCCGGGCGAAGCCCGGTTGTATGGTTTTCTTTTCGTTACTACCATAAACTCAGACTGATACCACTGCCAAGCACCCATAAAGGTGGTGACGCCAGCCACCAAAAGGGGGGGCGCTGCCGCAGGCAGCATTTATATGGCGCCCCACAGGGCGCCACCACAACCCTCCCCCTCTTGCATTTGGGAATACAGCCCATCGTCATCGGTAAGCGCTTCGCCGACAGCACTCCATCTGTCATCCCCTCAAAAACTTTCTCAGCAAAAATTTTGATTTCCTATATAATAGAGTTAAGAAAGTCTTAAGGAGTGATACTATGAAAGACATATATAAGAAACGCATGGCCGCTGTCCGTGAGGGGCTGGCGGCAGGCGGCCTTTCTTCCCTGATCATTTCAGAGACGGCGGCGCTCTTCTATCTCACCGGCGAAATCATCCACCCCGGAGAGCGGCTCACGGTGCTGGTCATCCGGAAGGCGGACCCCGCCTTTTGGCTCCGGAACCGTCTGTTTCCACTGAAGTCAGGCATGGGCCTTTCTATGGAGGATGCCGCCGCCACCGGAAACCCGGCGGATATTTCCTTTGCCGATGGAGAAGACGGCATCGCCCTCCTTTCTTCCCTTCTGCCGGATGGGAAGACCGGCGTGGACAAGACCTGGCCTTCCCATTTCCTTCTTTCCCTCATGAATCTTCGGAAAGATTTATCCTTTACCAACGGTTCTCCCCTGGTGGACCGCCTTCGGGCGGTGAAGGATGAGGAGGAAATCAAAGCCATGCGCCTGGCCTCTCTCATCAATGACCGGGCCATGGAGCGGATTTCCCATTGGATTCATGTGGGCGTTACAGAGAAGGAATGCGCGGACAAGCTGCTTTCCATTTATAAAGAGGAAGGTGCCGAAGGCTTTTCCTTCCCGCCCATCGTTTCCTTCGGCCCCCACGGCGCCGATCCGCACCACATGCCCGATGACACGAAGCTGTCCAAAAACGAAGTGGTGCTCTTTGACATGGGCTGCCGGAAGGACCATTACTGCTCCGACATGACCCGTACCTTTTTCACCGGCACTCCCACGGAAGAGCAGAAGCGGGTGCATGACCTGGTGCGGGAGGCCGGCGAACTGGCGGAGTCTCTGGTGCGTCCGGGCATGGCTCTCTCCGATTTGGACCGGGCCGCCAGAAAACACATCGAAGACGGCGGCTATGGTCCCTTCTTCACCCACCGGCTTGGCCATTTCATCGGCCTCAAAGAGCACGAAGAAGGAGAAGTAAGCGCTTCTTCGCCCCTCATTGCCCAGCCGGGTATGATATTTTCCATCGAACCGGGGATTTACCTGGAAGGCCGCTTCGGCGTCCGGGTGGAGGACCTGGTGCTGGTGACGGACAAGGGCTGTGAAGTACTGAACCACGCTCCCCGCAGCTGGCGGATTTCCTGAAAGGAGAAAATTATGATTCAAGTGAGACATATGATTCTCGGCGAAGGCAGGCCAAAGATCTGCGTTCCCCTCGTTTCCCCATCCTTCGACGAACTGGAGAAGGAATGCGCCGCCCTGGAAAGCTGCCGCCCCGACATGCTGGAATGGCGGGTAGACTACCTGCTGAACAAAGAAGACTTCAGCGCCATCTCCGACCTGGACCGGGCCTACCGCATCATCCGCTCCCGTTTCCCGGACACGCCCCTTCTCACCACCCTCCGCACCAAGAGCCAGGGCGGTGTCCACAAAACGCCGGGCGGCGACTACGTGAGCCTCATTTCCCTCATCCTCTCCTCCCACTGGGCCGACATCATCGACATCGAATACGGCCACGAAACCATGGACACCAAAATCCTCATGGCCCGGGCCCGGGCGCAGAAGATTCCCACCCTCATGAGCTATCACAAATTTAAGAGGGCCCTTTCGGAAATGGAAATCGTGGATACTTTGGAAAATATGAAATCCTTCCGCCCCGATATCCTGAAAATCGCCGTTATGCCCAAGACACCTCTCGACACCGCCGCCCTCATGAACGCCGCTGCCCGGGTGGGAGAACTCTTCCCGAACACACCCATCATCACCATAGGCATGGGCCCCCTGGGCGTCCTTACCCGGGTGGCAGGAAATAACCTGGGCGCTCCCCTCACCTTCGCCGCCGGAAAAGAAGCCAGCGCCCCTGGCCAGCTCACCGTGGAAGAAGCAAGGACCCTGCTGGGAATACTGTATAAATAGGGACCGCAGAGCGGCCCCCCGGACACGCCTTCGGCGTGAGGGTTCATAGGGGTTCTCCCCATTTTATTGTGCCCCCTTTAGGGGGAAAGGTGGTGCGTTAGCACCAAAGGGGGCGGCGCCTTTGGCCCCGAAGGTTCTTAAGGTTCTAAAGTTTGACGGGCCTTCGGCCCGAGGGTTGTGGTATCGCCGCTTCGCGGCGATGAGTTTTATAATTCCGC
>NZ_UPZP01000072.1 GCF_900538805.1 uncultured Dialister sp.
GTATTCCCGAAGGTTGACACGCCCTTACGGGCGTGAGGGTTGATGGGGCCGCCGGGCCTTCGGCCCTGGGCCCCAAGGGTTCTGTCCGGGATCGGCTTCGCCTTCCGGACAGTTTGAGGGCCTCCGGCCCAGGGTAGTTATATAGCACCGTTCCACTGGGGAGGTACGGCGCCTTTCGGCGCCAGTATAAATGCCGCCTATCGGCGGCGAACCTCGTGCTGCCGCGAAGCGGCATATAAATAGGCGCCCCTAAAGGGGAAACGACTCACTACATTTTGTGCGTCGCTGGTACTCCTACAAAATGTGTTCGCTGTGCACCCGGCAGGGCGTCTTCCTCGCCAACGCAGTGGTACTATATAACTCCCTGTGCCGCAGGCACTTAACACATCCGGGAGGCGCCAGCCGGTCCCGGATAGAACCCTTGGCGCTGAGGGCCGCAGGCCCAATAGCGCCATCAATCCTCGCCCGCGTCAGCGGGCGTCAACCTTCGGGAATACAGCCACCCGCCGAAATCGCATAAAAAAGCCATCCCCCGCGGGATGGCTTTTTTATGCGTCTCAACTATGTTCATCAGTTGCCGAATTCGTCTTTTCCGCCAACCTGCTGAGGCTGGACTTTGACGTACTTAATCTGTTCGCACACGCATTTATCCTTCATTTTGTACAGTTCCGGAATGAACTCCATCATCTTATTGAAGGTATCATCGTTAATGGAATACTTGGTCCACAGGCCCTCTCTTCTGGCATTCACCACTTTAGCCTCAATCAGGATCTTCATATGATAGGACAGGGTGGACTGGGACAGGGTGAAATTTGACAGAATGTCGCAGGCCGACATTTCACGGCAGGACAGCATATCCACAACCCGGAGACGGGTCTCGTCGGAAAGCGCCTTGAAAATAGTGGCAAACTCTTTATAGCTCGGTTGGAAATCCATAATAAACCCCTTTTCTAAACAGCTGATTCTTCATTACATTTTATAATTATATTTCATAGACTTAACGGCCCATGAGGCATGACGAATCGACACATTTAAATCTATTTTTGTCCATTTTATAACATCGTCCTGTTCTTGTCAATCCAGTTTTATCGATTCAGTGCAATTTATCTCCATTTCCCCTATTTTACCCATGAGAAAAGGCCTGCCAAAAGGCAGGCCCTTTCAGGTGGATTATGATGGTACCCCTTATTTTCTATTACATACCGGCCAGCATGAAGTAGCGGACTTCGATGTAGATGCTGGTGACGATAAGGGACATAATCATCAGCGGGAAGCACCATTTCATGAAGGTGCCGAAGGAAATGTTATGTCCTTCTTTAGCCGCAATAGCCACCATGATAACGTTCGGGGAAGCACCGATCATGGTGCCGTTGCCGCCGAAGCAGGCGCCGGTGGCCAGTGCCCACCACATGTAGTCTGCATGGGGCAGGTTCATGAGGGCCTGCATATCCTTAATCAGAGGAATCATGGTTGCGGTGAAGGGAATGTTATCAATGAATGCAGAAGCAATACCGGAGAGCCAGAGAATCATGTAGGTGATGAGGTGGTTATCCCCGTTGGCCAGAGCCACGCCCCAGGAAGCGATGGCTGTGATGACGCCGGCATTTTCCATGCCGCCTACCAGGATGAAGAGGCCCATGAAGAAGAACAGCGTATCCAGATCCACTTCCTTCATGGCATCTTCCGGATTAATATGGCATGCCAGCATGGCAACCACGCCGCCGGTCATGGCGATGGTGGCAGACTGCAGACCGAAGCGGGAATGAAGGACGAAGCCTACGATGGTGAGGCCAAGGACGATGAGGGAACGCTTGAAAATCATCTTATCTTCCACAGCAGACATGACATCGATGGCATCAATCTGTTCCTGGGGAAGGTGTCCATGGGGCAGCTCTTTTCTGAAGATAAAGAGGATGCCGATGAGGGTTGCCACGATGGTGATGACAACCACCGGAGCCAGATTGAGAAGGAAATCATTGAAATCCAGATGGGTGGCAGAACCAATCATAACGTTCGGCGGGTTGCCGATCATGAGAGCCGTACCGCCTACGTTGCACATGAGGATTTCCGAAACCAGTACCGGCACCGGGGAAATCTTCAGCATGCGGCAGAGGGAAATGGTCATGGGCGCAATCAGAAGGGCAGCGGTGACAGAATCGATGAGGGAAGCGCCTACGGCTGTCACGCAGGACAGGAGCACCAGAAGCTCCCTCGGGGACCCCTTGGACTTTTTCATTGCCCACAAAGCAAGCACCCGGAAGAAACCGGATTTCTTTACCACGGAAATCAGAATCATCATGCCTGCCAGAAGGCCAAGGGTATTCCAGTCGATATATTTCCCAAAGGCTTCCGACTGAGTCACATACCCGGCATAAATCATCGCGCCGCCGCCGACCAATGCGCAGATGGTTCTCGGGAACTTTTCAGACATGATTCCCACATACGTGAGACAGAAGATGATGACGGCTAGGTAGAATTGAAATGTAGTCATGAAATACCTGAACTCCTCTCACTGCCCTGAAAAGGGTCGTAGATTTTCATTGGGAATGAGGGACCGCGTTCCTCCGGACCCTTCCTTTTCCGGAACTGCGGAATGTGAAATCACGACGTCCCCGATGAAGAAACACCACATCGCTTGATAGTTTTATTCTAACACAATGCATGGAAGAAATAAATAATACATGGCGAGGAAGATGAAAATTAATATATAAAATTTAGTTTATGATTATCATAAATCATTTTTATTACTTATATGTCTATGGATTTATGGAGCCGAAAAAATGGGGCTCTGCGGGGTTTGGGGAGAAGTCCAGCGCCCTTCGGGCGCAGGGTCCGCGGCTTCGCCGCAGGCTGCGCGGAAGGGCTGCGTAAAAAGGTTCTTAAGATGGACCGGCCTGTCGGCTGGAAGGTTCAGAGGGTTTTGGCGGTGCCCTTACGGGCGCATTATAAAAAAGCGCCGACCGGGATTTATCAGCCAAAGAGGCATAGGGAAGCACTGATTCATTCGCAGAATCGGATTTCATATGTATTTTTATCCAATACTGCGTCATCAGTCTCCTTAAACAGCTCGCTATTCGCGTCAACTGATTCCTTGCATTGAATAAAAATACAAGAATGAAATCCAATAACGATTTAATCAGCGCTTCCCTAACGGCTTGTACCGAGATTCTTCGCCCGACCGATGCAGAATGACTGTGGGGCGGATAGCGGATAGCGATAAGCGATAAGCGGGCAGCGGTCCTTCCGGCCCACGCAAAAAATCCTGCAGAGGGCTGTCTGCAGGATTTGATGACTGGCAGGGGTAGGTGGAGTCGGACCACCGATAACGGAGTCAAAGTCCGTTGCCTTACCGCTTGGCGATACCCCCATATCAAGGAGCCGGTGCCTATATCACCCGGAATCCCTGTTTTTAGGTAAAAAAAAATGGGGCGAGTGGTGGGGCTCGAACCCACGCATAACGGAGCCACAATCCGCCGTGTTAGCCGCTTCACCACACCCGCCACATATGGAGTCATATGACAGGCGCCATATGACGTTGTTTATTGTACCATATCCATAGAAGTGAGTCAAGAAAATTATTTGGGCAGCTGCCGGGCGGTGCCCGGCGGTTTCCCGTCCGGCATGGCGCCATTGCTTTTCATCTCCATAGGAAACTTCTCGCGAATGGTTTCCTGTCCGGCATAGCTCCACTGTGTTTCATCGCGGCAGGAAACTATTCGCGTACAGTTTCCCATCCGACATGATGCCGCTGTGTTTCATACCGACAGGAAACCTTTCGCGTATAGTTTCCTGTCCGGCATGATACCATCGTGCTTCATCGCGGCAGGAAACTTCTCGCAAATGGTTTCCTATCCAGCATAGCTCCATTGCGTTTCATACCGGCAGGAAACTTTTCGCAAATGGGTTCCTATCCGGCATGGCTCCATTGCGTTTCATCTCAACAGGAAACTTTTTGCGAATGGTTTCCTGTCCGGCATAGCTCCATTGCATTTCATCTCAGCAGGAAACTATTCGCATATAGTTTCCTGTCCGGCATGATACCATCGTGCTTCATCGCGGCAGGAAACTTTTTGCGTATAGTTTCCTATCCGACATGGTGCCGCTACGTTTCATCACGGCAGGAAACTTTTCGACCGGAGATTTCTCGACTCCGCTCCGCTCGAAATGACAGAACGGCATGGCTCCATTGCGTTTCATACCGACAGGAAACTATTCGCGTACAGTTTCCTATCCGGCATGGCTCCATTGCTTTTCATCTCCATAGGAAACTTCTCGCGAATGGTTTCCTGTCCGGCATGGCGCCATTGCGTTTCATCACGGCAGGAAACTTTTCGCGTATGGTTTCCCATCCGGCATGGCTCCATTGCGTTTCATCTCAGCAGGAAACTATTCGACCGGAGATTTCTCGACTCCGATTCGCTCCGCTCGAAATGACAGAACGGCATGGCGCCATTGCGTTTCATACCGACAGGAAACTATTCGCAAATGGTTTCCCATCCGGCATGGCGCCATTGCGTTTCATCTCCATAGGAAACTTTCCCCAATCCGTGTATAATAGTAAACAAACCACTGCGGCAGCGCGTGGGTAATCTGAACATCGAGGTGTATGTGTATGGAAAAGAAAGCTTTCCGTGAAAGAACGATTAATGATTTTCTGGATGACCTGGGAAGCCGGTCTCCGGCCCCCGGCGGCGGTGCGGCTGCGGGACTTCTGGGTGCCCAGGCCTGCGCCCTGGCGGAGATGGTATGCCATCTCACCGAGTCCAATAAGAACTACGCCCAGTTTCATGAAAAGGCAGGGGAGTATGCGGCGGTATTCAATATGGCCCGTTCCATTTTCCTGGATCTCATGGATGAAGACGCCGCCAATTTCCTGGAGCTCATGGAAACTCTCCGTTCCATCCGGAATCTTCCTCTGGAAGAGCGGCAGGAGAAGCAGCTGGAAGCCTTCAAGAAAGCCATTGCCGTTCCCCGGCAGATGGCCCAGACCATGAGCGAACTTCTCCCCAGCTTCACGAATCTTCTGCTGAAGGGAAATAAAAACGCCCTCAGCGATTCCATCATGGCTGCCCAGAGCGCCATCGCCTGCATCCAGGCTTCCATTATTAATGTGAAAATCAACATGAAATATATTGATGATGAATTCTATGAACATGAAATGAAGGACACCATCACCAGCTGGGAAAACGCAGTGTCCGCCATCGATGCGGTGCTCACGTACCAGGTGGATTTGTAAGGGGGCGCTTTCCGGCCCGGGTTCATGGACACGCCCTTTGGGCGTGAGGGTTCAGAGGGTTCAAAAGGTTCTGCCCGCTTTTAGCGGGCGGGTTCAGAGGGTGGTGGTGGCGCCCTTCGGGCGCATTATAAAATGGCGCCTCCGGCGCCCACCCTGCCTCCACGGAGTGGGCTTTATAACTTCCTCTGAACCAGCCCGGAAGGCGGAGCCGATTCCGGGCTGAACCCAGGACGCCCAGGGCGACAGCCCGACGGCGGCTTGAACCCGGGCGCCGAAGGCGCCTGAACCCTCTTTCTTTCGGGAATACAGCCCATGGTCCACGGTAAGCGGACAGCGGAAAGCCGACAGCCCCACTGTCCCACCGTCCCACTAGCCCACCAGCCCACCAGCTCACCAGCTCACCAGCTCACCAGCTCCCTAATACACTATCCCAAAGGAGGCCTATCATGAAAGAAGATCCTTCTTCCCAGTCATTAAGCAGGCAGCTCTTTGAAACCTATGTTGCCCTGGATAACTGGCATAAATTCCGCCTCCGTCTGTTTATAGAAGGCATATTCGTCGGCATTTTCGGCGGGCTCTGCATCAGCCTTTTCCGTTTCCTTCTGGGAGAGGCGGAGGCGCTTCGCATTTTTGTGTACAATGCCTTTCTCATTCCTGCCACTGCGAAGGAAAATTTCGTTCCTCTTCTTCTGTGGGGCGCGGCCCTTGTGGTGACGGGATTTCTCCTGTACCGCATGTGTCTCTATGCCCCCATGGCGGGAGGCTCCGGCATTCCCCAGGTGAAAGGGGTTATTCTGGGGCTGTATAAAATGAAATGGTTCCGCATTCTCTGGGTGAAAATCATTGCCGGTGCCCTGGGCATCGGCGCCGGTCTTTCCCTGGGAAGGGAGGGGCCTTCCATCCAGATCGGCGCTGTGGCAGGCCAGGGGATTTCCCGTTTCCTGGGCCGCACCCGCATGGAAGAGCGCTACCTCATCACCAGCGGCGCCAGTGCCGGTTTGGCGGCCGCTTTCAATGCGCCCCTGGCGGGCATGATGTTTGCGCTGGAAGAACTGCACCGAAATTTCTCCGGCGCCGTGCTCCTACCCACCATGACCAGCGCCATCACCGCCACCATTGTCACCCATTTCTTCTTCGGGCGAAGCACCAGTTTCCATTTCATCAACCTGGTGCCCATGCCCACAGAACATCTGGGGCTGGTGGTGCTCATTGCCATTTCCGCCGGTTTTGCTGGCATTCTCTTCAACTACGGCCTTCTTCATACCGGCAGCTTTTATAATCTTCCCGTTTTCAAAAACCAGTATGTAAAAATCCTTTTTGCCCTCTTTTCCGCCTGCCTTCTGGGATTCTTCCTGCCCCAGGTGCTGGGCGGCGGCAATACCCTGGTGGACCAGCTGGCAGCGGGCCGTTTCAACAGCCTTTCCTTTCTGCTGCTCCTTCTTTTCGGGAAATATATTTTCACCCTCATCAGCTATGGCTGCGGCGTGCCCGGCGGCTTCTTCCTGCCCCTTCTCGTCATCGGCGCCCTTTTGGGGAGCGTGGAGGCCAATGTGCTGGTGTCCCTGGATTTCATCAATGAAATCTATACGCCCAATATCATCATCATCGGCATGGTGTCCCTCTTTGCTGCCAGCGTCCGCTCCCCCATCACCGGCACCCTCCTCATCCTGGAAATGACCGGCGACTTCGGCCACCTCATGGCCCTGGCCCTGGGAAGTGCGGTGGCCTACATTACGGCGGAACTCCTGAAGGGCGAGCCCATCTACGATGCCCTCCTCAAGAAATCCCTCTCCACCAAGCCCGATAAGACCTGTGAGGAAGAGAGAAATATTGTGGAAGTGCCGGTGGGAAGCGGTTCCATTCTGGAGGGAAAGAAAATCCGGGATGTGCCCCGCATGAGGCAGACCATCATCATCGACCTCAAGCGTCACGGCCAGAGCGTGATTCCGGACCCGGACATCCGGCTCCAGGCAGAGGATTTCCTCTACATCCTCACCGCCAGCAAGAATGCGGAAACATTGAAAAGGCTTGGCGAGGAACAGGTTCCGCCGGATTCTGTGAGGAAGAAATAATATCCATCAAAAAACGTGAAACCAGAATTTCCTGATTTCACGTTTTTATTATCTTCTGCCTCTCCGTCTCTGGATGGTTCGTCCGGGGCTGCCTCTCCGGATGGCCCGGGAAGGTCTTACTTCTTCGCCCTGGGAAGCGGCGGCTTTGCTGCCGGTGCCCAGTTTACCGGTGCGGATGGCAATTCTCTTGGCGATAAGGAACCAGCCTGCCAGTTTGTCAGCGGTCTTGCCTTCGCCGCTGTTCTTGGCGGAAGCATCTTCGGGATAGGCCTTCTTGTAGTATTCTACGGCGTTTCTGCTGTTCGTCTTGTCATCGGAAGCTACGCTCTTGAAATCAAGCAGGTTCTTCCCCAGAAAGAGGATGAGCAGCACCGGATAGGCCGCCAGGGGATACACATTCTGCACAATAGAAAGGGCGATGATGACCACGGCCACTGCCATAGCCGCCATGGCGGTGTATTTCTGCATGGACAGCATTTTCTTGAACTTGTCATCCATGGCAGAGAGCCAGATATTGCCGCCGGCTTTGAAATAGTGGATAAATTCCTTATCTCTGAAGCTCCGGTCCCCCTTGTGGTGCTCAATAATCTGGTCCACGATGCGGGCCACGTTCTTCTGCAGCCGTATCATCTGGTAGCCGATGAGGAAACCGATGGACGTAATAATGACTGCAATGATGATGAAAGTTAAAGATTCCATAAAAACTCTCTCCTGTCAAACGATTTCAGATTTGCATTCCTTTATTATACTCGCCGCCGGAAACGATGAAAAGGCAGGGCGGTAAAGAAATTTCATTTCCTTACCGCCCTGTTCCCCACGACTCCTTTGTCTTATATTTCTTGAAATTTTTCAAACGGCAGCAGCCTGTCTGAAGTCTGCTTGTCTGCCGGGGCCGCACCGTTTCTTCCCGGGCCTGCGGATTATTTCAGCCACAGGTGCATGGCGGATTTCGCCGCCTCCTCCGGCGTAATATAGCCTTCCTGGGCCATGAGGGCCAGCACCGTGGTCATGCGCTTCGCCCCTTCCTGGGGATGGCTGATGGGGTCGTAGGCAGAAGGCGCCTGGGGCAGCCCTGCCAGCATGGCGCACTGGGAAAGGTCAAGATCCTTCGGCGCCTTTCCGAAATACACCCGGCTCGCTTCCCCTACACCGTAGGCACCATGGCCGAAATAAATGGTATTGAGATAGAGCTCCAGGATTTCCTCCTTGGAATAATTCCGTTCCAGCTGCACCGCCAGCGCCAGTTCCTCCAGCTTTCTCGTCATGGTCCGTTCATTGGAAAGGAAAATGTTCTTCACCGTCTGCTGGGCAATGGTGCTTCCCCCTTCCAGGGTTTCCCCGGCCATGGAATTGGTGATGAAAGCCCGGCCTACGCCGATGATGTCCACCGCCCCGTGGTCGTAGTACCGCCGGTCTTCGGTGGCAATGATACCCTTCTTCAGAAGGTCCGGTATCTTGTCATAGGGCACAAACTTCTCCCTGTGCACCCGAGACTCCAAAGCCTCTTTGAAATGGGCCACGTCGTCCCATTTCTCGCGGACCGTGCCGGCCTCTGCCTTTTCCTTCACCACGGTTGAAGGGGATGCCTTCTCCGTCTTCTCCACGGTGCCCTGGGCCGTGGGGGAGGAGGACATGCCGGAAATCAGGGTGGACACGGTGTCCTTCACTTCCGCAATGATTCCCTTCTCCTCCTTTTCCGGCTTCACCGGCCGGGCAGCCACGGCGCCGCCATGGGAGGCCTTCGCCTGGCGGCTCAGGTCGTCGCCCTGGGACATGCCCCAGTATACGGCCACACCCAGTATGATTAGAAGAAATAGAAATTTTTTCATAGGATTCCTCTTGCATGGTAAAAATAGAATATGCCTATTTTTTTATTGTACCATATCTTATGAAATTGGGGACAGACGGCTGTATGGGGGGCAAGTGAGCTAGTGGGCTAGTGGGCTAGTGGGCTAGTGAACTAGTGGGACAGTGGGACAGTAATACTTCTCAGTCGGGTTCAGAAGGTTCAAAGGGTTCAAAAGGGGGCGCCCAAAGGGCGCGAAGGGGTGCGGCTGACGCCGCAGGTTGTGTAGAAAGGTTGTGTCCGCTTTCGCTCATGGGACGCTGCCGCAGGCAGCATATATAACTCCCTCTGAACCAGCCCGCTCTGTGGGCGGAAACCATGGTTCGGCGCGAAGCGCACGGACCATAGAACCCGGGCGCCGAAGGCGCCTGAACCCCCTTGCATTTAGGAATAGGGCTCAGCATGACAGTGTCCGGCGGTAAACAGCCCGCTCCCATTTCCTGCAGAAATCCTTTATTTATGCTATAATCTATATATAAAGTATATTAGTATATATAAATGGCAGTGGTCCATTTACCTGGCCGCTGCATTTTTTTGTCAAGGAGTGTTCTATGTCTGAAGAAATTCATGAAATCCAGGCCCGCCATGCAGAAGAGAATGGCAAGAGCGATTACGGCGCGAAGGATATACGAGTACTGGAAGGGCTGGAAGCGGTACGCCTCCGTCCGGGCATGTACATCGGTTCCACCTCCGCCCGGGGCCTGCACCATCTGGTGTATGAAGTCGTGGATAACAGTATCGATGAAGCGCTGGCAGGCTACTGCACTCACATCGAAGTCACCCTGAACGACGACGGCAGCTGCACCGTCACCGATAACGGCCGCGGCATCCCCACGGGCATGCATGAAACCGGCAAGCCCGCCATGGAAGTGGTGCTCACCGTCCTTCACGCCGGCGGCAAATTCGGCGGCGACGGCTATCCCATTTCCGGCGGCCTCCACGGCGTAGGTATTTCCGTGGTGAATGCCCTGTCCGAATGGATGAAGGTCACCGTCCGTAGAGAAGGCCATTTCCATGAAATGAAACTTTCCCGGGGCGACGTGACGGAACATATGCGGACCTACGGCGAAACCGATGAAACCGGCACCTCCGTCACCTTCAAACCGGATATCCGGATTTTCAAGGAAGGCATCGACTTCGACTATGAAACCCTGAAAATCCGCATGCGGGAACTGGCTTTCCTGAACAAAGGACTCACCATCACCTTAACGGATAACCGGGACGGCGCCACCCACCAGGACGTTTTCCACTATGCCGGCGGCATCACTGAATTCGTCCAGTTCCTGAACGAAGGCAAAGACCTGGTGGACCCGGCGGTTATCGCCTTTGAAGGGGAAAAGGACAAGGTCATCGTAGACATTGCCATGCAGTACCAGACCGGGTACAGCGAAAACATGTACACCTTCGTCAACGACATTAACACCGTGGAAGGGGGCATGCACCTGGCCGGCTTCCGCGCCGCCCTCACCAGGGTGCTCAATGATTATGCTCGAAAGAGCGGCATCCTGAAGCAGAACGAAGACAACCTCTCCGGCGACGACGTGAGAGAAGGCCTCACCTGCGTCATTTCCGTGAAAGTGCCGAACCCCCAGTTCGAAGGCCAGACGAAGACCAAACTGGGAAATCTGGAAGTCAAGAGCATTGTGGACAACATCGTTTCCGAAGGCCTGAAGACCTACCTGGAAGAACATCCCCAGGAAGCCCGGGCCATTGTGGAAAAAGGCATCACCGCCAGCCGGGCCAGGGAAGCCGCCAGGAGAGCCCGGGAACTCACCCGCCGCAAGAACGCCCTGGAAGTATCCAGCCTCCCCGGCAAACTAGCGGACTGCACGGAGAAAGACCCGAAATTTACGGAAATCTACATCGTCGAAGGGGACTCCGCCGGCGGCTCCGCCAAGTCCGGCCGTGACCGCCGCTACCAGGCCATCCTGCCTCTCCGCGGTAAAATCCTGAACGTAGAAAAAGCAAGACTGGACAGAGTCCTCAATTCCGACGCCATCCGCACCATGATTACCGCCTTCGGCACCGGCGTAGGCGAAGACTTTGACATCACCAAACTCCGCTACTACAAAATCATCATCATGACCGATGCCGATGTGGACGGTGCCCATATCCGCACCCTGCTCCTCACCTTCTTCTACCGCTACATGAAGCCCTTAATCACCGAAGGCCACGTATACATCGCCCAGCCGCCGCTCTACCAGATCCGTAAGGGACGGCAGAAATACTACACCTACGACGACGATGAACAGAACCGCATGCTTGATGAAATCGGCCGCGACGGCTGCGTCATCCAGCGCTACAAAGGCCTTGGCGAAATGGACCCCGAACAGCTTTGGGACACCACCATGAACCCGGAACAGCGGGTCATGCTGAAAGTGGAACTCACCGACGCCATCGAAGCAGACCGCCTCTTCACCATCCTCATGGGAGACAAGGTAGAACCTCGCCGCCGGTTCATCGAAGAACACGCCAAGGAAGTGACCAACCTGGATTTGTAAAGGCCGCCAGGCCGCCCTTTGAGCGCAAAGGGGCACGGCTTCGCCGTGGGTTGTGGCCTGCTGGCGCAGGCAGGTTGTGTTCGCTTCGCTCAAGGGACGCCCTTCGGGCAATGAATATCAATGCCGCCTAGGGAAGCGCTGATTAAATCGTTGTCTGCTTTTATTCTAGAATTTTTATGCAATGCAAGGAATGGGAAAGGGAATAGCGAGCTATTTAAGGAGTCCCATGACGAAGCAGTGCATAAAAATTCTTATAAAAGCAG